>NZ_CP007597.1:0-368455 GCF_000661955.1 Stenotrophomonas rhizophila
CTGCTCACGCAGCGGGGTTTTTCTTTGTGCGTTTCCGGGCGCGCGCCATGCGCGCACCCCGCACCCCGCGGCGTAGAGCCGACCGTTGGTCGGCTGCACGTCGCAATGGCGTTGCGGTGTACGTGGAATACCCCTGCCGAGCAACGCTCTGCCCTACCGGTAGAGCCGACCGTTGGTCGGCTGCACGTCGCAATGGCGTTCCGATGTACGTGGGATACCCCTACCGAGCAGCGCTCGGCCCTACCGGGGTAGAGCCGACCGTTGGTCGGCTGCACGTCGTAAAGGCGTTGCGGTGTACGTGGAATACCCCTGCCGAGCAGCGCTCCGCCCTACCGGTAGAGCCGACCGTTGGTCGGCTGCACGTGGCAATGGCGTTGCGGTGTACGTGGAATATCCCCTGCCGAGCATCGGCCCTTCCGAAGGCGTGCGGCTCTCACCGGAAGGCATGCGTGGAGCCCTGAATACCCGTGGAGCCGACCAACGGTCGGCTCCACCCCCGACGGTGTCACAGGGCAGCCGACCAACGGTCGGCTCTACCCAGGGTCACAGCCAAACAAAAACGGCGCCCTCGCGGGCGCCGTTTTGTTGTGTTACCTGCTACCCGCGCCATGCGCGGGCCAACCGGAATGAGCTGCTCAGGCCACGGCGGCAACTGCACGCCGTACCGGCGCTGCTGTCTGTGTGGCCTGTCCATGCCGGAACACCGCAACCGCTTCGCTCAGTTCGGCGGCCTGTTCTTCCAACAGGCGTGCCGCGGCGCTGGCCTCTTCGACCAATGCCGCGTTCTGCTGGGTGGCATCGTCCATCTGCACGACTGTCTGGTTGACCTGATCGATGCCGCTGGCCTGTTCCTGCGATGCCGACGAGATCTCGGCCATGATGCCGCT
This sequence comes from Stenotrophomonas rhizophila, assembly GCF_000661955.1. Taxonomy (NCBI): domain Bacteria; kingdom Pseudomonadati; phylum Pseudomonadota; class Gammaproteobacteria; order Lysobacterales; family Lysobacteraceae; genus Stenotrophomonas; species Stenotrophomonas rhizophila. Next base: position 888 of record NZ_CP007597.1, read on the forward strand.
GACCGCTGCCACACTGCCGACGATCTCGGCCATGGTCTTGCCGGCATCCTGTGCCAGGTGCGCGCCGTCGGCGACCTGCTCCACGGAGGCATCGATCAGGCCCTTGATCTCCTTGGCCGCCTCGGCCGAGCGCTGCGCCAGGGTGCGCACTTCGCTGGCCACCACTGCGAATCCGCGGCCCTGCTCGCCTGCACGTGCTGCCTCCACCGCCGCGTTCAACGCCAGGATATTGGTCTGGAACGCGATCCCGTCGATGACGCGGGTGATGTCGCCGATCCGCCGCGACGCGGTCTGGATGGCCTCCATCGTGGTGACCACCTGGCCAACCACCGCGCTGCCGCGGCCGGCAACGTCCTGTGCGCCTTGGGCCAGCGTGCTGGCCTGGCGCGCATGCTCGGCGTTCTGGCGGACGGTGGAGGTCAGCTCCTCCATCGAGGCGGCGGTTTCTTCCAGGTGCGCGGCCTGGCGCTCGGTGCGCTCGGACAGATCACTGTTGCCGCTGGCGATCTCGCCGGCGGCCTGCGCGATCGCGCCGGTGCACTGCTGGATACGCTGCACCATGGCGGTGAGCTGTTCGGCGGTGGCATTGGCATCGCGTTGCATGGCGGCGAACGCGCCCTCGAACTGGCCGTGCATGCGCTGGTCCAGGTCACCGCGGGCCAACGCCGCCAGCACGCGGCGCACTTCGCCCACGGTGCCGCCCACGCTCTGCAGCAGCTGGTTGATGCCGCCGGTGAGGCCGTCGAGGAAGCTGGCCGTGCCCTCGGCCGACGGCAGGCGCCGGTCCAGGTCGCCCTTGGCGGCCGCCGCGACGATGTCGGCCACGGCGGTTTCCAGCTGCAGTTCCGCGGTGCGGTCGTGCCACTCCACGGCAAAGCCGAGACGCTCGCCGTGGTCGTCGAACACCGGCGTCACCACCTGGGCGAAATGCACCGGGCCGATCCGCACACGGCCGTGGTGCACCTGCTGCAGCGTGTTGAGGATGGCGCGGATGCGATCGGGGTTCACGTGGAAGCGGTGGATGCTGCTGCCCACCAGCGTGTCGACGTCGAAGTCGGGGAACGCCTCACGCAGGCTGGCCTGCTGGTTGCGCAACAGGGTCACCACCGACCGGTTCACGTAGCGGATCACGTGGTCGTTGTCGGCGATCATCATCGCGGTACGCGAGACATCCAGTGCACGGTGGATCTGCGCGTCCTCGGTATGCACGGTGGCAGCCCGCTGCTGCTGCTCGGCCAGGGCACGCGCGGCGGCGTCGGCCTGCTGCAGATCGCGCTGCCAGCGCTGGGTCTGCCGGCGGGTACGCAGCGCCAGCACCGCCAGCAGCACAGCGGCCACGAGAATGGTCAACGACCCCCCCCACTGCCGCTGCCACAGCGCCGTACCGCAGCCAGCGGCCAGCAGCAGCGCAGCGGCCACCGCGACGGTGCCGTCCAGGCGCTGCAACAGGGCGGGCGGACGGGGCGCGCGGGAAGGGTCGGGTGGGCGCGGCGCAACAAGTGGAAGGGCAGACATGGCGACTCCGGGATTCAGAAGCAGGGACGGCCGGTCGCGCGCGGAAGCGGACAGGCCAATGGCGCGCCGGTCACCGTCGATGCGGTGGGCGCTGCGGGGAAGACGAGGAGGGAAGAGGCCCGCATGCCGCGCGCGGTCGATAGCGACGCATCGACGGTGCGGAACACCGCCGGCATGGCCCGGTCCTGTGGGCGATGGCACGGCCAACACGGCATTGCGACGACCTTCCCTGAAGCCTTGGAGTGATGCGCGGCTTCGCGACGGCGGAGCAAGCGGCGACACAGGCCGAACGTGCCGGGCTGCCTTACGGGTATCGGCCGGGCAGCGCGGAAGTTGAGTGCGTCAGGATGCCGCAGGGCCGCCTGCAGGTACTGGCGGCGGCACGCCGCGGACCGTGCGACCGATGGCGGCGCTGTCAGCCGGCGAGGAAGCCGGTGATCACCTCGGCAACCACCTGCGGATGCTCCATGTGCAGGTGATGGGTGCCGGGAAACACGGACAGCCGGCCATCCCGCAGCAGGCCGATGCGCTGGCTGCGCAGGGGTTCGGGGTAATACGACTGCGCAGGCGTGGCGTAGATCACCTGGGTGGGGCATTCAATGGCCGCCAGCAGGTTGTCGATCTGCGCTTCGCTGAGGCGCAACGCAGTGGGCAGCATCAGGCGCGGGTCGCTGCACCAGCTGTAGCCGCCCTCGACCGGCTTGACCCCGCGCTCCACCAGCAGCCGCGCGCAGGGCTCGCTGAGCTGGTTGGCCATCATCCGTGCGCGGATCGGCGCGGCCAGGTCGGCAAACACCCGCAGGTTCCTGCCCGGCAGCGCACGGGCGGCGCGCACGTGGTCGCGCAGACGCTGCGCGGTTTCATCTTCGGGACCGCGCAGGCCACCGAGCGCTTCGATCGCCACCAGGCGCTCGACCCGCTCCGGCGCGGCGGCGGCGGTGAGGCTGGCGATGCCGGCGCCCATCGAATGGCCGAGCAGGGTGAAACGGTCCCAGCCCAGCGCATCGGCGACGTCCAGCACATGGCAGATCGCGCCGGGCGTGTTGTATTGGGTTCCCGGCGGCAGGTGCGCGCTGTGGCCGTGGCCGGGCAGGTCCAGGGCCACCAGGTCCAGTGCCGGCAGCTGGGCAGCCAGCGGCACGAAGCTGGCCGCGTTGTCGAGCCAGCCGTGCAGGGCCAGCACCCGCCTGCCCTCGCGCTGTGGCGCGCGCAGTCCCGCGGCGTGCACGCCCTGCACCTCCAGCGTGAAGGGCTGCAAGGTCATGCGAGCGCGGCGATGCTCAACCGCGACAACGCCAAGGCGTGTTCGGGCGCCGCATTGAGGCAGGGGATGTAGCGCATCTGCGCGCCGCGCGCGGCGAGGGTTTCGGTGAAGCCCAGCGCCACTTCCTCCAGGGTTTCCAGGCAGTCGGTGGCGAACCCGGGGCAGACCACGTCGATGCGGCGCACGCCGCTTTCTGCCATGGCCCACATCGTGGGTTCGGCATAGGGCTGCAGCCACTTCTCGCGGCCGAAACGCGACTGGTACGTCAGCTGCCAGGCGTCGTCGGGCAGCCCCAGCGCATCGGCGATGGCGCGGGCGCTGGCCTCGCAGCGCTGCGGGTATGGATCGCCGGCGTCGGCCAGGCGTTGCGGGATGCCGTGGAAAGAGAACACCAGCTTTTCGCCGCGACCGTGCTGCTGCCAGGCCTGCTGGATGCTGCCGGCCACGGCCGCCACCCAGTCCGGGTCCACCGCGTAATCGCGCACCAGGGTGACGGTGACGGCAGGGTGGCGCGGCTGCCACGCGCGCACCTGGTCTTCAATGGAGGCGGTGGTGGTGGTGGAATACTGCGGATACAGCGGCAGCACCACGATCCGGCGCATGCCCTCGGCAGCCAGCCGGTCCAGCTCGGCGGTGAGTGCCGGGGCGCCGTAGCGCATCGCATGGCGCACCCGCACGTCGGGCATCAACGCCTGCATCGCCTGCGCCAGCTGGCGCGTGTAGACCATCAGCGGGGAGCCGTCGGGCAGCCACACCTGGGCGTACTTGGCCGCCGAGCGGCCGCTGCGCAGGGGCAGGATAAGCCCGTACAGCAAGGGTTTCCACAGAATCGGCGGGATCGCGACCACGCGCGGATCGCTGAGGAATTCAGCCAGGTAGCGACGCACCGCCGGGGCGGTTGGCGTCTCGGGCGTGCCTAGATTGACCGCCAGCACGGCGGTGTCGGGTGCGTCGAGCATGGGCCCATTCTCGCAGGTCTGCGCGATTGGCGGGATGGATTCCACCCATCGTTGTGATGCGTTGGGTATATCAATAGACGGCATCACTCATTGCGGATTCATCGCGGGGCTTCTAACGTCGGGAAGCGTATCGACCAATGGTCCTACCTACCGCTATCTTGTGTGATCGACTTCTGGAGCCCACCCATGCGCCGCCTCAGCCTTGTACTGCTGATCTCCGCCAGCCTGTTGCTGTCCACCCAGGCGATGGCCGGACCACAGGAAGACCAGCGCGCCCGCAATGCGGTGCGTGTGCTCAATGAAATCCAGAACATCCCCGAACAGGGCATCCCCGACAAGCTGCTGGACGAAGGCCGCGCGATTGTCGTCATTCCCGACACGATCAAGGCCGGTCTGGTGATCGGCGGGCGCCGGGGCCATGGCCTGATGTCGGTGAAGAATGCCGATGGCAGCTGGTCCAACCCGGTGTTCGTGAAGCTCACCGGCGGCAGCATCGGCTTCCAGGCCGGCGTGCAGTCCTCGGACGTGGTGCTGGTGTTCCGCAACGACCGCAGCCTGGACAACCTCGTCAACGGCAAGTTCACCCTCGGCGCCGATGCCGGCGTGGCAGCCGGCCCGGTAGGGCGCAACGCGGCGGCGGCCACCGATGGCCAGCTGAAGGCCGAGATCTGGTCGTGGTCGCGTGCCCGCGGCCTGTTTGCCGGCGTCGCGCTGGACGGCGCGGTGCTGCAGATCGACGATGCCGCCAACCTGGACGCCTACGGCAGCAACACCACGCCGCGGATGGTGTTCGAGGGCCGTATGGGCGAGCCGCCGTCGATCGACGTGGTGGCCTTCCGCGACCGTCTGGAAGAAGCCACCTACACCGCCCGCGAAAAGCGTGGCACCGCTGGCAGCGCCCCGGCCCCGGCTGCGCGCCAGGCGGCCCCGGTCGCCGCGCCGGTGGCTGAACAGGCACCGGCGTCCGGTGCCACTACCGCTCCGCTGCAGCCGGCCCCGGCCCAGCCCGCGCCGCAGCAGGGCTTCCAGGCCGTTGGCGAAGGTGAAGTACGCACGGAATCACTGGACGGCAACTGACTTTCGTCACGCGCGCCGGCTAACACCCGGTGCGCTATGCTCAACCGTCTGATCACTACGTAACGCGAGCGGCTCATGGGCAGTTTCAGCATCTGGCATTGGTTGGTTGTGCTGGTCATCGTTCTGCTGGTGTTCGGCACCAAGAAGTTGACCAGCGGCGCCAAGGACCTTGGCAGCGCCGTCAAGGAATTCAAGAAGGGCATGCACGACGAGGACAAGCCGAAGGCGCAGCTCAACGACGCCTCGCGCCCGCAGGACTCGACGACGACGTCGCAGACCGAGCACGATCGCGACCCGCGCTGATCGGGACCGGCGGGCGTGTTCGATATCGGTTTCAGTGAACTGCTGGTCATCGCGGTCGTGGCCTTGGTCGTGCTCGGTCCCGAGCGCCTGCCCAAGGCCGCGCGCTTTGCCGGGCTGTGGGTGCGCCGTGCGCGGACCCAATGGGATTCGGTGAAGCAGGAACTGGAGCGCGAACTGCACGCCGATGAAATCAAGCGGCAGTTCCGCGACGTGCAGGCCTCCGTGCAGGACACCGAGGCGCAGCTGCGCGCCAGTGGTGAAGCGGTGCGCCGCGAAGCCGAGCAGATGCGCCAGGACGTGGCCCGACACGGCGACGACGTGGCCGCCGCCGCTGACGAACCGGTGATGACCGGCCCCGCGCCCGGCTCCCCGGCGAGCGTGGCCCAGCACGTGGTGGCGGCCGATGCCGTCGACGTGGCCGAGCCGGTGCGTGATGCGATGGCCCCGCCCGGCATCGATGGCACCGCGCCTCGCGTGGCGGCGCCTGTCGAAACGGCGCCGGTCGGCGCGCCTCACCCCGACACCGCACAGGACGCGCCGCTGCCGCGCGACGAGCAGGCACCGCGATGAGTGAACACGAGTACCCGGAAAGCTCGCTGGTGGAACACCTGATCGAGCTGCGTGCGCGCCTGGTGCGCGCGATCGTCGGCCTGCTCGCGGTGCTGCTGGTGCTGCTGCCGTTCTCGCGCAAGATCTATACGTGGCTGGCCGAGCCGCTGATCTCGCAGCTGCCCAACGGGCAGACGATGATTGCGACCAACCCGGCCGGCGCCTTCTTCGCGCCGTTGAAGCTGACCTTCTTCGTGGCCCTGTTCGTGGCCGTGCCGTGGCTGCTGTACCAGCTGTGGTCGTTCGTGGCGCCCGGCCTGTATGCGCGCGAAAAGCGCCTGGCGGTGCCGCTGCTGGCGTCTTCGGTGCTGCTGTTCTACCTGGGGTGCGCGTTCGCCTACTTCCTGGTGTTGCCGGCGGTCTTCCACTTCCTGACCACCTTCCGCCCCGAAGTGATTGCGATCACCCCGGATGCGAACGCCTACCTGGATTTCGTGCTGGCGATCTTCTTCGCCTTCGGCACCAGTTTCGAGCTGCCGGTGGCGATGGTGATCCTGGTGCTGCTGGGCTGGGTGTCGCCGCAGCAGTTCAAGGAAAGCCGCGGCTATGCGGTGGTGGGCATCTTCGTGGTGGCCGCGGTGCTGACGCCGCCGGACGTGGTGTCGCAGCTGCTGCTGGCGATCCCGATGTGCGTGCTGTACGAGCTGGGCATTCACGCGGCGCGGTGGCTGGTGCCGTCGTCGGTGGTGAAGCCGGCGGGGTGATCGGTGGCGGGCGTCGTGAACAAAAACCCCGGCAGATGCCGGGGTTTTTTGTGGTCGATCAGGCGGCGAAGACGTTGCCGGGGCCGCCGGGTACCGGCGGCGGGGTGCGGCCGCGGTGCGCGAACATCTGCTTCCAGGCGGCGTACACCGCGCCGACGTACAGCGGCATGATCACGGTGGTCATCGACAGCTGCATGACGAACGCGGCCGCTCCCATGCCGCCGAGCAGCAGGGCCACCTGCATCAGCACGAACACCAGGAAGTAGATGCACATCGCCGCGATCAGGCCCAGCACCATGAACACGGCCATGGCCGGGAAGTTCTCGATGCAGCCCTGCAGGCTCATGCGCAGCGCGTGCATGCCGCTCTGACGGTCGAACACCACCAGCGCCGGCTGCGCGAACATGGCCATGCTCAGCGCCACGAAGGTGGCGAAGGCGATCAGGATCCACAGCATGATGCGCTTGACCGGCACGTTGGCCATCAGCGCCAGGGTCTCTTCGTTGCTGAGCTGCTTGCCGGACTGCTGCAGTTCCTGCGCGCGGTGCAGCAGGTCGTTGAAGGCGCTGAAGCCTTCGCTGCCGATCAACGCAAACAGCAGCGTGCCCAACGCGATGATGGCGATCAGCTGGATCGCCAGCGGCACCAGAAGGTGGGTGACGCGACGGTCGCGGATGGGCTGCAGCAGGTGGGTCGGCAGGCCGGGACGGCCCTGGTCGATCTCGCTGACGGCCCACAGCATGCCGCCGAACATCAGCGGGCCCACCGCCAGCGACAGCAGCTGCACCATCAGCCCCAGCCAGCCCGGCAGCAGCTGGGCCAGCAGCAGGATCAGCGAGGTGGTCAGCATCCACACCACGCCGATCACGGCCAGTTGCATCGGTGCGCGGGCATACAGGGAAAACGCGTCCAGCAGCCATTGGGCGCCGGCCGAGGCGGGCAGCTTGCGAATCTCGCTCATACCATTCCGGAAGCAGGGGGAAGGGGCGCAGCCGCCCCGAATCCGTTCGATTATCCCTGTTTTCCGGACGCGCCACCTGAAGGCCGGGCAGCAATGCCGGGACGCTGCGTCGCAGTGCCCGGGACGCGGCTCAGGCGTTGCGGGCCTGGCGCACGAAACGGCGCAGCAGCTGCCGCGCCAACGGTGCCGCGCTGACCCCGCGCGCCACGCTGCGGGCGCAGCCACCGTGGCTGCGGATGCATTCGGCGCGGGCGCGCACGTAGCCGCGCATGTGGTGGGTGGCGAACTCCGGGTGGAACTGCACGCCCCAGGCCTGGCGGCCGAAACGGAAGGCGTGGCAGTTGTCCTGCGCCGAGCGCGCCAGGATCGACGCGCCCTCCGGTGCGCGCAGCACCGTCTGCATGTGGGTGGCGTGGGCCGGGAACCGCTCGGGCAGCCCGGCAAACAGCGGGTCGCTGCTGGCCGACGGGTCCAGGGCCAGCTCGATGGTGCCGGACTCGCGGCCGGCCGGGTTGTAGGCCACTTCGCCGCCCAGGGCGTGCGCCAGCAGCTGGTGGCCGTAGCAGATGCCAAATACCGGGCGGTCGTCGTGGACCACGCCGCGCAGCCACTGTGCGCTGCGCTCGCTCCAGTCGGCGCGGTCGGTGACGTAGGCGGCCGAGCCGGTGACGATCACCCCGGCGAAGTGGCGGTGGTCGGGCAGGGCGCCGCCGTGTTCGACATCCACCACCACCGTTTCGTCGGCGTCCAGCCCGGCCGCCACGCGGATCCAATGCGGAAAACGCCCGTAACGACGCAGCGAGGCGACGGGTTGGCCGGTTTCAAGAATCAGGAACGGGGCGGAATTCATCCGGGGGCGGCAGCACTGACAGGACTTCCTCGATTGTAGTCAGCCCTGCGGCCACCTTTTCAAGTCCCGCGCGGCGCAGGGTTCGCACCCCTTCAGCACGCGCGGCACGGTTGAAAGCGGCCAGATCCATGTCCGCGCGGATCAGGCTGCGCAGGCGCGAACCCAATGGCAGCAACTCATACAGCCCCACCCGACCCAGGTAACCGGTGCGCCGGCAGTCGATGCAACCAGCCGGTGCATATGGCGTGGGTGACTCAGGTAATGCTTCATCGGCATCAGCCAGCACCGCCCATTGGGCGGCACTGAGCGGGCGCGGCACCTTGCAGTTGGGGCACAGGGTACGCACCAGGCGCTGGGCCAGGATGCCGTTGAGGGTGGAGGCCAGCAGGTAGTGCGGCACGCCCAGGTCGAGCAGGCGGGTGATCGCCGAGGGCGCGTCGTTGGTATGCAGGGTGGACAGCACCAGGTGCCCGGTGAGCGAAGCCTGCACCGCCATCTGTGCCGTTTCCAGGTCGCGGATTTCGCCGATCATGATGATGTCCGGGTCCTGCCGCAGCAGGGTGCGCACGCCGCTGGCGAAATCCAGGTCGATGTTGGTCTGCACCTGCATCTGGTTGAATTCCGGCGCGATCATCTCGATCGGGTCTTCCACCGTGCACACGTTCACGTCCGGGGTGGCCAGCCGCTTGAGCGTGGAATACAGGGTGGTGGTCTTGCCCGAGCCGGTGGGGCCGGTGACCAGCACGATGCCGTGCGGGCGCTCGACCAGGGCGGTCCAGCCGGCCGCTTCCTGCGGGCTGAAGCCGAGCTGGTCGATGCTCTTGAAGGCCGCATCCGGGTCGAAGATGCGCATCACGCACTTCTCGCCGAACGCGGTGGGCATGGTGGACAGGCGCATTTCGACCTCGCGGCCGCCCGGCGAGCGGGTCTTGATGCGACCGTCCTGCGGGCGCCGACGCTCGGCCAGGTCCATGCGCCCAAGCACCTTGATGCGGCTGACCACGGCGGTCATCACCGCCGGCGGTACTTCGAACACCTTGTGCAGCACCCCGTCGATGCGGAAGCGCATGCGGCCCATGTCGCGGCGCGGCTCCAGGTGGATGTCCGAGGCGCGTTGTTCGTAGGCGTACTGCAGCAGCCAGTCGACGATGTGCACGATGTGCTGGTCGTCGGCGTTGACGTCGCCGGCGCGGCCCAGTTCCACCAGCTGCTCGAAGCTGGGCAGGGTGCCGTTGGTTTCGCCGCGTACGTCGCCGCGTGCGCCGCGCACCGAGCGGGTGACCCCGAAGAACTCCATGGTGTAGCGGTGCAGGTCGAGCGGATTGACCATCGCCAGCTCGATGCGGCGCCGGGTCAGGTGCTGCAGGTCGCGCAGCCATTCCTGCACCAGCGGCTCGCTGGTGGCCACCAGCAGGCGCTCGGCGTCCACCGCAAGCGGCAGGAAGCGGTGGCGGCGTGCGTAGGCATGGGACACCACGGCGGTCACCGAGGCCACGTCCACCCGGGTCGGGTCGATGCGCAGGTAGCGGCTGCCGGTGCGGGTGGCCAGCCATTCGGTCAGCCGTTCCAGTCCGAGTTCACCGCCACCGGCGGCGGCCAGTTTCAGGTTGGCCAGCAGCACCAGCGGATGGACCTCGCTGGCATTGCGCGCGCCCTGGGCCGAGAACCGGATGCGCTCCAGGTCGACCTCGGCCACCAGGCCATCGGCCACCAGCGCGGCGGCCACCTGGTCGAAGCCGAGCCGACCCGGCGGCAACGGCACCGGCGCGGCCGGCCCCGGGCCTGTGGCAGGGGCGAAAGGTACCGGTGGGCGCTGATCCATCCGCCAAAGTCCTCGAAGCGCGCCAGGCGCGCAGTAATGGGGTGGGCCGTCCGGAAGGCGGCAACGCGGTCGCTGGCTATACTAGCGCACCCCTCCTGCAGGCAAGAATCCGCCGCATGTCCGTCACCACGAACGTTGCCATCACTTTCCAGGGCCTGATCCAGACCCTCAACCAGTATTGGGCGCAGCAGGGCTGCGTGCTGATCCAGCCGCTGGACCTGGAGGTCGGTGCGGGCACCTTCCACCCGGCCACGTTCCTGCGCTCGATCGGTCCGGAAAGCTGGAATGCCGCGTACGTGCAGCCCTCGCGCCGTCCCACCGACGGCCGCTATGGCGAAAACCCGAACCGCCTGCAGCGGTATTACCAGTACCAGGTGGCGATGAAGCCCAGCCCGGACAACATCCAGCAGCTGTACCTGGATTCACTCAAGGCGCTGGGCATCGACCCGCTGGTGCACGACCTGCGCTTTGTCGAGGACAACTGGGAGTCGCCGACGCTGGGCGCCTGGGGCCTGGGCTGGGAAGTGTGGTTGAACGGGATGGAAGTCACCCAGTTCACCTATTTCCAGCAGGCCGGCGGCCTGGAGTGCAAGCCGGTGCTCGGCGAGATCACCTACGGTCTGGAGCGCCTGTGCATGTACCTGCAGAACTGCGACAACGTCTATGACCTGATCTGGACCTACGGTCCGGATGGCACCCCGGTCACCTACGGCGATGTGTACCTGCAGAACGAGATCGAGCAGAGCACCTACAACTTCGAATACGCCGATGTGGAGGAAATGTTCCACCGCTTCGATGCCTGCGAAAAAGAAGCGCAGACGCTGGTCGATGTGGGCCTGCCGCTGCCGGCCTACGAGCAGGTGTGCAAGGCCAGCCATGCGTTCAACCTGCTGGATGCGCGTCGCGCGATCAGCGTGACCGAGCGCCAGCGCTACATCCTGCGCGTGCGCGCGCTGGCCCAGGCGGTGGCCAAGCTGTACGAGGCCAAGCGCCTCGAAGCCGTCGCCGCCAAGGAGGTGCAGGCATGAGCACGATGCTGCCGCTGCTGATTGAACTGGGCACCGAAGAATTGCCGGTGAAGGCGCTGCCGGGCCTGGCCCAGGCTTTCTTTGATGGCATGGTCGATGGCCTGGCCAAGCGTGGCGTGGCCATCGAACGCGGCGATGCCAAGCCGTTGTCGACCCCGCGCCGCCTGGCCGTGCTGCTGCCCGGCGTGGCCGTTGAACAGCCCGAACAGCACAGCGAAGTGCTGGGCCCGTACCTGAACATCGCGCTGGACGCCGAGGGTCAGCCGACCAAGGCCCTGCAGGGCTTCGCGGCCAAGGCCGGGATCGACTGGAGCGCGCTGGAGCGCACCAGCGACGCCAAGGGCGAACGCTTCGTGCACCGTTCCACCACCCCGGGCGCGCGCACCGCCGCGCTGCTGCCGGAGATCCTGCGCGAGGCGATCGCGGCCATGCCGATCCCCAAGCCGATGCGCTGGGGCAGCCATGCCTATGGCTTCGCGCGCCCGGTGCATTGGCTGGTGCTGCTGCACGGTACCGAGATCATCGAGGCCGAGGTGCTGGGCCTGAAGGCCGACCGCATGAGCCGCGGCCATCGTTTCATGCACGACAAGACCGTGTGGCTGTCCTCGCCGGAGGACTACATCAGTTCGCTGCAGGCCGCCTTCGTGCTGGTGGATGCCGACGTGCGCCGTGCGCGCATCGTCGAGCAGGTCAACGCTGCCGCCGCCACGGCCGGTGGCCAGGCGCGGATCACCGAGGACAACCTGCAGCAGGTGGTCAACCTGGTGGAATGGCCGGCACCGGTGCTGTGCAGTTTCGAGCGCGAATTCCTGGCGGTGCCGCAGGAAGCGCTGATCGAAACCATGGAGATCAACCAGAAGTTCTTCCCGGTGCTCGATGCCGGCGGCAAGCTGACCGAGAAGTTCATCGGCATCGCCAACATCGAATCCAAGGACGTGAACGAGGTGTCCAAGGGCTACGAGCGGGTGATCCGCCCGCGCTTCTCCGACGCCAAGTTCTTCTTCGACGAAGACCTCAAGCAGGGCCTGGAATCGATGGGCGACGGCCTGAAGACCGTGACCTACCAGGCCAAGCTGGGCAGCGTGGCCGACAAGGTCGGCCGCGTGGTGGCGCTGGCCGGAGTGATCGCCCCGCAGGTGGGCGCCGACCCGGTGCTGGCCAAGCGTGCCGCACTGCTGGCCAAGAACGACCTGCAGTCGCGCATGGTCAACGAGTTCCCGGAGCTGCAGGGCATCGCCGGCCGGCATTACGCGCTGACCGGCGGCGAGTCGCCCGAGGTTGCGCTGGCCATTGACGAGGCCTACCAGCCCCGCTTCGGCGGCGATGACATCGCGCTGTCGGCGCTGGGCAAGGTGCTGGCCATTGCCGAACGCCTGGACACCCTGGCCGGTGGGTTCGCCGCGGGCCTGAAGCCGACCGGTAACAAGGACCCGTTCGCGCTGCGCCGCAATGCCTTGGGGCTGGCCCGTACGATCATCGAGAGCGGGTTCGACCTGGACCTGCGCGCGCTGGTGGACAGCGCCCTGGCCGGCCTGCCGGCCGCCGTGCAGCCCAGTGCCGAGCGCAAGACCGACGCGCTGCCGCAGGAGCTGTACGACTTCATCCTGGACCGCCTGCGTGGCTACTACGCCGACAAGGGCGTGCCGGCCACGCACTTCAACGCGGTGGCCGAGCTGAAGCCGGCGTCGTTGTATGACCTGGACCGTCGCATCGACGCCATCGGCATCTTCGCGGCCCTGCCCGAAGCCGATGCGCTGGCCGCGGCCAACAAGCGCATCCGCAACATCCTGCGCAAGGCCGAGGGCGACATTCCCGGCATGGTCGACCCGGCGCTGCTGGCTGAGCCCGCTGAAAGCGAACTGGCCGAGGCGGTGGAAGCGGCCATCGACGACAGCAACGCCAGCCTGCACCACAAGGACTACGTGAGTGTGCTGAACCGCCTGGCGCGCCTGCGCCCGCAGGTGGATGCGTTCTTCGATGCGGTGATGGTCAATGCCGAGGACCCGGCGCTGCGCGGCAACCGCCTGGCGCTGCTCAAGCGCCTGGGCGACCGCCTGGGCAGCGTGGCGGCGATCGAGCACCTGTCCAGCTGAGGCGTGGCGGGCAGTCCTGCCCGCCGGTGGTAATGCAGAAGGCGCGACGGCCCCGGCCGCTCGCGCCTTCTGCGTTTCAGGCCTGTCATGAGCGCGGGTGTCGGCCGCGTGGGCGGTGCCGCACGCGCGTGCGGACGGATCTGTCCGGCGAGGTGTCGGCATCGATCCGCTTGAAAACGACGTAGCCGATGTTCTGCGCGATTTTAACGGGGCCTTCACCGTCATTCTGAAACAGCCCCGCCGATTTCGCATGCTCGCAATGGCCCGTTATGCTGTCCCCATGCAGCCAAAGAATTACGCCCTTCCCCTGATGTTCCTGTCGCTGGTCACCGCCTCGGTGGCACACGCACGCGGAACCATCGACAAGGTGGAAATCAAAGGACTGGACAAGGGCGACGACGCCGAGATGATCGAGAACATCGAGGTCTCGCTGTCGCTGTACGACACCATCGGCAAGCCCCAGGGCGAGTCGCGGCTGGAGTATCTGTTGTCCCAGGCCGAGCGCCAGACCCGGGAAGCACTGGAGCCGTTCGGCTACTACAACCCGGTGATCAAGGTGGACAGTCCGCGCGAGGGCGAGAACCTGCGGGTGGTGATCCAGGTCGACAAGGGCCCGCCGACGCTGGTGCGGCGCGAGCACATCGACATCACCGGCCCGGCGCAGCTGGACCAGTACCTGCAGGAAGACCTGGAGAAGTTCAAGCCGCGCAAGGGCCAGCGTTTCGAGCATACCCAGTACGAAGCCAGCAAGATCACCGTGACCCGGCGCCTGGCCGAGCGCGGCTATTTCGATGCCGACTACACCCAGCGCCAGGTGCAGGTTACCCGTGCCGACAATGCCGCCGACATCGACCTGACCTGGGACAGCGGCCGCCGTTACAACATGGGCGATATCCGCTTCCACCAGGACTATTTCGTCGACAAGCTGTTCGACCCGCTGGTGTACTGGGAAAAGGGCAGCTATTTCCACGAAGGCAAGCTGGACCGCCTGCGCGAGTCGCTGACCAAGCTGGACTACTTCAGCGTGATCGACATCCAGCCCCGCCCGGACCAGGCCGATGCCAACGGCGACGTGCCGGTGGACGTCAACCTGACCCGGGCCAAGCGGTCGATCTACACCGCCGGCCTGAGCTACGGCAGCGAGAGTGGCGCCGGTGTGCGCGGCGGTCTGGAACGGCGGTTCCTGAACAACCGCGGCCACAAAATGAACACCCAGCTGGACTATGCGCAGAAGCGCAAGAGTCTGGTCACCAGCTACCGCATTCCGGCCTTCGCCTGGCTGGATGGCTGGTACGCCTTCACCGCCAGTGCCTACGATGAGCAGACCGATTACATCGACCTGCGCAACTTCAAGCTGTCGGCCAGCCGCAGCGGTGAAATCAACGAGCACTGGACGGCGATCGCCTCGATCAACGCGCTGCGCGAGCGTTGGCGCTACGCGTCGGGCACCGAGTTCAACGATGCGCTCTACACCACCTCCACGCTGGTCTACCCGCAGCTGGTGGCCGACTACGTCAATGTGGACGACGAGCTGTTCCCGCGCCGCGGCATCAGTGGCAGCGCGACGCTGCGTGGTGGCGTGGAAGGCGTGGGCTCGGACACCAGCTTCGTGCAGGCCAACATGGTGCTGCGCTGGTACGTGCCGATCGGCGACAGCGACCGCCTGATCCTGCGCGGCGAAGGCGGCACCACCTGGACCAGTGACCTGGTGGCGATGCCCCCCAGCCTGCGCTTCTTCGCCGGTGGCGACCGCAGCATCCGCGGTTACGCGTTCCGCGAAGTCGGGCCGCGCACGCCGGCGCCGGACAAGTTCGCACTGGGCGCCAAGAACCTGGTGGTCGGCTCGGCCGAGTATGAGCATTACTTCAAGGGCGGCCCGTGGGGCGCGGCGGTATTCGTCGACACCGGCAGCGCATTCGACAACACCATCGACCTGCACACCGGCGTGGGCTTTGGCGTGCGCTGGAAATCGCCGGTGGGCCCGGTGCGCGTGGATATCGCGCACGGCCTGAACGACCCGGATTCGCAGTTCCAGCTGTACCTGAACATCGGAGCGGACCTGTGAGCACGCCGACCCCGTCCGCACCCGCCACGCCGCCGCGGCCGCGCGTGCGCTTCTACCGCAAGCGCCGCTTCTGGGCGTGGTCCGGCTTCACCGTGCTAGGCCTGGTGCTGCTGGCGCTGCTGCTGGTGTACTGGCTGCTGCAGACCGTGGCCGGTCGCGACGTGCTGCTGGCCCAGGTGGTGGCGCGGCTGCCGGTGGGCGCCACGTTGAAATGGAGCAAGGTCGATGGCCCGGTCGCCGGGCCCCTGGTGCTGCATGACCTGGATTTCCGTTACGACGATATCCACTTCACCGCCGAGCGCGCCTACCTCGATCCGGACATCCGCCCGCTGCTGGGGCGCAAGCTGCAGCTGGACGCGCTGCAGCTCAAGAACGCCTCGCTGAACCTGGCCAAGAGCGATGAGCCGTTCGAACTGCCGTCCTGGCCGGACTCGCTGCCGCAGATTGAAATGCCGCTGGCGATCCAGGCCGACACCATCATCATCGATGGCTTCCGCATCACCCAGGCGCAGCAGCCGCTGATCGACATCGCCACGCTGCGCGGCGGGGTGGAAATCGCCAATGGCGAATTCCGCGCCAGCCAGCTCAAGATCGACAGCGACCTGGGCTACTTCCGCGTGGACGGGCGTTACCTGCCACGCAGCGACTACGACACCGACATCACCATCGGTGCGCGCCTGCCGGCGCCGCTGGGGCGCACGCCCGCGCGGCTGGGCCTGGTGGCACGCGGCGACCTGGGCCATATGGAAGTGGCCGTAGCCGGCAACGCGCCGGCGCCGCTGCAGGCCAGCGTGGTGTTCGACGGCCGCACCGACCCGGTCTGGACGGCCAGCGCACGCACCCGTGAGTTGGATCTGTCGCTGTTGGTACCGGGCATGGATGCCAGCGCCAGCACGCCGATGGCGCTGGATTTCAAGGCCGACGGCAAGGGCGGCCAGGCCAACCTGCAGGGCAGCTTCAAGCAGGGTGACATTGCAGTGGAACTGGCGCCGTCCAAGGTGGGCCTGGCCGACCAGGTGCTGACCGTGGCGCCGCTGCAGGTGAAGGCCTTCGGTGGCCAGGCACGCCTGCAGGGCAAGGCGGATTTCACCGACAAGGAAAACGCCAGCCTGCGCTTCTCGATCGTGGCCAACGACCTGACCTTCGTGCCGGCCGCCGATACCACCACCGCCGGCGCCGCCGCGCCGGTGCCGGTGACGCTGAAAGAGGCGCGGATGGGCCTGGCCGGCACGCTCAAGAACTGGGCGGCGGTGGGCAATGCCTCGGTGGAGCGCGAAAAACAGACCGCCGACCTGACCTTCGATGTGCGCGGCAACGACCAGGCGGCGTCGATCAAGCAGTTGCTGGCCAGTACCCCGGGCGGGTCGCTGGACGTCACCGGCCAGGTGGCGTGGGCACCGCAGCTGGACTGGGACGTGGCCGCCAAGCTGGCCGGATTCGACCCGGGCTATTTCGCACCGGGCTGGGACGGCAAACTGTCCGGCGCACTGGCCTCCAAGGGCCGGCAGTTGCCGCCGCCGGCCGGCAGCCCGGCCGGCACCGCCGGCGCTTACGAAGCCACCGTGGACGTGCCCGGGATCAAGGGCATGCTGCGCAAGCGCACGGTGGACGCACAGGGCAAGTTCGCGCTGCGCGGTGAGCAGGGCGAGGGCAACGTGAAACTGGCGGTGGGCAACAGCCGCCTGACGGCCAAGGGCTCGGTGGGCGACCGGCTGGATATCGACGCGCAGCTGGAGCCGGTGAACCTGGACGACCTGCTGCCGGGCAGCACCGGCAGCCTGCGCGGCCACGTGCTGGTGAAGGGGCCGCGTACCGCGCCGGACATCAGCGCCGACCTGGTGGGCAACGGCCTGCGCTGGAATGACTGGAGCGCCGAGGCGATCAGCATCAAGGGGCGCCTGCCGTGGCAGGGCGACAGCGGCACGCTGGCAGTGCAGGGCCGCAAGGTGCAGGTGGGCATGCTGCTGGATACGCTCAACGTGGATGCGCGCGGCAGCCTGTCCAACCTGCGCCTGGATGCGCAGACCAGGAACGAACTGGGCGCGGTCGCCCTGAGCGGTGACGTGCGCCAGCAGGGCCAGGCCTGGCGCGGCGACCTCACCGCCCTGCGCATCGCGCCGGTGAAGGGCGATGCGTGGAGCCTGCGTGCGCCGGCCACCTTCGGCGTGCAGGGCAGCAACTTCACCCTAAGCGATGCCTGCCTGGGCGCGGCCACCGGCGGCGCGTTGTGCGCCAGCGCCAACTGGCCGCGCGAAGGCCTGCTGGTGCGGGGCGATGCACTGCCGCTGGCGTTGGTGCAGCCGTGGTTGCCGCCGCAATCGGGGCGGCGCATGTACCTGCGTGGCGAACTGACCCTGGACGGCCGCATCCGTCCGCGTGGCAATGCCTTTGAAGGCAACTTCAAGGTGGCCTCGATGGAGGGCGGCATCCGCCTGGGCGACAACGCACGCGGCGAGCTGGTGCGCTACGACCACTTCTCCGCAGACGTGGAAATGACCCAGGCACAGATCAACGCCAAGCTCGGTGTCGGCTTCCAGGGCGACGGCTTCGTCGATGCCAAGGTGCAGACCGGGTGGGATGCCAATGCGCCGCTCACCGGCGAGCTGTACATGAACATTGCGCGGCTGTACTGGCTGGAGCTGTTCTCGCCGGACATCGTGCGTCCGACCGGGCTGATCGAAGGCCACGTCAGCCTGCGTGGCACGCGCGGCACGCCGTCGCTGGGCGGCGAGGCCACGCTGAGCAAGTTCAAGGGCGAGTTCCCGGCGTTGGGCCTGACCTTCGATGAAGGCAAGGGCAGCTTCACCGCGCAGCCCGATGGCTCGGCCAAGATCACCGCGCAGGCCAATTCGGGCCAGGGCACGCTGTTCGTCGATGGCGGGCTGTCCTGGTTCGGCGATGCGCAGCCGTTGCAGCTGCACATCCACGGCGAGAACGTGCTGCTGGCCAATACCCCCGAACTGCGGGTGATTGCCAACCCGAATCTTGATTTCACCCTGGCCGGCACCGCCATGCAGCTGCGGGGCAGCGTGCATGTGCCCGAGGCCGATCTCGACCTGGAACGCCTGGACCGCGGTACCTCCGTGTCCGAGGACGTGGTGGTGCTGGACCCGGTGGATCCGGAAGAAACCCCGACCTCGCCGCTGGACATGGACCTCACCGTCAGCCTGGGCGACAAGGTCAAGATGAGCGGCTTCGGCCTGAAGGGCGCGCTGGGCGGCAAGATGCAGGTGTGGTCGCGCCCGGGCCGGGAGATGACGGCCAACGGCGGGCTGGAAGTCAGCGGGCGCTACAAGGCCTATGGCCAGGACCTGACCATCACCCGCGGCAACCTCAGCTGGAACTACAACGCGGTGGCCGATCCGCGCATCAACATCCGCGCCGAACGCACCATCGGTGACGTGGTAGCCGGTATCGATGTCAGTGGCCGTGCGCAGTCGCCGCGGGTGGATGTGTGGTCGACCCCGGCGATGTCGCAGTCCGAGGCGCTGGCCTACCTGGTGCTGGGACGCAGCCTGACCGGGGCCAGCAGCGACCAGGCCCAGCAGGTCAACGCGGCCTCGGCGGCGATCTCGGCCGGCAGCGGCCTGCTGGCCTCGCAGCTGGGCGCCAAGCTCGGCCTGGACGATGCCGGGGTGAGCCAGTCGCGCGCGCTGGGCGGCTCGGTGATCGGCGTGGGCAAGTACATCTCGCCCAAGCTGTATGTGGGCTACGGCGTGTCGCTGGTCGGCAGCGGCTCGGTGCTGACCCTGAAATACCTGCTGCGGCGCGGCTTCGACGTGGAAGTGGAATCGAGCACGGTGGAAAACCGGGGGTCGTTGAACTGGCGAAAAGAAAAGTAGATCACGACCGTTGGTCGTGATGCCGGTGCTTGCCCACCATCGACCGTTGGTCGTGATGCCGGTGCCTGCCCAACCATCGGCCGTTGCCCCTGCCGGGCGCAGCGGCTATGGTCCCGGGCTGTTCTGACGTACCGGAAGTGCCCATGTCGCCACGCAAACCCCTGACCGCCGCCCTGGCCCTTGGCCTGACCCTCGCCGCCGGCACCCACGCCGATGAAGGCATGTGGATGCCGACCCAGCTGCCGGACCTGGCCAAGCCGCTGAAGGCGGCCGGCTTCAAGGGCAATCCGGCCGACCTGGCCAACGTCACCGCGCCGCCGCTGAGCGCGGTGGTGCGTGCCGGTGGCGGTACCGGTTCGTTCGTGTCCGCCGACGGCCTGCTGCTGACCAACCACCACGTGGCGATGGGCGTGATCCAGTACAACAGCTCGCCCGAGCACAACCTGATCGACAACGGCTTCATTGCCCAGGGCCGCAGCGACGAACGTGCGGCCAACCCGGACTTCCGCGTGCTGGTCACCACCGGCTTCGACAAGGTCACCGACGAGGTGCTGCGCGACGCGCGCGGCAAGACCGGGCGCGCCTATTTCGATGCGGTCGACCGTGCCAGCAAGCAGCTGGTGGCCGACTGCGAGAAGGAAGGCAACGTGCGCTGCAGCGTGGCCGACATGTACTACGGCACCGACTTCTACCGCATCCGCCAGCTGGAGCTGAGCGACGTGCGGCTGGTGTACGCGCCGCCGCGTGCGATCGGCAACTACGGCGATGAGATCGACAACTTCATGTGGCCGCGCCACACCGGCGACTTCACCCTGCTGCGTGCCTATGTGGGCAAGGACGGCAAGCCGGCCCCGTACAGCCCGGACAACGTGCCCTACCAGCCGCCGGCGCACCTGAAGATGGCCATCGATGGGCCGAAGACGGGCGATTACGCGATGCTGGCCGGCTACCCGGGCATCACCTACCGGCACCGTACCGCCGCCGAGTTCGCCAGCCAGATCGACGCGGTGCTGCCGCGCCGGGTGGCGGTGTTCCAGCAGATGATCGACACCATCGAGGCGGCCACCGCCAAGGATGCGCAGGCGCGTACCCGCTACGCCTCGCAGCTGCAGTCGCTGAAGAACAACCGCAAGCGCGCCGCCGGCGAGCTGGAAGGCCTGCTGCGCAGCGATGCCAAGGCCCAGCGCGCCAGCGATGAAGGCGCGATGCTGAAGGCTACCGACGCCCAATTCCAGGGCGACATCCAGGCGCTGCTGGGCTCGCTGTCGCAGGGCGCGTCGGTGGGTGAACGCGACCTGCTGCTGGACCTGCTGTCGGCGCAGAGCCAGCTGCTGCGGTCGGCGCTGACCCTGGAACGCCTGCGCATTGAATCGGCCAAGCCCGATGCCGAGCGCGAAAGCGGCTACCAGCAGCGCGACCTGGCGTTGATCGAAGGCACCTTGAAGCAGGTGCAGCGTCGCTATTCGCCCGAGGTGGAAAAGGCGCTGCTGACCACGCTGCTGACCCGCTACCAGCAGCTGCCCGAGGCACAGCGCGTGCCCGAGTTCGACGCGGCCTTCGGGCGCACCCCGGCGGCGCTGGCAAAGGCGCTGGACGGCCTGTATGCCAGCACCACGCTGGGTGAGGAAGCCCAGCGCCTGTCGCGGTTTGCCGCGGCAAAGGACGGCAAGCCGCTGGCGCGCGACCCGCTGATCGACCTGGCCGGCCCGCTGGTGGCCGCGCAGCTGCGCCTGGACGACCAGAGCAAGGCCCGCGCCGGTGAACAGCTGCGCCTGCGCCCGGCCTACATGCAGGCGCTGTTTGCCTGGCGCGCGAAGCAGGGGCGCGCGGTGTACCCCGATGCCAACCGCACGCTGCGCATCAGCTACGGCAAGGTGGAAGCGCTGTCGCCGCGCGATGCGGTGCATTTCGACCCGGTGACCACCGTGGCCGGCATCGTGGAAAAGAACACCAACGCCTATCCGTTCGACGCGCCCAAGCCGCTGCTGGCCGCGATCGCCAAGGGCGACTTCGGCTCCACCGCCGACCCGGTGCTGAAGACCCAGACGGTCAACTTCCTGACCAACCTGGACACCACCGGCGGCAACTCCGGCTCGCCGGTGCTCAACGCCAAGGGCGAGCTGATCGGGCTGAACTTCGACAGCAACTGGGAATCGGTGAGCGCCAGCTGGTGGTTCGACCCGCGCTACAAGCGCGCCGTGCACGTGGACATGCGCTACCTGCGCTGGTTGCTGGCCAAGGTGTACCCGGCGCCCGAGCTGCTGAAGGAAATGGGCGTTCCGGCGGAATGAGCCGGGGCGGGTCACGACCGACGGTCGTGACCTACCGGTTGGGTGGGGCGTGAACGGTCCGGTGGGGCGGGCGTGACCGGTCCGGTGGGGCGATGGGCGTCACCGCCCCGGTAGGTGCCCACCGTTGGTGGGCACGGTGCCGGCAATCACGGCCAACCGTTGTGGTCGGCCGGCCGATTGGGCGGTGGCGATGTTTCCATCACGACCAACGGTCGTGATCTACTGCTGTTTACCCTGACGGAATCACCTCGTGGTCTCCAGCTGGATCCTGCTGTTGGTATCGGTGGCCTATGCCGCGCTGTTGTTCGGCGTGGCGTGGTGGGGCGACCGTCGCCCGATGTACCCCGACCGGCCGTGGCTGCGGCCGGTGGTCTACAGCCTGGCGCTGGCGGTGTACTGCTCGTCGTGGACCTTCTACGGGGCGGTGGGCACGGCGGTGCGCAACGGCATCGGTTACCTGCCGATCTACCTGGGGCCGCTGCTGCTGTGGCTGTTCGGCTGGCGCATCATCGAGCGTCTGGCGCTGATCGCGCGCAGCCAGAACGTGGTGTCCATCGCCGACTTCATCTCCTCGCGGTTCGGGCGCTCGCGGCGGCTGGCCGCGCTGGTGGCGGTGATCGCGCTGATCGGCATCGTGCCGTACCTGGCGCTGCAGTACAAAGCGGTGGCGATGAGCCTGCAGGTGCTCACCGGCAATGTCGGGCCCACCGGCTTCTTCACCGATCCGGCGCTGTACGTGGCCCTGCTGATGGCGCTGTTTGCCACTCTGTTCGGTACCCGCCAGGTGGATGCCACCGAGCACCACCACGGCATGATGCTGGCCATCGCGCTGGAATCGCTGATCAAGCTGATCGCGATGGTGGCGCTGGGGTTGTTCGCCTACCTGTGGCTCAACGACCGTACCGACGCGGTGCTGGAGTCGGCGCATACGCTGTTTGCCGGGTTGCCGCCGGTCGGGTTCATCTCGCAGACCCTGCTCAGCTTCCTGGCCATCATCTGCCTGCCGCGCCAGTTCCACGTCGCGGTGGTGGAGTGCGGCGACGTGCGGGACATCCGCCGCGCGCGCTGGATGTTCGGTGCGTACCTGGTGATCATCTCGGCGATGGTGATCCCGATCGCCACCGCCGGCGTGACCCTGTTCGGCACCGGCGGCAGTGTCGCCGACGACAGCATGGTGCTGGCCCTGCCGCTGGCCGAAGGCCGCAAGTTCCTGGCGCTGGTGGCCTACGTGGGCGGCTTCTCGGCGGCCACCGGCATGGTCATCGTGGCCTCGATCGCGCTGGCCACCATGGTCAGCAACGACCTGGTGATGCCGGTGCTGCTGCGCCGCAGTGGCGACCACCAGGAAGCGGCCGACGTGGCCTCGCGGGTGCTGTGGATCCGGCGCACCGCGATCCTGCTGCTGGCGCTGGCCGCCTACAGCTACTACCGCGGCAGCAGCAATGACAGCACGCTGGCTTCGTATGGGTTGATGGCGTTCGCGGCGGTGGCGCAGTTCGCGCCCGGGCTGATCGGCGGCCTGTACTGGCGCGGGGCCAGCCGCCGGGGCGTGGAAGTGGGCATGCTGCTCGGCTTCGCCACCTGGGTGTACACGCTGCTGCTGCCGGCGCTGACCCATGCCGGCTGGATGGACGCGGCGTGGCTGGTGCAGGGGCCGTTCGGCATTGACTGGCTGCGGCCGCAGCGCCTGTTCGGCATGAGCGGCTGGGACCCGCTGACCCACGGCACGTTCTGGTCGCTGCTGGTCAATGCCGCGGCGATGCTGCTGGTGTCGGTACGCTGGCGCCCGGGCGTCGACGAACGCCTGCGCGCGGCGCCCTTCCTGGACCCGTATGCACAGCGGCCGTCGGTGGCCGGGGCGTGGCCGGGCCATGTGCACGTCGAGGACCTGCTGGCCCTGGCCTCGCGGGTGGTCGGCGACCGCCATGCGCGGCGCTCGTTCTTCGAGCAGGCCCAGTCGATGGGCCGCGAGCTGCAGGCGTCCGCGCCGGCGGACCGGGCCTGGGTGCAGTTCACCGAGCGCCTGCTGGCCGCCTCGATCGGCGCGGCATCGGCGCGCCTGCTGCTGACCAGCCTGCTGCGCGGCTCGGGCATGGACCTGGGCGAAGTGGTGGCGGTGCTGGACGAAGCCGGCCAGGAGCTGCGCTTCAACCGCGAGATCCTGTCCACCACGCTGGAGAACATCAGCGCCGGGGTCAGCGTGGTCGACCCGGACATGCGCCTGACCGCGTGGAACCGCCGCTACCAGCAGATGTTCGGCTACCCCGACGGCATGCTTTACGTGGGCCGCCCGGTGGCCGACCTGATCCGCTACAACGCCGAACGCGGCGAGCTGGGCGAGGGCGACATCGACGTGCAGATCAACCGCCGCATCGGCTACATGCGGGCCGGCTCGCCGCACATCTTCGAGCGCACCCGCAGCGACGGCAAGGTTATCGAAATGCGGGGCCAGGCACTGCCCGGCGGCGGCTATGTCACCAGCTACAACGACATTACCGATTACAAGCACGCCGAAAAAGCGCTGCTGGAAGCCAACGAAACCCTGGAGCAGCGCGTGGCCGAGCGCTCGCACGAGGCCGAGGTGGCGCAGCAGTCCAAGACGCGCTTCCTGGCGGCGATCAGCCACGACGTGCTGCAGCCGTTGAACGCCGCGCGGCTGTTCGCCTCCGCGCTGCGCGAGAGCCACCACAACAACGAAGAGCAGCGCCACCTGGCCGAGCGCGTGGATGCCTCGCTGCGCGCGGCCGAGGAGCTGCTGGACGGCCTGCTGGACGTGTCGCGGCTGGATGCGGGCGGGCTGCACCCGGTGATCGGCGATTTCGACGTGAGCCTGTTGATGCGCGAGCTGGCCGCGCAGTACTCGCCGGTGGCGGCAGGGCGCGGGTTGCGCCTGGACCTGTTCGCGCGCCCGGCCTGGATCCGCAGCGACCGCCGGCTGTTGCGCCGGGTGCTGCAGAACTTCCTGGCCAACGCGTTGCGCTACACCCGGCAGGGCCGGATCGTGCTGGCGGTGCGCCACCGTGGCGACGAGGTGGAGCTGCAGGTCTGGGATACCGGGCCGGGCATTCCCGAGCACCACATGCAGCAGATCTTCGACGAGTTCCACCGCTACCAGCAGCCCTTCGACTGGGGCGAGCAGGGCTTGGGGCTGGGGCTGTCGATCTGCCAGCGCATCTCGCGCCTGCTCGACCACCGGCTCAACGCACGCAGCCGGGTGGGCAGCGGCAGCATGTTCTCGATCATGCTGCCGCGGGTGGACGCGCCGGTGCTGCCGCAGTCGGCCCTGGCATCGCCGACGCCCACCCCGACCCGGACCGATTCACTGGCCGGCATGCGCGTGCTGTGCGTGGACAACGACCAGGAAATCCTGGACGGCATGCGCGCGCTGCTCGGACGCTGGGGCGTGGAGGTGATCACCGCCAGCACGGTGGACCAGGCGCTGGAGAAGGTGGACCTGCACCCGGACGTGATGCTGGTGGACTACCACCTGCACGACCGGCTGGATGGCCTGGATACGCTGGTGGCACTGCGCGACAAGGCCGGGCGCGCGATTCCGGGGGCGTTGCTGACCGCCGACGGGCGCGACGAACTGAAGCGGATGGCGCGCGAGCGCGGCTACCGGTTGCTGACCAAGCCGATCAAGCCGGCCTCGCTGCGTGCCTTCCTGGCCGCCTTCCACGCGCCGCGCGGCGACATGTAGCCGCGCGGCGGTGGGGCAGGGCGCATCAGCCCATGGCGCCGCTGAGGTGTTCGTACAGGATCGTCGAGCCGATGATGATCAGGATGATGCCGCCGATGATCTCGGCGCGCTTGCCGACCATGTTGCCCAGCACGCGGCCCAGCATGACCCCGGCGGTGACCATGGTGAAGGTGCACAGACCGATCACCAGCGCCATCACGCCGATGTGGACATCCAGGAAGGCCAGGCCGATACCGACCGCCATCGCATCGATGCTGGTGGCAAAGCCGGTGACGGCCAGGCGCCAGAAACCATGGTGTTTGCTGGTGTCTTCATCCTCGGCACTGTCATCGGGCCGGATGCCGTTGATGATCATGTGCACGCCCAGCGCACCGAGCAGGCCGAACGCGATCCAGTGGTCGAACGCTTCGACGTACTGCAGGGCGGCGCGGCCCAGCAGCCAGCCGATCACCGGGGTGATGGCTTCGATGACGCCGAAGATGAGGCCGGCGCGCAGCGCATCGGGGAAGCGTGGCTTGCGCATGGCCGCGCCTTTGCCGATCGCCGCGGCGAAGGCATCGGTGGACATGGCAAAGCCGATCAGCAGGATCGAAAGGGGAGACATAGGGGTACACGGCAGGTCGGGCGATTGCGAGCAACGGACCGCGAACGCGCCCAACCTGTCGTTGCGCACGCGGACCGCTGGTCTCGCCAACCACGATGGCTACCCGCACCACGGCGCACTGGCCGAGTATGTTGATGCGGGCGATTCCTGCAGCAGGAATCCGGCTACTCCCCAAGGGGACGCGAAGCTTAGCACCGGGCTCACCGGATCGATCATTTACCGGCAATTGCGCAGGCAACGCTGGCTTTCATAGCCCCGGCTATAAGCCGGGGCGGGTAGAGCCGACCGTTGGTCGGCTGCCCTTGTCCGCCCACCACGCAATTTCCCCACCGTTCGCACAGCACCGCCACGCAGCGGCCGCATGAACCCACCACCAACCTGCCTGGATGCCGGTAGGGTCGCGCCCCAGCCGACTGCCGATACACGTGCAGCGTTCGGGAACGGCATGACCTTCAACGAAGCAGAGGCCACAGCCGGCGCCGTTCAAACGTCATGCCGATATCGAACGCGGGAGCCGCATCGGCAGTCGGCTGGGGCGCGACCCTACCGGCCGGGGTCAAGAACACCCAGACCGTCGCAGCGAGGATATGCAACCGCCGCACCCTCGACGGGTAGAGCCGACCGTTGGTCGGCTGCCCCTTTTCCGCCCACCACGCAATCTCCCCACCGTTCGCGCATCACAGCGACGAAACGGCCCACACAAACGCATCATCAACCGGCCAGGTCACCGGTAGGGTCGCGCCCCAGCCGACTGCCGATACACGTGCAGCGTTCGGGAACGGCATGACCTTCAACGAAGCAGACGCCACAGCCGGCGCCGTTCAAAGATCATGCCGATATCGAACGTGGGGGCCGCATCGGCAGTCGGCCGGGGCGCGACCCTACCGGTCTCACATCACGCACACCGCCCTCGTCGCCACGTGGATACGCAACCGACCGCCGCCCTCAATCCTCTTCCGGCGGCAACACGATCTGTTCGTCGTCGATGGCCAGCTTGCCGGCCATCAGCACGGCCTGGGTGCGGTTGGTCACGCCCAGCTTGCGCAGGATTGCGGTGACGTGGGCCTTGATCGTCGCCTCGGACACGTTGAGGTCGTAGGCGATCTGCTTGTTGAGCCGGCCGGCGCCCAGCATCTGCAGCACTCGGAACTGCTGCGGGGTGAGTTCGCGCAGGCGCTGGCCGATTTCGCGTTCCTCGCGCCCGGTCGGCGGCACGTTGTGTGCTTCCGGTGGGGCCCAGGTTTCACCATCGAGGATGGTGCCCAGCGCATGGCCGATGGTGTCCGAATCGGCGGATTTGGGAATGAACCCGAATGCGCCATGGTCCAGCGCACGCCGCATCACGGTGGGTTCTTCGCGCGCGGACACCACCACCACCGGCAGCTGCGGGTGCAGGGCGCGCATGTGCACCAGCGCGTTGAAGCCCTGCGCACCGGGCATGTTGAGGTCCATCAGGACCAGGTCGGCGTCGGTGTGCTGGTCGGCCAGCTGGTACAGCGCTTCCACGCTGTCGGCTTCAAACAGCTGCACGCCGGGAATGACGCGTTGCACGGCCCCGCGAAGGGCTTCGCGGAACAGCGGGTGGTCGTCGGCAATCAGAAGGGTTGTCATGGTGGGGGCCATGTTGCGAAAGGGGTAACACGACGTAACGGAACGAGTGCATCGAGATGACAACCCCCTGAGTCAGGGGGCGGGGCGCGGGTGAGGGTGAGAAGGGCCCCACGGTCCGCTTGCAGACCGTGGGAGCGACAGCGCGAATGCGATGTGGCGACCCTTACTTCACCTTGCGCTCTTCCACCAGCGACGCCACCACCGACGGATCGGCCAGGGTCGAGGTATCGCCCAGCTGGTCCGGCGCGTTCTCGGCGATCTTGCGCAGGATGCGGCGCATGATCTTGCCCGAGCGCGTCTTGGGCAGGCCCGGCGCCCACTGCAGGTGGTCGGGCGCGGCGATCGGTCCGATCTCCTTGCGCACCCAGGCGATCAGTTCCTTGTGCAGGTCATCGCTCGGCGTTTCTTCGGCGATCAGGGTGACATAGGCATAGATGCCCTGGCCCTTGATGTCGTGCGGGAAACCGACCACGGCCGCTTCGGCCACCTTCGGGTGCGAGACCAGCGCGCTTTCCACTTCGGCGGTGCCGATGCGGTGGCCGGACACGTTGATCACATCGTCCACGCGGCCGGTGATCCAGTAGTAGCCGTCTTCATCGCGACGGCAGCCGTCGCCGGTGAAGTAGCTGCCCGGGTAGGTACGGAAATAGGTGTCGATGAAGCGCTGGTGGTCGCCATACACGCTGCGCATCTGGCCCGGCCACGAATCGCGGATGATCAGGTTGCCCTCGGTGGGGCCGTCCTGGATCTCGCCTTCGGCATTGACCAGCGCCGGCTGCACGCCGAAGAAGGGCAGGGTGGCCGAACCCGGCTTGAGATCGACCGCGCCCGGCAGCGGGGAAATCAGGATGCCGCCGGTTTCGGTCTGCCACCAGGTGTCCACGATCGGGCAGCGGCTGTCGCCGACCACCTCGTAGTACCAGCGCCACGCTTCGGGATTGATCGGCTCGCCGACACTGCCCAGCAGGCGCAGCGAGGCACGCGAGGTGCGCTTCACCGGTGCCTCGCCTTCCCGCATCAACGCGCGGATGGCAGTGGGTGCGGTGTAGAAGATGGTCACCTGGTGCTTGTCGATCACCTCCCAGAAACGCGAGGTGTTCGGGAAGTTCGGCACGCCCTCGAACATCAGCGAGGTGGCGCCGTTGGCCAGCGGGCCGTACACGATGTAGCTGTGACCGGTGACCCAGCCCACGTCGGCGGTGCACCAGTAGATGTCGTCCTCGCGCAGGTCGAACACTGCCTCATGGGTGTAGGACGCATACAGCAGGTAACCGGCGGTGGTGTGCAGCACGCCCTTGGGCTTGCCGGTGGAACCGGAGGTGTAGAGGATGAAAAGCGGGTCTTCGGCGTTCATCCGCTCCGGTTCGCACTGCGCCGGCTGCGCATCGACCACATCGTGGAACCAGCGGTCGCGCGGGGCCTGCATGTCCACCGCGCCGCCGGTGTGGCGCACCACCAGCACGGTCTCCACGGTGGTGGTGCCGGGCAGCTTCAGTGCCGCATCCACGTTGGCCTTCAGCGGAATCTTGCGGCCACCGCGCAGGCCTTCGTCGGCGGTGATGATCAGCTTGCTGGCGCAGTCGATCACGCGATCGGCGATCGAGTTCGGCGCGAAGCCGCCAAATACCACCGAGTGCACCGCGCCGATGCGCGCACAGGCGAGCATGGCCACGGCGGCGTCGACGATCATCGGCAGGTAGATGGTGACCCGGTCGCCCTTCTGCACGCCCAGGTTGCGCAGCGCATTGCCCAGCCGGCACACGCGCTCGTACAGCTCGCGGTAGGTGACGCCCTGCGACGGTGCGTCGGGGCTGTCCGGTTCGAACAGCAGCGCGACCTTGTCACCGCGCTGCTCGAGCTGGCGGTCCAGGCAGTTGACGCTGGCGTTGAGCTCGCCGTCCTCGAACCACTTGATGCGGAAATCGTCGAGGTTGTAGCTGACGTTCTTGATCGTGGTCGGCTGCTTGAACCACTGCAGGCGCTGCGCGGCCTTGCCCCAGAAAGCATCCGGGTGCTCGATCGACTCACGGTAGAGCGTTTCGTACGTGTTCTTGTCAATGCGCGCCTTGGCGGAAAAATCCGCCTTGACGGGATAAAGATCGGCCATGGCACCCTCACTTGCAACAGGACTTGGGTTGTGCGGTCGCAACATAAGGTGCGACCTCTCCCCCTCAGTTTGCCGCATCCACCCTGCTTCGCGGTGGATGGGTGGTTAGACCATGGTCGAACGCGGCAGGAACGTGGGGAACGGGTCAGGTTGGCGCGTGCGGTGTGGGCAGCAAGCGGCTGTCGGCGGGTGTCGGGTGCGTTTGGGCCCGTGGGAAGGGGGCGTGGCGCTATCTGTGAGGAAGAGCGTACCGACCAACGGTCGGTACCTGCCCAGGTGCCTGTGGCACCTGCCGTCCGCCGTTGGCGCCCGGGTCGTGCTTGCCCGGCGGGCGCGTACGACTAATGGCCAATAGCCGTTGCGGGCGCGGCGGCCCCACTGTCGGCTCGACCGTGCCCAGCGCGGCGTTCGCATTGCCACCCGGGAGAGAGGGCAACATGAGCCACCGTTTATTGAAGACGACACGCCGGCCGTTGGCGGCCGCCCTGTTCGTTGCATTGATCGCACCAGGCGTTGCATTCGCCGATACCGCCAAAGAGAAGGCGCTGGAAGCACGCATCGCCGAGCTGGAGCGCCAGGTGCAGATGCTGGTCAATACCAGCCAGCAGCAACAGACCCAGATCAGCCAAGCCCAGACCGACGTCACCGCGGTGAAGACCGTGCAGGCCCAGCAGCCATTGGCTGCGCAGGTGCCGGCCGGCAAGCAGCCGATCCAGGTCACCACCATCACGCCGGGCGCCGCGCCGGGTACCACGGTCAAGATCGGTGGCTTCATCAAGGCCGACTTCCTGGCCACCCAGACCGGTGATGGCCAGCTGGCCGACGACGCCACCGGCCGCGCGTTGTACCTGCCGGGCCAGACCCCGGTGGCCGGTGCCGGCGGCAGCGGCAAGCGCTCGGACGTGGACTACAACGCCCACGCCAAGTTCTCGCGCTTCAACCTGGGCATCGACAACGTCAGCGAAGGCGGCAACAAGGCCGGCGCGTTCTTCGAGATGGATTTCTTCGGCAACTCGCTGGGCAACCAGACCGCCACCAATACCTACGGCGTGACCCTGCGCCACGCGTACATGTACTGGAACAACTGGCTGGCCGGCCAGACCTGGTCCAACTTCATGGACGCCGCCTCGCTGCCCGAAGCAGCCGACTTCGTCGGGCCGACCGACGGCGTGCTGTTCGTGCGCCAGGCGCAGATCCGCTACACCCAGGGCGGCTTCAGCGTTGCGCTGGAAAACCCGGAAACCACTGTGCTGACCGGCACCCGCAACCCGATCACCGGGGCGTGGACGAATGTGGCCAGCAACTCCGACCGCGGTGCGCTGCCCGACCTGACCCTGCGTTACGGCTGGAAGGGCGATTGGGGCACCTTCGGCGTAGGCGGCGTTGTGCGCCAGCTGCAGATCGACAACCAGACCACCGGCGCCAAGGCCGACAAGATCGGCGGCGGCCTGACCCTGGGCGGCAAGTGGGTGATGGGCAGCAGCGATACGCTGCATTACCAGATCAGTGGCGGCGAAGGTATCGCCCGTTACGTAGGCCTGGGCGTCACCGCCGATACCGCCTATGACATCGCCCGCGACGAGCTCAACCCGACCGGCGTGCTGGCCGGCTACGTGGGCTGGCGCCATGCGTTCACCCCGAAGCTGCGCACCAACCTGATCTACGCCCGCAGCGACTACGACAATGACGGCAGCCTGGGCCCGCTGGTCACCAAGAGCGTGCAGAGCATCCGCGGCAACATCTTCTACACGCCGATGCCCAAGGTCGATATCGGTGCCGAGTACATGTACGGCGTGCGCGAGATCGAGGACGGGCGCAAGGGTGACATCAACCGCCTGCAGTTCACCACGAAGTACAGCTTCTAAAAAATGTGTGCCGACCAACGGTCGGCACCCACACAACTAGAAACCACCCGACCAACACTGCGATTGCCGACCAACGGTCGGCACTACCGAGGGGATGCTTCCCATGTCAACAACACCCGCACCTGCCACGCTTACCCAGGGACACAAGAAGGTCATCTTCGCGTCCAGCCTGGGGACGGTCTTCGAGTGGTACGACTTCTTCCTGTACGGCTCGCTCGCGGCGATCATCGCCAAGCAGTTCTTCAGTGGCGTCAACGAAACCACAGGCATGATCTTCGCCCTGCTGGCCTTCGCCGCCGGCTTCTTCGTGCGTCCGTTCGGCGCGGCCTTCTTCGGCAGCCTGGGCGACCGTATCGGCCGCAAGTACACCTTCCTGGTCACGATCCTGATCATGGGCATCTCGACCTTCCTGGTCGGCGTGCTGCCCAACTACGCGTCGATCGGCTTTGCCGCGCCGGTGATCCTGATCATCCTGCGCCTGGCCCAGGGCCTGGCGATGGGCGGCGAGTACGGTGGCGCGGCCACCTACGTGGCCGAGCATGCACCGGCTGACAAGCGTGGCCTGTACACCAGCTTCATCCAGTGCACCGCGACGCTGGGCCTGTTCATGTCGCTGCTGATCATCCTGGCCTGCCGCTACTTCCTGGGCAACGAAGCCTTCGAAGCCTGGGGCTGGCGCATTCCGTTCCTGGTGTCCATCGTGCTGCTGGGCGTGTCGGTGTGGATCCGCCTGCAGCTGAGCGAGTCGCCGCTGTTCCAGCAGATGAAGGCCGAAGGCAAGGGCTCCAAGACCCCGTTCCGTGACAGCCTCAAGGGCGGCAACCTCAAGCTGATGCTGCTGGTGCTGCTGGGTGCCGCGGCCGGCCAGGCCGTGGTGTGGTACGGCGGCCAGTTCTACGCGCTGTTCTTCCTGAGCAGCATGCTCAAGGTCGACGCCACCACCTCCTACCTGCTGATCGCCGCCGCGCTTGCACTGGGCGTGCCGTTCTTCATCTTCTTCGGCTGGCTGTCCGACCGTATCGGCCGCAAGAAGATCATCCTGGCCGGCTGCCTGCTGGCCGCCATCACCTACATCCCGATCTTCAAGGGCCTGACCCACTTCGCCAACCCGGCCATCGAAGAAGCCCGCACCAATTCGCCGGCGCTGGTAGTGGCCGATCCGAACACCTGCTCGTTCCAGTTCGATCCGGTTGGCATGCGCAAGTTCACCAGCTCCTGCGACGTGGCCACCGCCGCGCTGACCAAGGCAGGCGTGCCGTACGAAGTGAAGCCGGCCGGCGCCGGTTCGCTGGCGATCATCAATGTCGGCAGCGCGAGCGTCACCTCCTACGAGGCCGCCGGCCTGACCAAGGAAGAGGGCAAGGCCAAGGCCGATGCGTTCGGTGCCGAGCTGAAGACCGCCCTGACCACCGCCGGCTACCCGGCCAAGGCCGACAACGCACGCGTCAACATTCCCGGCACGATCTTCATGCTGTGGCTGCTGGTGCTGTACGTGACCATGGTCTACGGCCCGATCGCCGCCTACCTGGTCGAGCTGTTCCCGACCCGCATCCGCTACACCTCGATGTCGCTGCCGTATCACATCGGCAACGGCTGGTTCGGTGGCTTCCTGCCGGCGATTTCCTTCGCGCTGGTGGCCGGTACCGGCAACCTCTACTACGGCCTGTGGTACCCGATCATCATCGCGTTGATGACGGTCGTGGTTGGCGGTCTGTTCCTGAAGGAAACCCGCGGGGTGGACATCACCAAGTAACGGTGCGCCACACGGCATCACCAAGGGGCCGCGATGCAGATCGCGGCCCTTTTCGTTCCCGGTAGTGCCGGCCGCTGGCCGGCAACCACGCACACCCTTCCGAAGGCGACGTACTGCCGGCCGCTGGCCGGCTCCATGCGCTTTCGGAGACACGGGCGAGGTTGCCGGCCAGCGGCCGGCACTACCGGTGACTACCGGTGACACGCGCTCACGCAGCGTGCCGCTATAGTCGGCCCATGAGCGATACCCACACCGATCCCGCCGCGCTACCGGCACTCCTGCACACCCTGCGTATGGCCTGGCAGGCCAACCGACCGTCGCTGGACCAGCGCCGCGACGACCTGCTGCGCCTGCGCGCGGCGTTGAAGGCGCGCCTGCCGCAGATGGCCGACGCCATCTCGGCCGACTTCGGCCACCGCTCCACCCACGAATCCATGATCGCCGATGGCATGACCGTGCTCGGCGACATCGACCACCTGCTCAAGCACCTGCGCCGCTGGGCACGGCCGCGCCGGGTCGGCGTGGGCTGGCGGTTCTGGCCGGCGCGCGCGCAGACCCGCGCGGTGCCGCTGGGCGTGGTCGCGGTGATCTCGCCGTGGAATTACCCGGTCAACCTGGCCCTGATTCCGCTGGCCACCGCGATTGCCGCGGGCAACCACGTCATCCTCAAGCCCTCCGAACATACGCCGCGCACCAGCGCGTTCCTGCAGGCGCTGCTGGCCGAGGTGTTCCCGGCCGACCGCGTGGCGGTGGTGCAGGGCGACGGTGCGCTGGCCAGTGCCCTGGCCGGCTCGCCGCTGGACCACCTGGTGTTCACCGGCTCCACCGCCATCGGCCGCAAGGTGATGGCCGCCGCGGCCCAGCACCTCACTCCGCTGACCCTCGAGCTCGGCGGCAAGTCACCGGCCATCGTCTGCAGCGACTACCCGCTGGACAAGGCCGCCGCACGCCTGGCCACCGGCAAGTGGTTCAACGCCGGCCAGACCTGCATCGCCCCGGACTACGTGCTCATCGATGGCGCCCGCCAGCGCGAGCTGGTGCAGCAGCTGCAGACCCAGGTGCGCACGCGCTACGGTAATTTCAGCGACGCCACCGACTACACCCGCATCATCCACGAGGGCCAGTACCAGCGTCTGCGCGGCTACCTGGACCAGGCCCGTGCGCGCGGCGTGCCGGTAATCGAGCTGGCCACGGTGGATCCCGAACGTGCCGCACGCGAACGCCTGATCGTGCCGACCATCGTGCTCGACCCGCCGGCCGACCTGGACCTGATGCAGGAGGAAATCTTCGGCCCGATCCTGCCGGTCTGCGCGTATCCCAGCCTGGACGCCGCCCTGGCCGAGGTGCAGGGCCGCGACCGGCCGCTGGCGCTGTACGTCTTCAGCCAGCAGCGTGACACGGTTGAACGCGTGCTCGGGCAGGTGGTGGCCGGCGGTATCACCGTCAACGACACCCTGCTGCACTTCGCCATCAACGACCTGCCGTTCGGCGGCGTTGGCCCGAGCGGCATGGGCGCCTACCACGGCCGCGCCGGCTTCGATGGGCTCAGCAAGCAGCTGCCGATCCTGTGGCAGTCGCGCTGGGCCGCGAGCGACCTGCTCAAACCGCCGTATTCGAAGATCGCCGGGATGCTCAAGGCGCTGGTGCGCTGACCCGCAGCCGGTAGCACGGCCGCGGAGCGGACGGGGTCAGCGCGAGGAGCGGCCTTCGTGGAACCACGCGTAGGCGGCCGCCTCCAGATCGCCTTCTTCGGCGATCACCGAACCGTCTTCGTCCAGCACGGTGTAGTGACGCTGGTCGCCGCCCAGCGCGGCGCTGCCGTCCAGCCCGAGCAGCAGGGTGTACATGGCATCGGTGGCGAACACATCGAGCACCTCCCGCAACTGCTGTGCCTGCGTGGGTGACAGCGCCATCGCGGCGATCCGTGCTGCCGATTCCGTGCCCGGGGCCCAGGCGGCGGCCAGCAGCTGTTCTTTCTCGGCGTACCACTTGGCTACGAAGGCGTCTGCGTCCATGGGGTTTCCGTGCGATCGGGGGCCACAGCGTAGCGTGCGCAACGGCGATGCAGCTGTCCGCGATGCCCGGGTTGCACGGGGTTGCCGGCCAGCGGCCGGCACTACCGCGCCCACCGAGCAGCGGCCGGCATTGCCCGCGCCCACCGACCACCGGTCGGTGGCTACCCGGTAGAATGGCGCGCATGAAAATCGCCTCCTGGAACGTCAATTCGCTCAACGTGCGCCTGCCGCACCTGGAACAATGGCTCACGGCGTTTGCGCCGGACGTGGTCGGTATCCAGGAAACCAAGATGGAGGACCACAAGTTCCCCGACGCGGTGCTGGCCGGGCTGGGGTACCGCAGCGTGTTTGCCGGGCAGAAGACCTACAACGGCGTCGCGCTGCTGTCGCGCGAACCGGCGCAGGACGTGCAGATCGGCATTCCCGGGTTCGAGGATGAGCAGAAGCGCGCCATCGCCGGTACCGTCAACGGCGTGCGCATCATCAACCTGTACGTGGTCAACGGCCAGGACGTGGGCACCGACAAGTACGCCTACAAGCTGCGCTGGCTGGAAGCGGTGCACGCCTGGGTCGAGGCCGAGCTGGCCCGCTACCCCGAGCTGGTGGTGATGGGCGACTTCAACATCGCCCCGGACGCGCGGGATGTGAACGACCCGCTGGTCTGGAACGAGAACCACATCCTGACCTCCACCGCCGAGCGCGGCGCCCTCAACAAGCTGCTGAAGCTGGGCCTGCACGATGCCTTCCGCCTGCACAGCGAGGAAGAAGGCGTGTTCAGCTGGTGGGATTACCGCGCGGCCGGTTTCCGCCGCAATCTGGGCCTGCGCATCGACCTGACCCTGGTTTCGGATGCGCTCAAGGCGCGTGCGCTCGCCTCGGGCATCGACCGCGAACCGCGCACCTGGGACCGCCCCAGCGACCACGCCCCGGCGTGGGTGCAGCTGGGGTAATGCCGGCCGCCGGCTGGCCTGCAGGGTGCGGCACGTGGTGAGGCGCCCCATACAACAAGGCCCGGCAGTGCCGGGCCTTGTTGCACAATCGGCGTTCGAACCGCCGTGTACCGACCAACGGTCGGGCGTTACCGGACGCTTCGACGCGTAAACAGATTCACGATCGCCAGCAGGATCACCGCGCCGATCAACGAGAACAGGAACGTACGGATCGTGATCGCTTCGTTGATGCCACCGCCGAACAGCCAACCGGCCAGCAAGGCGCCGATGATGCCAACCACGATGTTGAGGATGATGCCTTGTTGCGCGTCGCGCTTCATGATGATGCTGGCAAGCCAGCCCACGATGCCGCCGACGATCAGCCAGATGATGATGCCCATAGCGTTGACTCCCGGTTTGCGTGAACGACCGGGCCAGTTGACGGCAGCCCCCGTGAAATCACCGTGCAGCCGTCCTCACCGGGTGTGGGCATGACCCTGCCGGCCACCCCCGGCGGTCCGTGGCAGTTCGGCCCGGTCACGGTCTGGTGCCTGCCGCACGTCAACGGCACCCGGGGCGAGCCGCAGGCGCGGGTGCTGCTGGCCGATCAGCTGGGCGGCACGCCGGACACCCTGCCGCTGCAGCGCGACGCCCGCGGCCGCCCCGAACTGCACGGCCCGCTGGCGCACATCGGCACCGGCTGGAGCCACAGCCATGGCCTGCTGCTGGTAGCGATGGCCGAACGCGTCCGGCTGGGCGTGGACCTGGAGCCGCTGCGCCCACGCCCGCGCATGGTGGAAATCATCGAGCGCTTCTTCCACCCGGCCGAGGTTGCCTGGCTGCTGGGGCTGGACGAGGCCACCCGCAATCCGTGGTTCTTCCGGGTCTGGTGCGCCAAGGAAGCCATCCTCAAGGCGCAGGGGCAGGGCATTTCCTTTGGTCTGCACCGCCTGCAGCTGGCCCCGGACGCCGAAGGCCGCCTGCACCTGGCCTGGTGCGACCCGGAGCTGGGCGACGCGGCGCGCTGGCACCTGCACGAATGGCAGGCGGCGGCGGATTTCCGCGCGGCGCTGGCGTGGCATGTGATGTGAGAGGGGCAGCCCGGCCGACGGTCGGGGTTACGGGCAGAGCAGCCGACCAACGGTCGGCTCTACCGGGGTGCGATAATGGCGGCATGAAAGAACACACTCTCCCTGCCGGCGTGGCCGATGCGCTTGAGCGCGGCCTGGCCGCCATGCAGCTGGACGCCGCGCTGGCGCCGCCGCTGCTGACCTACCTGACCCTGCTCGACCGCTGGAACCGCACCTACAACCTCACCGCCATCCGCGACCCGCTGGAGATGGTCACCCGCCACCTGCTCGACTCGCTGGCCATGCAGCCCTACCTGGAGGCCGGCACCTTGGCCGACCTGGGCACCGGCCCCGGCCTGCCCGGCATCCCGCTGGCCATCGCCCGCCCGCAGCTGCAGGTGACCCTGGTCGAAAGCAACGGCAAGAAGGCGCGCTTCATGCGCGAAGCCGTGCGCCAGCTCGGCCTGACCAATGCCCGCGTGGCCGAATCGCGGGCCGAAGCGCTTGCCGAACCGGGCGCCTACGACCACCTGACCGCCCGCGCCATGGATACCCTGGCCGGCATCATCGCCGTCGGCGGTCATCTGCTGCGCCCGGGCGGCCGCCTGCTGGCCATGAAAGGCGTGCACCCGCATGACGAAATTGCCCAGCTGCCGGCCGGCTGGACGGTTGAACAGGTGCTGCCGCTGCACGTGCCCGGCCTGACCGGTGAGCGCCATCTGGTGGTGGTGGCCGGTCCCTGACCGGTCCCCGGCGCGCGCCGGCCTGCGGCTGCGCGCGTGCCCTCATATCGGCGGCAACGCCCGCCACAGCTGCCGCTGCGGTGTCCACCGGGCGCATGCCAGGCGCCCCATCGAGGTCGCGGGCGCCTGTCGGCGCGCATCTCACAGTGCATGACACGCCCCATATACGCATAATGACCAGTCCCACTCCCTGCCGATGAGGCTCACACGCATGGCCCGCATCATCGCCATCGCCAACCAGAAAGGTGGCGTCGGCAAGACCACGACCGCCGTCAATCTGGCCGCCTCCCTGGCTGCTGCACCCAAGCGCGTGCTCCTGGTCGACCTGGATTCCCAAGGCAATGCGACCATGGGCAGCGGCGTGGACAAGCGTGAAGTCGCCGCGTCCACCTGCGACCTGCTGCTGGGCGAAGCCACCGCTGCCGAAGTCCGGGTCACCACCCCGGAAGGGTTCGACCTGCTCCCGGGCAACATCGACCTGACCGCCGCCGAGATCCAGCTGATGGACCAGGGCGAGCGCGAGCAGCGCCTCAAGCGCGCCCTGGCCCCGGTCCGTGACGAGTACGACTTCATCCTGATCGACTGCCCGCCGGCGCTGTCGCTGCTGACCCTGAACGCCCTGGCCGCCGCCGATTCGGTGATCGTGCCGATGCAGTGCGAGTACTACGCGCTGGAAGGGCTGAGCGCGCTGGTGGAAACCATCGAAGCGCTGCGCGCCAACCTCAATCCCAGCCTGGAGATCGAGGGCGTGCTGCGCACCATGTTCGACGTGCGCAACAACCTGGCCAACGCGGTGTCGGCCGAGCTCACCGAACACTTCGGCGACCGCGTGTTCCGCACCATCGTGCCGCGCAACGTGCGCCTGGCCGAAGCACCCAGCCACGGGCAGAGCATCGTCGGTTACGACCGCGCCTCGCGGGGCGGCGTTGCCTACCTCGGCCTGGCCGGCGAGATCATCCGCCGCCACCAACAACGCAACACGGCCGATAAAGCCCTGGAGACCGCCTGATGAGCACCAAGCCCGCCCTCGGCAAGAAACGCGGCCTCGGCCGCGGCCTCGATGCGCTGCTGGGGCCCAAGGGTGCGGTGACCCAGGTACAGGCGGCCGCGGTGATCGAGCCCATGCCGGGTGAAGTGCTGCGCAAGCTGCCGGTAGGCCAGCTGCAGCCGGGCAAGTACCAGCCGCGCCGCGACATGGACGAAACCAAGCTCGCCGAGCTGGCCGAATCCATCAAGGCGCAGGGCGTGATCCAGCCGATCCTGGTCCGCCAGCTCGGCCCGGACAGTTTCGAAATCGTCGCCGGCGAACGTCGCTGGCGCGCCTCGCAGCTGGCCGGCCTGGACGAAGTGCCGGTGGTGGTGCGCGAGCTGGAAGACCGCACCGTCATCGCGATGGCGCTGATCGAGAACATCCAGCGCGAAGACCTCAACCCGCTGGAAGAAGCCGAAGCGCTGCAGCGCCTGATCAGCGAGTTCGCGCTCACCCACGCCGAGGCGGCCCAGGCGGTGGGCCGTTCGCGCGCGGCGGTGTCCAATCTGCTGCGCCTGCTTGAGCTGCCGATCGCGATCCGCCTGCTGCTGGAAACCCGCCGGCTGGAAATGGGCCATGCGCGTGCGCTGCTCACCCTCGCCCCGGAACTGGCCAGCAAGCTGGCCCAGGAAGCGGCCGACCAGGGCTGGTCGGTGCGCGAAGTGGAACACCGTGCGCAGCAGTTCGCGGCCGGCAAGGTGCCCGGCTCGCTGCGCAAGAAGCCGGCGGCCAGCGCGCCGCAGGCCGACATCGCCTCGCTGGAAACCGAGCTGTCCGAATCGCTGGGCGCCCGCGTGGCGATCAACCACGGGCGTGGCGGCAAGGGCAAGCTGATCATCCATTACACCGACCTGGACACGCTGGATGGCGTGCTCGAACGACTGCGCGCACAGAAGGGCTGAGTCCCCCGCCGGCGCAAGAGGATCATCCCCCCGCAATGAACCCTGCCAAGGTCGACCGCAACCATCTGTTGCGTCTGACCGACCTGCCGAATGTCGGGCCGGCCTGTGAGAAAGATCTGCGTCTGATCGGTATCCGCGTCCCTGCGCACCTGCGCGACCGCGATGCCTACGACATGTATGCGCAGCTCTGCATGCGCACCGGGGTGATGCATGACCCGTGCGTGATCGACGTGTTCCTGTCGATCGTGCGCTTCATGCAGGGTGAGGCACCGCGCCCGTGGTGGAATTTCAGCAAGGAACGCAAGGCCACGCTGGCCAAGGATGCGCCGCTCACGTTGTGGTGACGCAGTCCGGGCAGCCGGTGGCGGCCCACAAGGAGAGATGGATGAGCGACACCTACGACGATGTCAGCCCGGGCGGCAGTCCGATGTTGACCCACAGCCGGCCCCGCGACTTCGCGCCGGCGGCCGGTGAGGCGTGCATCGAGCAGATCGGCGCGCATATCGAACGGCACCTCGGCCCGGTCTCGAGCGTGTTCCACGAGATCGTGTCCGACGCGGTGCATATCGACGTGCACGTGGTGCCGGCCACCGAGGCGTTCCCGCATCTGCGGCTGGTCACATCGGGCATGAGTGACCTGCCGATGACCCTGTCCGACGATGTCGACGCGCCGCGGTACATGGAGCTGATGGTGACCCTGCCGGCCGACTGGCCGCTGCAGCAGGCCGACCTTGAGGACGAGCGTCACTACTGGCCGATCCGCCTGCTCAAGATGATGGCGCGGCTGCCGCACAAGTTCGACACCTGGCTGGGCTTCGGCCACACCATTCCCAACTTCGATCCGCCCGCGCCCTATGCGCCGGGCGTCGGCTTCGACGGCGTGATCGTGCTGCCCCCGGTCAACGCCCCGGAGGACTTTGGCCACCTGGTGATCGACGATGAAAAGACCATCGTGTTCATGTCCCTGGTGCCGCTGTACCCCGAAGAAATGGCGCTGAAGCTCAAGAAGGGCAGTGACGCGCTGCTCGACCGTTTCGATGCCAAGGGCGTCAGCGACATCATCGAGCCGGGCCGGGTCAACGTCGCCAGGAAACGCTTCGGCCTGTTCTGAGTGACATACCGCACCGCTATGCTGTTCCCCGTATTTCCAGGATTACTGCGATGACCATCCTCGTCACCGGCGCTGCCGGCTTCATTGGGGCCAACACGGTCCGCGCGCTGCTCGATGCCGGTGAAACGGTGGTCGGGCTGGACAACTACAACGATTACTACGATCCGCAGATCAAGCGCGACCGCGTGGCCGCGCTTTGCCCGGACGCCGATATCCGCGTGCTCGACCTGACCGACCGCGACGGCCTGGCCGCGCTGTTCGACGAGGTCGCCCCGACCCGGGTGATCCACCTGGCCGCGCAGGCGGGCGTGCGTTACTCGATCGAGAACCCGCACGCCTACGTGGACAGCAACCTGGTCGGCTTCGTCAACATGCTTGAGCTGTGCCGCCACCGTGGCGTGGCGCACCTGGTGTATGCGTCCAGCAGTTCGGTGTACGGCGATTCGGCCACCCCGCCGTTCTCCGAAGACCAGCGCATCGACAAGCCGCGCTCGCTGTACGCGGCCACCAAGGCCGCCAACGAGCTGATGGCCTACACCTACGCGCAGCTGTACAGCCTGCGCGCCACCGGCCTGCGCTTCTTCACCGTGTACGGCCCCTGGGGCCGGCCGGACATGGCACCGCTGCTGTTCTCGCGCGCGGTGCTGGCCGGGCGCCCGATCGACGTGTTCAACGACGGAAGAATGCAGCGCGATTTCACACATGTTTCCGACATCGTGGCCGGTATCCTCGGCGCGCTGGCGCATCCGTCCAGCGAGGATGTCCCGCACCGTGTCTTCAACCTGGGCAACCACACGCCGATCGAACTCGAGCACTTCATCGGGGTCATCGAAGCGGCGGCCGGACGCCCGGCGCACAAGGTGTACAAGCCGATGCAACCCGGCGACATGGTGCGCACCATGGCCGATACCACGCGCGCCCGTGACGCATTCGGCTATGAACCGGCCACGCCGATCGAGCAGGGCCTGCCCCCGGTGGTGGCCTGGTGCCGCGATTATTTCGGTAATCACGCCTGACACACATCTGCGGATTCATCTTCGGATAACCTCGGGTGCGGAAAATGCGCGCTCGTTTTCGATCCTGGCCCTCCGCAGAGCCCGACCATGAGCCAACCCCAGCTGTCGGTTGTTGTTCCCGTGTTCAATGAACGCGACAACGTGACCCCCCTGATCGAGGAGATCACCGCCGCGCTGCGTGGGCAGGTGGTGTTTGAGATCGTCTACGTCGACGACCACTCGCGCGATGACACCCTGGCGGTGCTGCAGGGGCTCAAGGCCGTCCACCCCGAGCTGCGGGTGCTGCACCATGTCAGCCAGAGCGGGCAGAGCACGGCGGTGCGCACCGGCGTCAAGCAGGCGCGCGCGCCCTGGATCGCCACGCTGGACGGCGATGGCCAGAACGACCCGGCCGATATTCCCAAGCTGCTGGCCGCGCGTGCCGCGGCTGCGCCGCAGGTGAAGCTGTTCGCCGGCTGGCGGGTGCACCGCCAGGATTCGGGCAGCAAGCGCTGGGCCAGCAAGTGGGCCAATGCCATCCGCGCGCGCATGCTGCGCGACGACACCCCCGACACCGGCTGCGGCATCAAGCTGTTCGAGCGCGAGGCGTTCCTGGACCTGCCGTACTTCGACCACATGCACCGTTATCTGCCGGCGCTGATGCAGCGCGCCGGCTGGAAAACCCTCAGCGTGCCGGTCAACCACCGTCACCGAACCGCCGGGGTGTCCAAGTACACCAACCTGGGCCGCGCGCTGGTCGGCATCCGCGACCTGCGCGGGGTGGCCTGGCTGATCACGCGCAGCAAGCGCACCGCCGTGGAAGAACGCTGATGGAGCTGCACTGGCTCGACCAACCGTTGACCTGGCTGTACTGGACCGGCCTGCACGTGACCGGCTGGAAGCTGATCGGCTACACCGGCGCGCTGATGTTCGGCGGCCGCTGGCTGGTCCAGTTCGTGGCCTCCCGGCGTGCGGGCAAGCCGGTGATCCCGCGGCTGTTCTGGTACATGAGCGTGGTCGGCAGCCTGATGACGCTGAGCTACTTCCTGTTCTCGGCCAAGCAGGACTCGGTGGGCGTACTGCAGAACCTGTTCCCGGCGTTCACCGCGCTGTACAGCCTGAAGCTGGATATCGCCCACCGTGGGTGGAAGCGGGACAAGGCACCACATTGAGGATGGGCCCACCGACCAACGGTCGGTGGCTACCGGTCCGTCCGGATCCGCGATTCCCGGTAGGTGCCGACCGCGCGCCCCGGTCCTGCCCCGCGAAGCGGGCAGGACCTTTGATCCATGCGCGGGGCCTTCGCCGGGTGCCATGATCGGGGTTTGCCGTCCACCGGGAACCGCTGATCGTGAAATCGCCCCTCGTCACCGCGCTGCTGCTCGCCCTGGCCCTTCCTGCCGGCGCCGTTCTGGCCGCCCCGCCCGCTGCACCGGCGGCCGCACCGGCCAGCCTGGCGGCGGAAAGCCCCGCCGATGCGCAGTTCCGCAGCATCTACGAAACCGAATGGAAGTGGCGCCAGGACGGCGGTGGTGAAGCCAGCGAAGACGGCGACGGCCCGGCCAACGCCACCCGCATGCCCGACGTGGGCGCGGCGGCCCAGCAGGCCCGGCTGAAGGTCTGGGACGAGGTGCTGGCCAAGCTCGGCAGGATCGACCCGAAGGCGCTCTCGGCCGACAACCAGATCAACTTCGCCATCTACCGCGACCAGGTCTTCAACCTGGCCGCCGAGGTGCGCCTGCGCGGCTATGAAATGCCGTTCAACGCCGACTCCTCGTTCTGGTCCAACCTGTCCTTCATGGCGCGCCGCGAGATGAAGACCGCCAAGGACTACCGCAACTACATCGCCCGCCTCAACGACGTGCCGCGCTACTTCGACCAGCAGACCGACAACATGCGGGCCGGGCTCAAGCGTGGCTTCAGCGTGCCGCGCGCGGTGCTGGACGGGCGCGAAGTGTCCATCGCCACCGTGTCCGAACTGAAGGACCCGACCGCCTCGCCGCTGTACGCGCCCTTCAAGAAGCTGCCCGCCAGCATCCCCGCGGCCGAGCAGGCGCAGCTGCAGGAACAGGCGCGGCAGGCCATCGGTGGCAGCGTGGTGCCGGCGTTCGC
The DNA here is from genome assembly GCF_000661955.1 of Stenotrophomonas rhizophila. NCBI lineage: Bacteria > Pseudomonadati > Pseudomonadota > Gammaproteobacteria > Lysobacterales > Lysobacteraceae > Stenotrophomonas > Stenotrophomonas rhizophila. The sequence goes on from NZ_CP007597.1 coordinate 44,818, forward strand.
CAAGCTGCGTACTTTCTTCGTCAGCGAGTACGTGCCGCAGGCGCGCACCACCCTGGCCGCCGAAGCGATGCCCGACGGCAAGGCGTACTACAAGCAGCAGATCCACGAATACACCACGCTGGACCTCACCCCGCAGCAGATCCACGAGATCGGCCTGAAGGAAGTGGCGCGCATCCAGACGGAAATGAACGGCATCATCAAGCAGGTGGAATTCAAGGGCAGCTTCGCGCAGTTCCTGACCTTCCTGCGTACCGATCCGCAGTTCTACGCCAAGACCCCCGACGAACTGCTGCACCGCGCCGCGTGGATCTCCAAGCGCGTGGACGGGGTGATCGGCAAGTACATGACCCTGCCGCGCGCACGCTTCACCATCGTGCCGGTGCCGCCGGACATCGCCCCGTTCTGGACCGCCGGTCGCGGCGGCATGGGCACCTACTGGCTCAACACCTACAACCTGCCGGCCCGCCCGCTGTACAACCTGCCGGCCCTGACCCTGCACGAATCCGACCCCGGCCATGCGCTGCAGGGTGCACTGGCGGCCGAGCAGGGCGAGCAGCCCGAGTTCCGCCGCAACGCCTACATCTCCGCCTATGGCGAAGGCTGGGGCCTGTACTGCGAAAAGCTCGGCGTGGAAATGGGTATCTACGAGACCCCCTACGAGGATTTCGGCCGCCTGACCTACGAAATGTGGCGCGCCGCGCGCCTGGTGATCGACACCGGCGTGCACCACAAGGGCTGGACCCGCGAGCAGGCCATCGCCTACCTCCGCGACCACACCGCGCTGAGCGAGCATGAAGTGACCACCGAAGTGGACCGCTACATCTCCTGGCCGGGCCAGGCGCTGAGCTACAAGCTGGGCGAGATCGCCATCGTGCGCCTGCGCGCGCAGGCCGAGCAGGAGCTGGGCGACCGGTTCGACGTGAAGTCCTTCCACGATGCCGTGCTCAAGCAGGGCTCCGTGCCGCTGCCGGTCCTGGAGCAGCAGATCCAGGCCTATATCGCCCAGCGCAAGGCCGCCAGCTGACCCTTACGGGATCGGCCGTCACGCGGCCGATCCCGTCAACGTGAACCATCGCGTCGCGCTGCGATTGTGTAACGGGCAAGCCGCCCGCTACCCTGCCGGCATGTTCCGCCACGCCCGCCCCCGTCCGTCCCTGCTGCTGCGCCTGCTGATGCTGGTGGCGGTGGGCCTGGGCGTGTTCGGCACGGCCACGGCGTCGGCACTGGCCGACATCCATATCAGCCTGCACAGCGACGCGGCCCCGGCCGACACCGCGCTGCCGGGCGATGCCGAACCCGATCCGGCCGACGGCGACCTGCTGCACGCACTGGTGCACTGCGGCCACTGCCACGGTCACGGCGGCGTGCTGCCGATGGCGTCACTGCCGTGGATCCTGCCCGCCGCGCCGGCGCACAGCGTGCCGGCCGGGTTGGTCGCGCAGTTGCGCACGCAACCGCCCGAGAGCCTGCTGCGCCCCCCGATAGCGTCCTGATGCCACGCGGCCGCGTGCCGCCGTTGTCCATCTGAACCGTTATCTGGAGATTCCCCATGTGGATGCGCCTGGCAGCCTTGGCTGTCCTCGCGTTCGTGCCGTGCGTGTATGCGCAGGGCACGAAAACGCCTGACCCGTTGACCCTCGACGACGCCATCGCGCGCGTCGCCCAGTACCACCCCGACCTTCGCCTGGCCGAGGCGCAACGCCCGATCTGGGAAGCGCGCCGTGACGCGGCCGGCCTGCGCCCGCCACTGACCGTGGGCGTGGACCTTGAGAACGTGCTGGGCAGCGGCGATGCCAGCGGCCTGCGCAGCGCCGAGCTGACCGTCACCCTGGCCGGCATGCTCGAACGCGGCGGCAAGCTGGACGCCCGCCGTGCCGTGGCCCAGGCCAACCTGGACAGCCTGGCTCCCCAGCGCGAAACCGCCCGGCTGGACCTGATGGCCGAGGTGGCACGCCGCTATCTCGCTGTCACCGACGCCCGCCAGCGGCTGGCCATCGCCCGCACCGACATCGAGCAGCGCAAGCGCGCGGTGGCGGCCGCGCGCCTGCGGCTGCAGGCCGGTGCGTCGCCCGAATCGGTGCTGCTGACCGCCCAGGCGATGCTGGCCCAGGCCGAACTGGACCGCGACCGCGCCACCCAGGCCGACCAGTCCGCGCGTGCCGCGTTGTCGGCGATGTGGCGGCAGCGCGAGCCCGGCTTCGACGTCGTCACGGGCGACCCGATGCAGCTGCCGGCGCTGCAGGACTTCGCCGTGCTGGCCGACACACTGCAGCGCACCCCCGAACTGGCCATGCTGGCCGGCGAGCGCCGCATCCGCGAGGCGCAGGTGCAGCTGGCCCGCACTGCCGCGCGACCGGATGTCAGCTGGCAGGTGGGCGTTCGCAACAACCGTGAGAGCCGTGACAGCGCCTTCGTGGCCGGCTTCAGCGTGCCGCTGGGCAGCGTGGCCCGCGCCGCGCCGGAGATCCGCGCCGCCGAAGCCGAACTGGCGCTCAACGCGGTGGAACGTGATGCGCGCGCGCTGCAGCTGTACGCCACCCTGGCCGAAGCCCATGGCCGCTACCTGACCTCGCGGCTGGAGGTCACGCGCATGGCGCGCGACGTGCTGCCGCAGCTCACGCGTGCCGAGAACGCCGCCGAGAAGGCCTGGCGCGCCGGTGCCATCAGCTACATGGAATGGGCGCAGCTGCAGGCCATGCGCATCGAGGCCCGCCAGCGCCAGCTGGACGCGGCCATCGCCGCGCAGACCGCACTGATCGAAATCCAGCGTCTCACCGGGCAGAGCATGCTCGCCGCCGGCGACACCCCCGCCACTGCCGCCGTGTCCACGGAGGACCGCCGATGACCACTTTCTTCCCCCGCACAGCGCTCACCGCCGGCCTGCTGCTCACCCTGCTGGCCCTGGCCGGCTGCGCGAAGGAGGCCGGCACCCCGGCCGCGGCCGATCCGGGCCACGGCGAGGCCGGCCACAGCGACGAGGCGGCGCACGACGAGGACGCGCATGACGAAAGCGCGCCGGAAACCACCACCATCACCGCTGCGATGGCCGAACAGGCCGGCATCCGCGTCGCCCCGGTCGCAGCGGGCACCATCGCCGACGAGCACGACGTGCAGGGCCTGCTGACCCCCGTCGATGGCCGCGTGGCGCAGGTGATGGCGCGCTTCCCCGGGCCGATCCGCTCGCTGCGCGCCAACGTCGGCGACCGCGTCGCGGCTGGCCAGGTGCTGGCCAGCATCGAAAGCAATCTCAGCCTCACCACCTACACCGTCAGCGCGCCGATCAGTGGCGTGGTGCTGGCGCGCCAAGCCCAGGTGGGTGGCGTGGCGGGCGAGGGCACGCCGTTGTTCGAGATCGGCGACCTGTCCACGTTGTGGGTGGACCTGCATATCTTCGGCAACGACACCCAGCACATCACCGCCGGTGTACCGGTCACGGTGGCACGCATGACCGATGGAGTCAGCCAGACCACCATGCTCGAACGCGTGCTGCCCGGCACCGCCACCGCCAGCCAGAGCACCGTGGCCCGCGCCACGCTGCGCAATGACGATGGCCTGTGGCGGCCCGGTGCGGCGGTGAAGGCACGCATCGTGGTGGCCACCCAACCGGCCGCGCAGGTGGTGCCGCTGAGTGCGCTGCAGAGCATGGACGGCAAGGACGTGGTGTTCGTGCGCACCGGCGACACCTACACCGCGCGCCCGGTGCGCCTGGGCGCGCGCGATGCGGGCAAGGTCGAAGTGCTGGACGGGGTAACGCCCGGCGAACAGGTCGTGGTCGAGCAGAGCTACGTGGTGAAGGCCGACATCGGCAAGGCGGGGGCGTCGCATGAGCATTGAACGCGCCGGTGTGCTGGAACGCATCATCGGTGCGTCCATCGCCCACCGCTGGCTGATGATGAGCCTGACCCTGGTGCTGGTGGCGGTTGGCATCTGGAGCTTCACCAAGCTGCCCATCGACGCCACCCCGGACATCACCAACGTCCAGGTGCAGATCAACACCGCGGCCCCCGGCTACTCGCCGCTGGAAACCGAACAACGCATCACCTACCCGGTGGAAACGGTGATGGCCGGCCTGCCGCGCATGGAACAGGCACGCTCGCTGTCGCGCTACGGGTTGTCGCAGGTCACCGTGGTGTTTGAAGACGGCACCGACATCTACTTCGCCCGCCAGCAGGTGGCCGAGCGCCTGCAGCAGGTGAAGTCGCAGATCCCCGAGGGGCTGGACCCGCAGCTGGGCCCGATCTCCACCGGCCTCGGTGAGATCTTCATGTACACCATCGATGCCGATCCGAAGGCGCGCAAACCCGATGGCAGCGCCTACACCGCCACCGACCTGCGCACCCTGCAGGACTGGGTGATCCGCCCGCAGCTGCGCAATGTGCCGGGGGTGACCGAGGTCAACACGATCGGCGGCTTCCAGCGCCAGGTGCACATCACCCCGGACCCGGCCCGGCTGCGTGCGCTGGGCTTCACCCTGGAAGACGTGGCGCAGGCGGTGGAAGCCAACAACCAGAACGTGGGCGCCGGCTACATCGAGCGCAACGGCCAGCAGTTCCTGGTGCGCATTCCCGGCCAGGTGGCCAACCTGGAGGAGATCGGCAACATCGTGCTGGCCCGGCGCGAAGGCGTGCCGATCCACGTGCACGACGTGGCGCAGGTGCAGGACGGCCCGGAGCTGCGCAGTGGCGCGGCCACCCAGAACGGCCACGAAGTGGTGATGGGCACGGTGGTGATGCTGATCGGCGCCAACAGCCGCGACGTGGCCCAGGCCGCCGCCGCACGGCTGCAGCAGGCGCAGGCCAGCCTGCCCGAAGGCGTCACCGTGACCGCCAGCTACGATCGCACCGCGCTGGTGGACCGCACCATCGACACCGTGGCCAAGAATCTGATTGAAGGTGCGCTGCTGGTGATCGTGGTGCTGTTCGCGCTGCTCGGCAATTTCCGCGCGGCGCTGATCACCGCCGCGGTGATTCCGCTGGCGATGCTGTTCACCCTGACCGGCATGGCACGCGGTGGGGTGTCGGCCAACCTGATGAGCCTGGGCGCGCTTGACTTCGGCCTGATCGTTGACGGCGCGGTGATCATCATCGAGAACTGCCTGCGCCGTTTCGGCGAACGCCAGCACGCGCTGGGCCGCGACATGACCGCCGCCGAACGCTTCGCCGAAACCGCCAGCGCCACCGCCGAGGTGATCCGCCCCAGCCTGTTCGGGCTGGGCATCATCACCGCGGTGTACCTGCCGATCTTCGCACTGTCCGGCGTGGAAGGAAAAATGTTCCATCCGATGGCGATCACCGTGGTGCTGGCGCTGACCGGTGCGATGCTGCTGGCGCTGACCTTCGTGCCGGCGGCCATCGCGTTGTTCCTCGGCGGCCGCGTGCAGGAAAAGGAAAACCGGCTGATGGCGTGGGTGCGCCGGCGCTATGAGCCGCTGTTGGCCTTCTCGCTGCGGCGCGGGCGCTGGATGGTGGGCGGCGCGCTGGTGCTGGTGGTGGGCTGCGGCCTGCTGGCCACGCGCCTGGGCAGCGAATTCGTGCCCAACCTGGACGAGGGCGACGTGGCCATGCATGCCATGCGCATCCCCGGCACCAGCCTGACTCAGTCGATCCAGATGCAGCTGCAGATCGAAAAGCGGCTGGTGCAGTTCGCCGAGGTCGACAAGGTGTTCTCCAAGATCGGTACGCCGGAAGTGGCGTCCGACCCGATGCCGCCGTCGGTGGCCGACACCTTCATCATGATGAAACCGCGCAAGGACTGGCCGGACCCGCGCAAGTCACGGGCGGCGTTGCTGGGTGAGCTGGAAGCGGCGGTGGAGCAGTTGCCGGGCAACAACTACGAGTTCACCCAGCCGATCCAGATGCGCACCAACGAGCTGATTTCCGGCGTGCGGGCGGACGTGGCGGTGATGCTGTTCGGTGATGACCTGGACACGCTGCTGAGCGTGGGCAAGCGCATCGCCAGCGTGGCGGGCACCGTGCAGGGTGCGGCCGACGTGCGCGTGGAGGAAACCAGCGGGTTGCCGTTGCTGACCATTACCCCCAACCGCACCGCGCTGGCCGGTTACGGGCTCAATCCCGGCCAGGTGCAGTCCACCGTGGCTACCGCGGTGGGCGGGCAGGTGGCCGGGCAGCTGTTCGAAGGCGACCGCCGCTTCGACATCGTGGTGCGCCTGCCCGAAGCGCTGCGCCAGGACCCGGCCGCACTGGCCGACCTGCCGGTGTCGCTGGCCCCGGCACTGGCCGGCGATGATGCCGACGAGTCCAGCCGCGCTGGCAGCTGGACCAGCGGCAGCGCCCGCACCGTGCCGCTGCGCGAGCTGGCCACGCTGGGCAACAGCGAGGGGCCGAACCAGATCAACCGCGAAAACGGCAAGCGCCGCATCGTGGTCACCGCCAACGTGCGTGACCGCGACCTCGGCAGTTTCGTAACCGACCTGCAGCAGGCCATCGGGCGCGACGTGCAGGTGCCCAACGGGTACTGGGTCGAGTACGGCGGCAGCTTCGAACAGCTGATTTCGGCCAGCCAGCGCCTGTCCATCGTGGTGCCGGTGACGCTGGCGATCATCTTCGCGCTGCTGTTCTGGGCGTTCGGGTCGGTCAAGGACGCGGCGATCGTGTTCAGCGGCGTGCCGCTGGCGTTGACCGGCGGCGTGCTGGCGCTGGCCGCGCGCGGCATTCCGCTGTCGATCTCGGCCGGTGTCGGCTTCATCGCGTTGTCCGGCGTGGCGGTACTCAACGGGCTGGTGATGATCAGCTTCGTGCGCAGCCTGCGCGAGGGCGGATTGCCGCTGGCCGATGCCGTGCGCGACGGCGCACTGGGGCGGCTGCGCCCGGTGCTGATGACCGCACTGGTGGCCTCGCTGGGCTTCGTGCCGATGGCCTTCAACGTGGGCGCCGGTTCGGAAGTGCAACGCCCGCTGGCCACGGTGGTGATCGGCGGCATCGTGTCGTCCACGCTGCTGACGTTGCTGGTGCTGCCGGTGTTGTATCGGTGGTTGCATCGGAAGAGCTGACGCCAGCTAGTGTTCAATTCTAGGGCGTGCTCGGTGTGGCCCGGCACGCGCTAAATCTTAGGTGCCATTTACTGCATCCCCGTTGAGCGGACCATGTTCGCTGACCCGAGGAGTGCAACATCTCACAAGAAGTTCGCCCCCCGCCCCGTCAATCAATGTGTCTTGACCATGACAATTCCGCCAAAACCTCAAAACTTAGGCGACTCCACCTCTGTCGCATCTCCATCCCATTCCCGGTACTGATCTAAAGCGCTTGCTTGCACCCTGACCTATTCAAAAGCAGGCGATCCATGTGGCCCTACACGTCCGTTAGCCACTTCGTCCCAAATATTTCAGGGGCGAAATGACAACGGATGGGCTACGCATCCCAATTTCCTCGTCACCGATGGATTCGCTGTTGAACGCGATGCCCTCAGTTGTCATAGTTCGCACTTGTGACCTACCACAAAGAAATGCAAATGAACTTGCGAACTAGATCTTCAAGGAGGATGGATTTCGAGGTCACCGCAAAGATGGTGCTTTCGGGAGCGTTACTTCAACTGGTAGCTCAATCTTCTTTCGTTCTTGGCAGTGGGCTATGGCTGGGCTTTTTCGATGAGTGCACCGTGCTCGCAACTATTTTGGTGACCTCTTTAACACTCATCACCATGACCTATGTGCTGGAACGGAATCCCGCGAAATACGTTCGGACTATAGTGAAGTCAGGTCGCATGGATCTCTTCCTTGCTATGGGGGTTGGAGCAGGAGTGACTCTGGTCATCGTTCCATACACTGGTTTAGAGAAGCTTCTCCTTCGTGTTGACCATACTCTGACCTCACTGATTCTGGTGATTCTAAGTGTGTCGATGGGAGCATCGCTTTTAAGAGGAGATCGAACCATTGGAGTTGTGGAGGCCCAAGAGGGCTTCGCATTTCTGTCCGATGAAGAGATTGAAGACGCGGATCTAGACCTGCTGAACAGTCGTGGTCTCGCCGACAAATTTGCATCAATCGTTGCAACAGAAAGCGCCAGAGGTGCGATCGTATTTGGTGTTGATGGACCATGGGGGATTGGAAAGAGCACATTTGTGAACTTTGCCCAGCGAACATGGGAAGCGAATGAGAGGGTGATCGTCTTCCGCTTCGAGCCGCTAAAGTATGCGGCGGAGAAAGACCTGGTTAGGTCATTTATTCAGGAGCTATCAGGTGAACTTCGTTCCAGGTTCTTCGCTCCGGAGCTTCGTCCATTGGCATCGAGGTACGCGCGTATTCTCAAGGCGGATCCTTCGATCTCATTTCCAGGTTTGAAACTGTCGGTTGATCCCGACGGAAGTACAATCGACGAGATCGTTTCGGATGTCAGCCAGTCTCTTGAAAGGGTTGGGAAGCGGGTAATCGTGGTGATCGACGACCTAGACAGGATTGATCACGAGACGGTAAAGCGCGTTCTATTCATGATCAGGCGATCAATGCCAGCGAGGAATGTGACGTACGTGCTCGTATACGATACAGAACGTCTTGTCTCCCGCTCGGGAAATGAAGAGACACGCGAGTACATGGAGAAGTTTGTCAACGCAAAGATCTCACTCTTTGTCGATCTTGAGGCATTGGGCAGTTTTCTTAGAGAAGGATGGAAAACATCGTTACCGCAGGGTCAGTCCCGACAGTCCACTAGAGTGTTTGGTCTGCAATCCATCCTCTCCGAACTTGCAAGCATCTTGGAAGGGAGCTCTGGAGGGCAGTACGTTGGCCTGATGGGGAACATTAGAAAGATCAAGCGTCTAATCAATGCAATGCTTTTAATGGAAATGGAGTTCGTTGAGCTCAATCAAACAGACTTTGACCGTCGTGATTTGGTGCATCTTCTGCTCCTCTATCTTATCTATCCGGGTATATTTAGAGATATATACGCCAGTGAGGGTGAGAACAGGCTTGGAATGTTCTCTCTGCGGCCCGTGACGGGCCATGGAGGTCAGGGCTATGAGAACGATCCGGGCCTGGCGGTCTATTTGGATCGAATCGAGCCTGCGCAGCGATATCTTGTCGCGCAGCTATTTGAGGTGGGTGCGCGTGACCTTATTAATCAAAGGCCAAGTAGAGAGCAGATTAATACGCTTGCTTGCTTCAACTCCTTTGGTCGGCGCAATCTCTCTGCCTATCTTAGGCTCATCGTACGATCAGTTGTTCCGGATCCATTGCAAACAGAAGCACTTTACGAGGGACTGCTCGCCAGAGCTCGATCTGGCGAGATCTTCAAGGAGGTGCTGGACGATACAGTCTTGAAGGAGAATAGCGGAGCTCACGCCAAGTTCTGGGGAGCGCTCGCGGCGTCGGCGAAGAGTTTTGATCAAGCCAAGTTAGTCGAGGCGATTTCTACCATTGTTCGGCTTTTGCCATCCTATGAGTCCAAAATAATCACCGGCACTTCTCCGAGGTCATCGGCAGTCTACTCGCTCGCAATAATCATCAACTCCGCGTTTGGCGACATCATTCAAGGAGACGCGGCCGAGACGTCGAGAGCCGAGAGCATTAGGGCTCTGATCCTTGGTGAAGGTGAAGGTGAGGGATTATTTAGAGCCCTTGCGTCACCTGATCGCGGGATTCTTGGCATACATGACATGTTGCTATTCCGATTGCTCTGTTGTGCAGATCGAGGTAATCAACTTCGCAATATACATTTGGCACTGGTTCCGAGTCATTTGAGAAACCGCTTGCCTTCCATTCGCAATAGTGTAGTGGTGGAGGGCGTCCGTCAGCTCTCGCAGATTGCATTCGGTATCTTCAAGGCAAGATACATCGATCAAGGGCTGAACCTAATGGAGCCAGTGGCAGCTGACACGTCGGTTGATCCAGCGACGCAAGAGGTGGTGGTCGAAGACTCATTTGGTAAAGGGTTCATCGCCTACCAGCTGACGAACACCTTGGCTCCAACGGGGAGCGGGGTCGGGTGCGGCTATTTCGACGAGGCAGGTTCAGAAGATGACTGTGGCATCTCGCGGGTCATGAACGGTTACCTATTCGCAGGCTGCTTTGTGCCAACGAGTGAAGCGAACAGGTTGGCGTTTGCCGATTATTGCTTAGCGAACTTCTCTCGGGACTACTTCGATGATTCAGGACCGGGTCCCACGAGACAGTCCCTGGAACAGGGATTGGATCCTCAAGCTTTCAGGGATTTCTGGCGCGAATACGGTCATGAATACAGAGCTTCCGGGCTTGAGCTGCTTAATCGAAAGGTCGTTACTGCTAATTACTCGGCAACGTACCAATCCGATCTCTTGGGGGTTTGGGATGTCTTGGATAAGTGCGATCCTATCGAGTCGGCCGAGGACGAGTCTGCCCTCGGCCTAGACCTCCCCGCTGAATAGCAGCAATGAGACGTTTGGCGTTGGAGGCTATGTTCAATAAGGTTGCGGCACCCCCGTAGCGGTACTCAACAGCCTGGTGATGATCAGCTTCTTGCGCAGCCTGCGCGGTAACGGCTTGCCGTTGGCCGATGCCGTGCGCGACGGCGCACTGGGCCGGCTGCGCCCGGTGCTGATGACCGCACTGGTGGCCTCGCTGGGCTTCGTGCCGATGGCCTTCAACGTGGGCGCCGGTTCGGAAGTGCAACGCCCGCTGGCCACGGTGGTGATCGGCGGCATCGTGTCGTCCACGCTGCTGACGTTGCTGGTGCTGCCTGTGTTGTATCGGTGGTTGCACCGGAAGGGGCCTGACGTGGCATGAAGGATGGGTCCGCACGTGATGCCACGCGCGGACCTGGCTGCCTCACCAATGCGCTGGCTTGTCGATGGGCTTCTTCCCGGTCTGGATCCGGTGAGGCAACTGGCAGCTCGCCAACTCTTCATCGTGGATATGGCTGCGCGCCCAATCCGCATTCGCTGACAGGGAGGACATCATGTTGCGGTGGGCAACCGCACCTTCCTCGGGAGGCCGCCTTGGGGTGATCACTCCAAGGCGGATACCCGGAAAGTCCTCTCTGATGGCGCGTAGCACCGGTTCCACATCACTGTCGTTGGAACACACCACCAGCTGTGAGAATCGTCCTGATGCCGCATCGCGGTACATCGCCAGCGCAATGTTCACATCCGTCTGTTTTTCCTCGAGCTTCCAGACCCTCACCCTATCGGCTCGGTTGAAGGGCTGCCCATCGACATATCGCGGCATCTTCGTACCGCTGCGATCATGCGTGTGGGTTCCCATTGTCTTCTGGAAACGGGTTCCGTGACGTATTTCGTGCCCACGTAGAAAGCTGTCCTGCGCGATCGTGGACGCATTGCCGTGGGTAGAAAAGCGGGCGAGGCAAAACGCGCTGAAGTACCTGACCAACGTCAACTGTGACGACGGCGTCTGCTCATGCACCAGGCGTTCGAACAGCCTGACAATATCGATCCACTTGTAGGGCGTCCCGCGGATCCGACCATAGTAAAAGTTGTAGCCATCCACGTAGACGGCGGTGGTTTCAGTCATGCGCACGTTCCTTCGGGCATGAAAAAACCGCCTTTCGGCGGTTTTTTCGTCCCAGGCCGTTTAGCCAACTGAATGACGACGGCGAGGGCGGGGTCGTGGGGCCATTACAACAGTCTGTTGCCATGGCGGTCAAATGACGGGGTCACACCTTGAGGCCGCTTCATCCACTTGGCGTTTATCGATTTCCTGCCAGCCATTGCTGGATCAGATCGGCTGCTTTGGCCACGCCAGTTTCCATACCCATCGCCCTTCCCAGAGCAGCAGCCCGTTCACGCGTTCCGGCGTGTTCGACGAAGCCAATGGCCCGCGCCAGCGTGTTGGCATCCAACCGCTTCGGCGACAACGCCGCCGGCGCCACGCCCAACGCCTGCAAGCGCGCCGCCCAGAAAAACTGGTCGGCCGCGAATGGCATCACCAGCGATGGCACCCCGGCCCGGCAGGCCGAATGCGTGGTGCCGCTGCCGCCGTGGTGGATCACCAGCGCGCAGCGCGGGAACAGCGCCTCGTGCGGGGTTGGCCCGATCACGAACACGTGCGCGGGCAGGGGCATGCTGGGCAGCCCCGCCCAGCCAGGGAACAGCAGCACCCGGCGGGGCGCCAGTGCGCCCAGCAGCGCCGGCAGCACGCGGTCGCGATCAAAGCCGGTCATGCTGCCAAAGCCCAGGTACACCGGGGCGGGACCGGCATCGAGGAAGGCCTGCAGGTCCGGTGGCGGTTGCCACGGGCTGTCCGGCAGGCGCCACTGGCCGCAGATGCGATGGTTGGCGGGCCAGTCCGCCGGTTGCGGCAGCAGGCTGGGCGAGATGCCGTAGAGCATCGGCAGATCGCGCCAGAGGCTGCGTCGCGGTGGCATGCCCAGCGCGTGCCGGGCCTGGTTGATCGGCTGCCGGAAGGTGCGCCAGACCGCCTGGTTGACCAGCCCGTAGCTGAGCCGGTTCAGCGCACCGGGCAGGGGCAGCCGGGGCAGGAACGGGGACGGGAAGGCGGCGGTGGGCGTCAGCGGGATCATGCCCAGCCCGATCGCGGGCAGGCCATGCCGCTCGGCCACGGTCATGCCCACGAAGGCGGCCAACCCACCGGTCAGCACCGCATCGCACCCGGCGGCGGCCGCATCGGCCTGCCGGGTCCACGCCGGCACGTGCCGGCGCGCCATCCGGGCCAGTCCGCGCGAGGCGGCCAGCGTGTTGTTGCCGCGCGACACCAGCGCCACCACCTCGTCGTGGATGTCGCCCTCCAGCGCGGCGTGCGGCACGCCCAAGGCGCGCGCGCTGCCCAGGGTGCCGCCCTCGGCCAGCAGCATCACCTCGTGTCCGGCGGCCATCAGGCCGTGGCAGAGCATGACCAGCGGGCGGGTGTCGCCTTCGGTGCCGTAGGTAAGTGCCAGCAGCCGCATCGAGGGGTCCAGGGGAAAAGGGCGGCCAGTATCGCCGTCGCCCTCGGGTGGCTATGCGAACATCGCGGATCGGGCCGGCACCGGGGGCGCCATGCCCCTGTGGACAACTTGCGCCAGCCCACGGCCTGCGGCATAATGCGCGGCTCGCTGTGTCCAGAAAGCTTTGGATCGGCGGCCGGGAACACGTCATCCGGCCTGCCCTCGACAGCGTAACCCTTTGATTCTCATGACGTGTGGCGGGAAACCGTCGAGGCCGCCGTCGCCCGGGCTATGGGCTGACAACTACTTTCATCGAGGTGCGCAATGTCCCGCGTATGCCAAGTTTCCGGCAAGCGAGTGCAGACGGGTAACAACGTCTCGCACGCCAACAACAAGACCCGTCGTCGTTTCCTGCCCAACCTGCACGAGCGCCGCTTCTGGGTTGCCAGCGAAAACCGCTGGGTCAAGCTTCGTGTTTCCGCGCATGCCCTGCGCACCATCGACAAGAACGGTATCGACTCCGTTCTGGCTGAGCTGCGTTCGCGCGGCGAAAAGGTCTGAGGAGTAAACGATCATGGCAGGCAAGCGCGATAAGATCCGTCTGATTTCGACGGCCAACACTGGCCACTTCTACACGACGGACAAGAACAAGAAGAACACCCCCGGGAAGATGGAATTCCTGAAGTACGATCCGGTCGTGCGCAAGCACGTCCTGTACAAGGAAGGCAAGATCAAGTAATCCGCAAGGGTACTTGAGCTTCCCCAAGAAAAAACCCGCCCTCGTGGCGGGTTTTTTTTTGGTTCTTTCTCTCGTCCGCTTGGCGAGCACCAAGCGCGCTGTGCACCTTTTCAGGCGCGGCCTGTGGGTGGGTTGGGCGCTGGCCCCCCAGACCCTTTCCGGCGAATGTCCCCCGGCGTCGGCCTGCGGCCGCCCCCTCCTCCTTTATTTCGCCTCCAAGGGCATGGGGGGCCAGCGCCCAACCCACCCACAGGCCCCGGAAAAGCCGGGCGTCCCCTTGCTTACCGCACGCCGAGCCCCGCAGCGGCCGGTAGGCTTCTGGGCAAAATAAAGGAGGAGGCCGCCACGCGGCCGGGGGACATTTGCACCAGGGGCCTACCGGCCGTTGCGGGGCCCTCACGCGCGCGACAGACCCCATCGGAGACGCCACCCGATCCAAACCGGCGCCCTCACAACCCGACCACGCACGTTGCACCCTGCGTAACCTGCTACGTCCCTCGAAACGAGGCGCTCCTCTCCATTGGGAGAAGCATCTTTTTCGATGGCAGGCTCTATGGGTCTCCTGACGAACTCACGAGGAGCCGGCCGGCGGCCGGCACTACCGGGTGCATGCACCGGCCATGTCAGAATGCCGGCCTACCTCCCGACGGGCGACGCGATGCTGTTCGAGTGGCTGCTGGGTTCGTGGTTGTTGATGCTGGATTGGCTGATCCGGCTGGCCGCGCTGTTGTGGATTCCCAGCCGCACCACGCCCGGTGCCGCGCGCAGCTGGCTGCTGCTGGTTGGCTTCGTGCCGCTGCTCGGCTTGCCGCTGTACCTGCTGTTCGGCCATCCGTGGCTGTCGCGCCAGCGCGTGCAGCGCCAGGCCGAAGCCTCGCAGGTGATCCGCGAGGAACAGGCGTTGCAGCCGCCGCTGCGCTGGACGCCGGAGCCCGACACCGCCACGGCCGAGATCGTGCCGTTGATCGAACGCCAGGGCGACTTCATGCCCATCCATGGCAACGCCGTGGAGCTGCTCGTGGACTACGACGCCTCGCTGCAGGCGCTGATCGCCGACATCGACCAGGCGCGTGAGCGCGTGCACCTGCTGTACTACCTGATGTTCGACGACGCGGTAGGCGAGGCCATCGTGCAGGCGTTGCAGCGTGCCGCCGCGCGCGGCGTGCATTGCCGCCTGCTGCTGGATGCGGTGGGCGCCAAGCGCGGGCTGCGCCATTACCGGCACCGGCTGCAGGCGCTGGGCGTGGACGTCCGCGCGATGCTGCCCGGCGGCCTGCGCTGGCGCCGCAGCGGGCGCATGGACCTGCGCAACCACCGCAAGATCGCGGTGATCGACAACCGGGTGGGCTACATCGGCTCGCAGAACCTGGCGCAGCCCGAGTTCGTGCCGGGCTTTCCCAACAGGGAACTGGTAGCGCGCGTACGCGGCCCGGGCGTGGCGCACCTGGAAGCGGTGTTCGCCAGCGACTGGTACATGGAAACCGGGCAGCGCCTGGATGTGCTCACCGCCGTGCCGGTGTGCTCGGCCGACGTGGCCACCCAGCTGCTGCCCAGCGGCCCGGCGTATCCCTTCAGCAACGCACGCGATGCGGTCAACGCGCTGATCCATCTGGCGCGTCGCCGCATCGTGCTGGTCACCCCGTACTTCGTGCCCGACGAGGCCACCCTCAGCGCACTGCGCATCGCCGCGCTGTCGGGCGTGCAGGTGCAGCTGATCCTGTCGGCCAGCAGCAACCAGCGGCTCACCGCCTGGGCGCAGGAGGCCTACTACGACGAACTACTGCGCAGCGGCGTGCGGATCGCGCTGTACGAGCCCTGCTTCCTGCACGCCAAGCACCTCACCGTGGACGAGGACATCGCGCTGGTCGGGTCGATCAACCTGGACATCCGCTCGTTCGCGCTCAACGCGGAAATCGGCATGCTCTGCTATGACCGCGGCATCGTCGCCCAGCTGCTGCATATCGAGAACGACTACCTGTTGCAGTCGCGCCAGCTGGAGCTGAAAAGCTGGCGCAAGCGCCCGACCTGGCGGCGCAGCCGCGAAGGCATCGCGCGGCTGGCCGATGCACTGATGTAGCGCTGCGGCGATGGCCCACACGGGGCCACCGCGCGCATCGCCTACAATCGGGGCATGACGGCAACCCAATCCCCTCGCCAGTGTGACCTGGCCATCGTCGGCGGCGGTGCGGCGGGCGTGCTGGTGGCGCTGCATGCGCTGCGCACGGCCACTGCTGCGCTGCATGTCACTTTGTTCGAGCCGGCCTCGGCGCTGGCCCAGGGCATCGCCTACGCCACGCCGTGGCCCGAGCACCTGCTCAACGTGCCGGCCGGCAAGATGAGCGCGTTGCCCGATGCGCCCGATGATTTCCTGGACTACCTGCTGCAGGTGGACGCGTTCCCCGGCCTGCCGCGCGATGCGGTAGCCGCCGAATACGCCCCGCGCCGCTGCTACGCCGCCTACCTGCAGGCACGCCTGGAGCAGGCGAAGGCCAGCAGCCCCGCGCAGTTCAACGTGGTGCATGATGCGGTTACCGCGTTGCAGCCCGGCACCGCCACGCAGCAGCTGACGCTGGCCGGTGGCGACACCTGGCAGGCACGCCAGGTGGTGCTGGCCTGCGGCAACAGCATGCGCCCGCTGCCGGTCACCGGCGCCGACGCGCTGCCTCCGGGCAAGGTGGTCGATGCGTGGGACTACGACGGCGTGCGGCTGCTGGCCGGCGACGGCGATCTGGCCATCATCGGCTCCGGCCTGAGCATGGCCGACAGCGTGGTGGCGCTGGCCAATGCCGGGCACCGCGGGCGCATCCACGTGCTGTCGCGGCATGCACTGCTGCCGCTGCCGCACGCGCACGGCGGCGCGGCTGGTTTCGATCCGCAAGCGCTGCCGGGTCTGCCAGTGCGGCAGGCGCTGCGTACGCTGCGCGGCCACGCCCGTGACGCCGTTGCGCAGGGCCTGCCGTGGCAGAGCGTGATGGATCGCATCCGCCCGCTGGGCCAGGCACTGTGGCGGGGTCTGGAGGCCGCCGACCAGCGTCGCTTCCTGCGCCACGTGGTGCGGTACTGGGACGTGCACCGCCACCGCATCGCCGAAAGTGTCGAGGCGCAATTGGCCGCGCTGGAACAGTCGGGCCAGCTGCAGCGCCACCGCGCCCGGCTCGATACCGTGCTGGTGCTCGACGGCACTCTGCAGGTGCATGCGCACGGCGCCGACGGTGGCCTGCCCCCGCTGCGCGTGGGCGCGCTGATCAATGCCACCGGCGTGGAAACCCGCGCCACCGCCATGCGCAACCCGCTGGTGCAGCAGTTGCTGGCCGACGGCCACGCCCGGCCAGGCCCGCACGGCCTGGGGCTGGATACCTCGGTGGCGCATGCCGAACTTCTCGCGGCCAACGGCCAGCCGCATCCGGGCGTGCAGGTGGTGGGCAGCCTGCGCATCGGCACGCTGTGGGAAAGCCTGGCCATTCCGGAGCTGCGGGTGCAGGCGCAGCAGGCCGCGGCGCGCGCGCTGGGCTGACGCCCTGCGTAGGTGGGCCAGCTGCGACACCTCGCGGTACCGGCTGACGCGAGGTATTCAAAGGGCTCATGCCTCTGTCTCGATCTTCGCATTGGTGACGGCGCGCAGACCGCTCTAGGCTGCTGCCTTTCAGACCGGGAATGCGCATGACGCCCACCTCCGCCCCGACCGCCCTGCGCGGACCCGTTACCCCGGCCGTGATGCGCCGCGTATTCGCCGTACTGGGTATGGGCATGCTGCTGGCCGCCTGTCGGCCGGCGGACAGTGCCGATGCCCCCGCATCCGGCGCGCCGGCCAACGCCGCAACGCCTGCGACCAGCGCAGTCGATGACATTCCGGCCTGCCCGGCCGGTGCCAGCGTCATGGACGGCTGGAACGATCGCGCCCCGCCACGGCGCATCTTCGGCAACACCTGGTATGTGGGCACCTGCGGGCTGTCGGCGGTGCTGGTGACCTCCGACCAGGGGCATGTGCTGATCGATGGCGGCACCGTGGCGGCCGGTCCCCTGATCGCCGCCAACATCCGTGCACTGGGCTTCGATCCGCACGCGGTGAAGTACCTGCTGAACTCGCACGAACACTCCGACCATGCCGCCGGCCTGGCCCACCTGCAGGCGGCCACCGGTGCCCCGCTGCTGGCGCGTGCACCGGCGGTAGCCACGCTGCGCAAGGGCAGGAGCGACCGCAGCGACCCGCAGTACCTCGAACCCGGTGGGACCTTCCCGCCGGTGGCCGACGTTGCGGTGATCGGCGACGGCGAGGTGGTCCGCGTTGGCCCGTTGGCGCTGACCGCGCATGCCACGCCAGGCCACACCCCCGGTGGCACCAGCTGGACATGGCGTTCCTGCGAGGGCGCGCGCTGCCTGGACATCGCCTACACCGACAGCGTCAGCGCCATCTCCGATGCGCAGTACCGCTACCTGGATCATCCGGAGATGGTGGCCGCGTTCCGCCGCGGCCTGGACACCCTTGCCGCGCTGCCCTGCGACATCCACGTGACGCCGCATCCGCTGGGCAGCGATCTGTTCGCCCGCCTGGCGGGCGATGGCACGCCGCCGTTGGTGGAGGCGGGGGCCTGTCAGCGTTACGCGCAGAACGGACGCGCCCAGCTGGACGCCCGCCTGAAGGACGAGGCCGCCGGCCGCAAGCCCTGACGCAGGGAGGGCGCGGAGGGCGTAAAATAGCCCGATGGATGTCTCCCACTTGCTCGACGGGCTCAACCCCGCCCAGCGCGAAGCTGTGTCCGCCCCGCCCGGCCACCATCTGGTGCTTGCCGGTGCCGGTTCCGGCAAGACCCGCGTACTTATCCACCGCATCGCCTGGCTGAATGAAGTCTGCGGCGTGCCCACCCATGGCATTTTTGCGGTGACCTTCACCAACAAGGCCGCCGGCGAGATGCGCCACCGCATCGACCTGCAGCTGCCGCAGGGCAGCCGCGGCGCGTGGATCGGCACCTTCCACGGGCTGGCCC
Source organism: Stenotrophomonas rhizophila (assembly GCF_000661955.1). Lineage (NCBI taxonomy): Bacteria > Pseudomonadati > Pseudomonadota > Gammaproteobacteria > Lysobacterales > Lysobacteraceae > Stenotrophomonas > Stenotrophomonas rhizophila. The sequence continues at coordinate 63,369 of NZ_CP007597.1, forward strand.
ACCGCCTGCTGCGCCTGCACTACCAGGACGCCAAGCTGCCCGACAGCTTCCAGGTGCTCGATTCGGACGACCAGCTGCGGCTGGTCAAGCGCGTGGTGCAGCAGCTGGAGATCGACGACAGCAAGCACCCGCCCAAGCAGATTGCGTGGTGGATCAACGAGCAGAAGGATGAAGGCCGCCGCCCGCAGCACATCCAGCCCGAGCCGCACGACGCGTGGCTGGAAACCATGCGCCAGGCGTACATCGCCTACCAGGAACGCTGCGACCGCGCCGGCCTGGTCGACTTCGCCGAGCTGCTGCTGCGCGCGCATGAACTGCTGCGCGACAACCCCGCGCTGCTGGCCCATTACCGCTCGCGCTTCCGCGAAATCCTGGTGGACGAGTTCCAGGATACCAACGCCATCCAGTACGCCTTCGTGCGCGTGCTGGCCGGCGACAGCGGCCACGTGTTCGTGGTCGGCGACGATGACCAGGCCATCTACGGCTGGCGCGGCGCCAAGGTCGAGAACGTCCAGCGCTTCCTGAAGGATTTCCCCGGCGCACAGACCGTGCGCCTGGAGCAGAACTACCGCTCCAGCGCCAACATCCTGGGCGCGGCCAACGCAGTGATCGCGCACAACCCCGACCGCATCGGCAAGGAACTGTGGACCGACAGCGGCGACGGTGACCCGATCGACCTGTACGCGGCCTACAACGAAATGGACGAGGCGCGCTATGTGGTCGAGCGCGCGCGCCAGTGGGTGCGCGACGGCGGCAGCTATGGCGATGCCGCGGTGCTTTACCGCAGCAATGCGCAGTCGCGCGCGTTTGAAGAAGCCCTGATCTCCGAGCAGGTGCCGTACCGCGTATATGGCGGCATGCGCTTCTTCGAGCGTGCCGAAATCAAGGACGCGCTGGCCTACCTGCGGCTGATGACCAACCGCAACGACGACGCCGCCTTCGAGCGCGCGGTGAACACGCCTACGCGTGGCATCGGCGACCGCACCCTGGATGAAGTGCGGCGGTTGGCGCGCAGCCACGCGATTTCGCTGTGGGAAGCCACCATGCTCACCACCCAGGGCAATGAACTGGCGGCGCGCGCACGCAACGCACTGGCCGGCTTCCTCACCCTGGTCAACCAGCTGCATGGTGAAGCCGGCGAGATGACCCTGGCCGAGCGCATCGACCACGTGCTGGTGCGTTCGGGCCTGCGCGAACACTGGTCCAAGGAAAGCCGCAACGCGCTGGATTCCGAATCGCGCGCGGACAACCTGGACGAACTGGTGTCGGTGGCCTCGCGGTTCGTGCGCCGCGAGGACGACATCGAAGAGACCGGCGAGACCATGAGCGAACTGGTCGCGTTCCTGTCCTACGCCTCGCTGGAGGCCGGCGAAGGCCAGGCCCAGGCGGGCGAGGAGGGCGTGCAGCTGATGACGCTGCACTCGGCCAAGGGCCTGGAGTTCCCGATCGTGTTCCTGGCCGGCATGGAAGATGGCCTGTTCCCGAGCGCACGCTCGCTCGAAGAAAGCGGGCGGTTGGAGGAAGAGCGCCGTCTGGCGTACGTGGGCATCACCCGCGCGCGCCAGAAGCTGGTGCTCAGCTACGCCGAATCGCGGCGCATCCACGGGCAGGAAAACTACAACGTGCCGTCGCGCTTCCTGCGCGAGATCCCGCGGGAACTGCTCAACGAAGTGCGGCCCAAGGTGCAGGTCTCGCGCACCGCCTCGCTCGGTGCCAACCGGGTGATGGGCCACGCCGCGCTGGAGGCGCCGCCGCTGAAGCTGGGCGCGCTGGTCAACCACCCGAAATTCGGCGAAGGCATGGTCACCGACTACGAGGGCAACGGCCAGCACGCGCGCGTGCAGGTGGAGTTCGCCGACGCCGGCAGCAAGTGGCTGGTGATGGCCTACGCCAACCTCACCGTGCTCTGAGCCCGGCGCGCCACGATTGCTGGGGAGCGGTTGAGTGGGAACATCCCACAGGTAGGTGCCGACCGTTGGTCGGCACTGACCGTCTGGCCTCAGAAATCCGCTGGAGGGCATCGATTCCATGCCGAGCTGGTGCTCGGCCTCGACTGACCGTCAGCGGCTGACAAAGTGCTCCAGCATCGATCTCAGTGAATCAACGTCCATTGCTTCTTCATCCTTTCGGTTGCGGATCAACGTAAACGCACCTTCGCTGGTTGAAAGCACCTCAACGACGTCACCTGTGTAGTTCGTGATCTCGATGAATCCATTGACTATGCCGCTCAGGTTCTTCACTTCCGAGATCAATGTGGCGAACGTCACGATGGCGCCGCACGCCTCCGTTCCGCCCCCGGTTCCAGGGTTGTCGAAGTAAACGCTGATTTTTGGGGAGACAGTTCGGGTCCAGTCGAACACCGCTACGGTCCTCAGGATGGCATCCCTGAACGCGTCCGCCGACTCATCGCCGGCGAACTCGCACCGGAAGATCGGGATACAGAGAAACAGTTGCCCACGCTTTGCCTCGAGGCGGCCTTTGAGATGGCCGTGATACGTGTGGGGAACCGCCATTGCGTGGGTAAACCCATAGTCGTTCGCCTGCAGCTCAAAAACAGTGGGCGCTCCTGGCGGCAGACAAGCGGGTGCCTGCATTGTCACGCTCGAGGCGAACTTCCTGTCTTCGATGCCTTTCGAGACCACAAGCAAGTCCTGGTCTTCGGTGCTTCTCAGGCAGTACGCGTAGTTGAACTGCGGCAGCACGTGCTGGAAGAAATAGCATCCTGACTCGCTCTGGACATCGTCAAAGTCCTGGAGAAGGTCGTCTCTTGAGATCATATGGGCATCCTCTACGATGGTAGTGCGTCTGCGCTTGATGCTTGGCGGGGTGACGCCCGTGGCGGGCCCGGAATGACGTCGCCAGAGTGAAGGTGCACGCGCGGAGATCACGATTGCAGGTGAAGGCGTGCGGCACCATACACATAGTACGAGTGGTGGTACCAGGCACTGACCGAGTGTTGCAGATGAAGGAATTCCGAAATCCATGACCCAACGCGTTCCACGCCACGTCTTGTTCATCTGCAGCCAGAACCGCCTGCGCAGCCCCACGGCCGAGCAGGTGTTCGCCGCCTGGCCGGGCATCGAAACCGCATCGGCCGGGCTCAAGCCCGATGCCGATGTGCCGGTCAGCCCGGAGCTGCTGGAATGGGCCGAGCTGATCTTCGTGATGGAGCGTGCGCACCGCAGCCGCCTGTCCAGCCGGTTCCGGCCCTGGCTGGGCGGCAAGCGCATCATCTGCCTGGATATTCCCGACGACTACGCCTTCATGCAGCCGGCACTGGTGGAGATGCTGGAGCGCAAGGTTGCGCCGTTCCTGCGGTGAGGGCCTGCCGGCCGCTGGCCGGCTGCTCTTCGCTCGGTTGTTATCGGGAGCCGGCCAGCGGCCGGCACTACAATGGGGCGTATTCCGTTGGCACAGGCCACCCCCATGACCGATTCCCCGCTGCACGTCACCGTCAAATTGAATGCCAAGCTGCAACCCGAGCATCGCCATGAGCTGTTCGAGGATCCGCTCGATGCGCTGCTGGAAAGCGCTGAGCTGGGCCAGCTTACCGGCGGCGGCACTGCGCTGACCGACGAGGGCGAAGTGGACTACGGCGATATCGAGATTGCCCTGACCGACCCGGCCTCGCTGCCGGGCGTGATCGAACTGCTGGAACAGCTGGGCGCGCCGAAGGGCTCGCTGATCCAGCGTGCAGGCGAACCGGACCAGCCGTTCGGCGTCACCGAAGGCCTGGCGCTGTACCTCAACGGCACCGACCTGCCCGATGAGGTCTACGAGCAGTGCGACTCGAACTATGTGTTCGAGCAGATCGTCGAGCGGATTGAAGGCGTGGGCGAGATCTGCAGCTGGTGGCAGGGGCCGACCGAGACCGCGCTGTATCTGTACGGCGTGTCGTTCGAGACCTTGCGCGAGCGCATCGCCGACCTGGTCGCCACCTACCCGCTGTGCCAGGGCGCGCGCGTGGTGAAGATCGCCTGATCATCGTGTAACGGTGCCGGGTGTGCGAGCAGCCGACCAACGGTCGGCTCTACCGAACCCCAGACCGTTGGCAGGCCGCCAACCCCGGTAGAGCCGACCGTTGGTCGGCTGCACGCGCGCCTGATCGAGAAATTCCTGCCGGTCGAGTTCGACTGGCAGCCGCATGAGGGCGGGTGGCAGGTGACGGTCAGTCGTTGACCGCACGCGCCACCCGGGGCGGGACAAGGTCGGGGGTGCGCGCCCCGAACAGGGTCAGCCACAGGCCGCTGCCGATCTCACCGAGCGAAGCGGGCAGCGTGGCGTAGTTGGAGAGTGCCGTCGTGGCGTAGCCGGGGATCAGCAGCTCGCCGAACACGTTGAGCAGGTAGCCGATGCCGCCGAGCATCAGCAGCACGCCGAGCACGCGCGGTATGGCGCGCGTGCGCCACACCAGCCAGCCGAACGGCAGCAGCCACAGGCCCCAGAACAGGCTGGCCAGGAAGATGTGGCTGCTCCAGCTTTTCAGCGCGGCCATCGCCAGCATCTGCAGCTGCCCGCCCGACAGCGCCCGCGCCAGCGCCGGGTCGGTGAGCAGGGTCACCGCCTCCAGGCGATGGGAAAGTGCGGCCAGCGCGATCGGTACTCCGGTGACCGCCAGTGCCACCATCAGCGTGGCCGCCGGGCGATGCGCCGCGGCGAACACGCGATACAGCAGCAGCGGTAGCAGCAGGAAGGCGATCTGCTCCAGCGCGAAGGCGGCGATGCCGGCGCGGAACAGGTCGGCATGCGCGATCACGTTGGCCACGGTGGCGGCGGGATCGTCACCGACGCTGATCCGGGAAGGCACATAGGCCAGGCTGAAGATGCCGGTGGCGATCACCACCAGATACACCCCACCGGCCAGGCGGCCGGTCCGCTGCTGCGTTGCCATCGTGCCGCTCCGGGTGCCGGTGTGGAAGGACCGGTTGCCGCCACCGTACGGCGCTGGTGGGGCTGCGGTGACTGCCGGAAGTCACGCGCCGACGGACGGTAGGGCGGCGCAGGGCCGCCCGCCGCGGGCGCCGGCGCCCCCACTCGTCGGCCATGGCCGTGCACTCATCCCGCATTTCAGCCGCTTCGTCGCGTGCCGCTTGTGGCGGTCCGGCGCGGCGACCAGAGTCTGGCGCTGTCCGCTGGGAGCGCGCAAATGAACAAGGGAACTCCGTACCTGTTGGCTGTCCTGGTTGCGCTGACGCTGTCGGCAGACTGGGTGGCACCGGTCGTGGCCCTGTTCGAGCATGCCTACGCCTGCCTGCAACACGGCGGTGGCCTGGACCTGGTCCGGCTGCGCTGCGAACCGCGCCCGGATGGCCTGTGCGCGTTGCTGGCGTCCTGGCCGTTCTGGGCCACCGCGGTCGCGTTGGCGGTGGCCACGCTGGTTGTCACGCGCGGACCGCGGCGGCAGCTGCGCCTGCGCTGAACCGGACGCGCTGCGGGCTTACCGGCGTCGTGGCGAACCGGCATCATCAGCAGCCGCATTGCAGGAACGATCATGGCGCTGAGCGAGAAGGACAAGATGCTGTCCGGCCAACCCTACCGGCCGGGCGACCCGCAGCTGCAGGCCGAGATGGCGGCGGCCAAGGCCTGGATGGTGCGCTACAACGCCGCCCTGGCCGAGGCGCCGGATGTCCGCCGTGCGCTGCTGCGCGAGCGCCTCGGCGCGGTCGGCGACGGCACGGTGATCCGCCCGCCGTTCCATTGCGACTACGGCAGCCACATCCACCTGGGCACCGGGGTGTTCCTCAACTACAACTGCGTGATCCTGGACGTGGCCGAGGTGCACATCGGCGATGGCACCCAGATCGGCCCGGCAGTGCAGATCTACGCGGCCGACCACCCGCGCGACCCGCAGGCGCGGGCACAGGGGCTGGAGCTGGCGCGACCGGTGCGGATCGGGCGCAATGTGTGGATTGGCGGTGGCGCCATCCTGCTGCCGGGCGTGCGCATTGGCGACAATGCGGTGGTGGGTGCAGGCAGCGTGGTCACCCGCGACGTGGCGGCCGGTGCCACCGTGGTGGGCAACCCCGCACGCGTGGTGCCCCCGCGCGATTGATCCGGCTCAAGGCGCGGCCTCCACGCCGGGTGTGCAATGGTGGTCCCACACTGCACCGGAAGGAGCCCTGCCATGTACAAGCGAATCCTGATTGCCACCGACGGTTCGGAGCTGTCTGAAAAGGGCCTGCTCAAAGGCCTGGAACTGGCCAAGGATCTGAATGCCGAGGTCGACATCGTGACCGTGTCCGAGCCGTGGGCGGTGGGCATGTACGACGCGATGGGCTGGAGCGTGGGCTACATGAACAGCCCCGAGTACAAGGCCGACCGCGAAGAGACCGCGCAGAAGGTCCTGGCCCCGGCCAAGGCCACCGCCGAGGCGCAGGGCCTGCGTGCCAACGTAGTGCACGTGCTGGACCGGTATGCGGCCGACGGCATCATCGATACCGCCGTAGAGCGCAACAGCGACCTGATCGTGATGACCTCGCATGGCCGCCGCGGCGTCACCCGCGTGCTGCTGGGCAGCCAGACCGCCGAGGTGCTCGCGCGCAGCACCGTGCCGGTGCTGGTGATCCGATGACGGACGGCGCTGCGTAAGCGCGTCCCGGTAGTGCCGGCCGCTGGCCGGCTCCCGACCATGCCAGGTTTTACGAGGATCCGGCCAGCGGCCGGCACTACCGTGTTGGGTAGGGTTTGCCGAGGAGCCGGCCAGCGGCCGGCATTACCGTGGTGTGTAGGGTTTGCCGAGGAGCCGGCCAGCGGCCGGCATTACCGTGGTGTGTAGAGGTTGCGAGGAGCCGGCCAGCGGCCGGCATTACCGTGGTGTGTTGAGGGTGCGAGGAGCCGGCCAGCGGCCGGCACTACCGTGGGTGTGCTGAGGGTGCGTTCACCGCTACGGCCGCAGCTTCAGCGTCTGCGATTCATCCAGGGTGCCGTCAGGCTGCAGCACCACGAAGCGTTCGCCGCTGCGGTCGAACAGGACCGGGATCGGGTCGCGGAACAGCGGGCGGCGCACGAAGCGCAGGTGCCAGCCAAAGTGTTCCAGCGTTTCCACGGCCTGGCGTTGCGCGTCGGTGAGCCCGGCCCGCAGCTGGGCGGGGTCGGGCGGCTGGCGGCGTTCGGGCGTATTCATCTACTGAAACAAGGCAAAGTCCGGAGAACCTGTCGATGCAAGCAGCGTTCCAACCGCGTGGCGGGCGGGGCGCCTGCCGTCACCAGCTGTAGAGCTTCCAATACACCGGCGACACGCCGTCCTTGTCGCTGTCCATGCGGCCATCGCCGTTGCGGTCGTACATGTAGAACGCCGGGCCCTGCGCAGGCGTCACCTTGACCATCCGCAGCTGGCCACCCACGCGGTACTCCTGCAGCGTGTCGCCGTTGGCCAGGGTCTTGCTGGACACATCGGCACCGCTTACATCGACCGGGGGCTTACCGCCGCCGCCCGTGGTGGCACAACCGGCCAGCGCGAGCAGGCCAACCAGCAACAGGGTCTTCATGGGCCGAGGTCCTTGTACAAAGTGAAGGTCGATTATGCCCCACGCGTCGTCGTCGGCGTGTCTGGGGTCGGCGCGGGCGGGCGCGTAGAATCGTCGCATGAGCCGATTAGTCCTGATTGACGGGTCCAGTTACCTGTACCGCGCGTTCCACGCGCTTCCGCCGCTGACCAACGCCCACGGTGAACCCACCGGCGCGCTGTTCGGTGTGGTCAACATGCTGCGCGCCACCCTGAAGGAGCGCCCGGCCTACGTGGCGTTCGTGGTCGATGCGCCCGGCAAGACCTTCCGCGACGACCTGTATGCCGACTACAAGGCCAACCGCCCGCCGATGCCCGACGACCTGCGTCCGCAGATCGAGCCGATGTGCCGCATCGTCGAAGCGCTCGGCCTGAGCATCCTGCGCATTCCCGGCGTGGAAGCCGACGATGTGATCGGCACGCTGGCCCTGCAGGGCCACCAGGACGGCCTGCAGGTGACCATCTCCACCGGCGACAAGGACTTCGCCCAGCTGGTCCGCCCGGGCATCGAACTGGTCAACACCATGACCGGCAGCCGGATGGATTCGGATGCGGCGGTGATGGACAAGTTCGGCGTGCGCGCCGACCAGATCGTCGACCTGCTGGCGCTGATGGGCGACACCGTGGACAACGTGCCCGGCGTGGAGAAGTGCGGCCCCAAGACCGCCGCCAAGTGGCTGGCCGAGTACCAGAACCTGGACGGGGTGATGGCCGCCGCACCGGGCATGAAGGGCAAGATCGGCGAGAACCTGCGCGCGGCGCTGGAGCGCCTGCCGCTCAACCGCGAACTGGTCACCATCCGCACCGACGTGCCGCTGGAGTCCAGCCCGCGCACGCTGGCACTGCGCGACCCGGACGTACCCACCCTGGGCGAGCTGTACCTGCGCTACGGCTTCACCCAGGCGCTGAAGGAGCTGGGAGGCCCGGCCGCGGCGGCGGTGGCCGCCAGCGACGCCACGGTGAGCCTGCGTGGCACCGCCGCCGGGTACGCACGCAGCGCGCCGGCGGAAACGGCGGCCGAGGTCGATCCGGCGCTGTCGGCGCCCGGCGAGTACGAGACCGTGCTCACCACCGAACAGCTGGATGCCTGGGTGCAGCGCGCCGAGGCGGCCGACCTGATCGCCTTCGACACCGAAACCGACGCGCTCGATGCGATGCGCGCCAACCTGGTGGGCATCAGCCTGGCGGTGGAGCCGGGCAGGGCCGCCTATATCCCGGTGGGCCACAACTATCCCGGCGCGCCGGCCCAGCTGGGCGCCGAACAGGTACTGGCCGCACTGCGCCCGGTGCTGGAAAACCCCGACAAGAAGAAGCTCGGCCAGCACGGCAAGTACGACCTGCACGTGCTGCGCCGGCATGGCATCGACGTGCAGGGCTACCACGACGACACCATGCTGGAGAGCTTCGTGCTCAATTCCACCGCCACCCGCCACGACATGGATTCGCTGGCAATGCGCTACCTGGGCTACACCACGATCAAGTTCGAGGACGTGGCCGGCAAGGGTGCCAAGCAGATCCCGTTCTCGCAGGTGGGCCTGGACGAGGCAGGCCGCTATGCCGCCGAAGACGCCGACATCACCCTGCGCCTGCACCGCGTGTTGCAGCCACAGCTGCTGGCTGTTCCGTCGCTGGACGGGGTGTACCGCGACATCGAAATGCCGCTGGTGCCGGTGCTGGCCCGGATCGAAGCCAACGGCGTGCACATCGACATGGCCGAACTGCGCCGCCAGAGCCAGGACCTGAGCGTGCGCATGCTGGCCGCCCAGCAGAAGGCCACCGAGCTGGCCGGCCACACCTTCAACCTGGATTCGCCCAAGCAGCTGCAGGCGGTGCTGTTCGACGAGCTGAAGCTGCCGGCGCTGGTGAAGACCCCCAAGGGCCAGCCCAGCACCAATGAAGAGGCGCTGGAGGCCATTGCCGAGCAGCACGAGCTGCCGCGGGTGATCCTGGAGTACCGCGGGCTGGCCAAGCTGCGCAGCACCTACACCGACAAGCTGCCGGAGATGGTCAACCCGGACACCGGCCGGGTCCACACCAGCTACCACCAGTCCGGCGCGGCCACCGGCCGGCTGTCCTCGTCGGACCCGAACCTGCAGAACATCCCGATCCGCACCGACGACGGCCGCCGCATCCGCCGTGCGTTCGTGGCCCCGCCCGGGCGCAAGATCCTGGCCTGCGATTACTCGCAGATCGAGCTGCGGATCATGGCCCACCTGTCCGAAGACCCGGGCCTGGTGCGCGCCTTCGAACAGGGCGTGGACGTGCACCGGGCCACCGCGGCCGAGGTGTTCGGGCGCGCGCTGGACGAGGTCACCCCGAACGAGCGCCGCGCGGCCAAGGCGATCAACTTCGGCCTGATGTACGGCATGAGCGCGTTCGGGCTGGCCCGCAACCTGGGCATCGACCGCGGCCAGGCCCAGGATTACGTGGCGCTGTACTTCAGCCGCTACCCGGGCGTGCGCGACTTCATGGAGCGTATGCGCCAGCAGGCCCGCGACCAGGGCTATGTGGAAACCCTGGAAGGCCGCCGGCTGTACCTGAACGACATTCACGCCCGCAACCAGGGCCTGCGCGCCGGGGCTGAACGCGCGGCGATCAACGCCCCGATGCAGGGCACCGCGGCCGACATCATCAAGCGGGCGATGGTGAAAGTGGACGGGTGGCTGCAGGGCCAGGGCGACCAGGCGCGGATGATCATGCAGGTGCACGATGAACTGGTGTTTGAAACCGAAAGTGAGTTTCTCGATACCTTGCGTTTGAAGGTGGTGGAACTGATGTCGTCTTCAGCCCAGTTGCGGGTGCCGTTGGTGGTGGACGCCGGCGTCGGTGATAACTGGGATGAGGCGCACTGAGACGGAAATCACGCTCAAACAGCTGAATTGGTTCATGGCGCCTTGAAAAACTGACTGTCGGATGAATGTTTCCCCTACAGAGCTTTCATTAATTGGGCCCCTTCACGAACTATCAATGTTCGGGGTGCTTTTATAGACCTCGACAGGCGCAACGCCTGTTGTGGATCTCTCCCATCCCCTGGAGCAGATCTCGGAACGGGGGCTCCTCCCCAAGCGCCCGTTCCCCGGCCCCGCTGACCTCCCCCTGGTCGGCGGGGCTTTTTATTTGGGCCGCCATAAACTCCGCGCGGCCCGCCGCAGGACAGGCCCCCGCGCTGCCGATTGCCGTTTGCCCCACGCGCGGCCCATGCTGTGGGCTGGACCCGGGGAGAACCGCATGAGCGATCTGTTTGCATTGGCCATGCCGTGGTGGGAATTCATCCTGCGCGCGGTGGTGGTGTACGTTCTGGTGCTGGGCATGGTGCGGTTGTCGGGCAAGCGCGCGCTGGGCCAGATCACCCCGTTCGATGTGCTGCTGATCGTGCTGCTGGGCAATGCGGTGCAGAACGCCCTGCTGGGCAAGGACACGTCGCTGGGCGGCGGGCTGCTGCTGGCGGCCACGCTGATCCTGCTCAACTACGGGGTGGGGTGGTTGAGCACGCGCAGCCGGCGCGTGGAAACCCTGGTTGAAGGCGAGCCGGTGCTGATCGCGCGCGACGGCAAGCTGCTGGATTCGGTGCTCCGGCGCGAAATGGTCACCTCGTCTGATGTCGACGCGGCGCTGCGCCAACAGGGTTGCCTGTCGATCGACGATGTCGCGCTGGCGGTGCTGGAAATCAACGGCCACATCACCATCGTGCCGAAGAAGGGGTAATGCCACCCCATGGGTGGCTGCCTTCGTTGGGTACCGCAGCCACCCATGGGGTGGCTCTACCACCCGCCGGGGCGACCATCGGCCGTGCGCGATCCCACCCTCGGTAACGCACCGGCCTCTGCGGTGGCGCGTCCGGTTACACCCAGTCGCGCGGGACCAGGTAGTCGGCCAGGCGGGCTTCGTCGCTGCCGGTTTCGGGCTGGAAACCGTATTCCCAGCGTACCCGCGGTGGCAGGCTCATCAGGATGCTCTCGCTGCGCCCGCCGCTCTGCAGGCCGAACAGCGTGCCGCGGTCGTAGACCAGGTTGAACTCCACGTAGCGGCCGCGGCGGTACAGCTGGAACTCGCGCTCACGCTCGCCGTACGGCATGTCCTTGCGACGTGCCACGATCGGCAGGTAGGCGTCGAGGAAGCCATCGCCGACCGCGCGCAGGTAGGCAAAATCGCGTTCGAAGTCACCGTGCAGGTCGTCGAAGAACAGCCCGCCCACGCCGCGCGTTTCATTGCGGTGGCGCAGGAAGAAGTACTCGTCGCACCAGCGCTTGTGATCGGCATAGCGCCCTTCGCCAAACGGCGCACACAGGTCGTGCGCGACGCGGTGCCACTGCTGCACGTCCTCATCGAACGGATAGAACGGGGTCAGGTCGAAGCCGCCGCCGAACCACGACGCCACTTCCACGCCATCACGCTCGGCGCGGAAATAGCGCACGTTGGCATGGGTGGTGGGCAGGTACGGGTTGGCCGGGTGGAACACCAGCGATACCCCGGTGGCCCGCCACGAGGCACCGGCCAGCTCCGGCCGGTTGGCTGACGCCGACGGGGGCAGGCGGGTGCCGGCCACGTCGGAGAAGCCGATGCCGGCCTGCTCGAACACCGCGCCATCGCGCAGGATGCGGGTGCGGCCGCCACCACCCTCGGCGCGCTGCCATTGGTCTTCGGCGAACCGAGCCTGGCCGTCGGCGGCCTCGATGGCCGCACAGATGCGGTCCTGCAGGTCGGTCAGGTAGCTGCGTACGCGCTCGAATTCGTTCATGGCGCTACTTTACCGCAGCCCGGAGACCGGGCTGCAGGGTAGCGATGCGGCCGGCGCAACCGTGGCTGTCGCTTACGGCCGTTGGCGCCGCGCCGCCGTCGCAGGCGTCACTCGCCGCCTGCGGCCTCCTCGGCCATCGCACGCACCATCGCGCGCAGTGCCGGCCAATCACGGGTAGCGTCCACGTCGCAGGCGATGTGGGTAGCGCCGCCCTTGGCGCAGATGGCGGTCAACATGTTCGGCACCGCTTCGTCACCGGTATGTACATAGACCTCGGCCAGGCCCACGCAGCCATCGCGCACGCCGGCGGTGCACAGCGCGGCGTAGTAGGGCAGCGTGCTTTTCCAGTCTTCATCACGTGCACGCGCGCTGGCGGCCAGCTTGCAGCCCAGCAGCTGACCGGCCTTGCAGCAGGCCTCCGGACCGCCTTCGCGATCCAGCGTGGGGCAGTCCAGCGGCTGCGGAATCTCGGTGAAGCTCAGCGGTGCGCTGCAGGCGCCGGCGGCGCCGGGTTGACGCGTGTAGTGGGCAAAACGGGTGTTGCCGTCCATGCCCACCAGGCTGCCGTCGCGCGTGGTCTGCAGCACGACATCGTCGCCGATGTCGCGGCGCAGGTGGATCCGCCCGTCCTGCACGCGGGCACGCAGGCGCGTGGCGTAGCCGCTCAGCTGGACCACGCCGGCATCGCCGAACTGCAGGTCCGAGGGCAGGCCGTTCTCGGCCTCGTAGCGGCCACAGGGCAGGGTGGTGGCGGGCACCGGCGACAGCGCCGCCGCCGACAACCCGACCAGCGGTGCGACCAGTGTGCAGGCATGGGCGTCGGCGCGCGTGCTGCAGGCGTGCTGCAGGGCGTCGCGGGCCTCCAGCAACCGGCCGGCGTTCCACTGTGCCTCGGCGACGCTCTGGCAGAATTCCTCGCGTGGGTGCTGCTTGCACAGGCCTGCCAGTTCGATCAGCTGCTCGGACGGCAGTACGGCCTGCGATGCGTGGCTCAGCCCCATGATCGCCTTGCCCATGATCTCGCCTGCCATGGTTTCGCCCAGGCGCAGGCAGACCACCGGGTCGAATTCCTTGGCGGTTTCATCGCACTGCGCCGGCATGGGGAACGGCGGCGGCTCTTCCGGGGCGGCTGCGTTGGCCTGTTCCTGGTAGACCTCGATCAGGCGCTTGCAGGCCACCGGCACGTCTTCGCTGCACCACTGGCGCAGCTGCACCGGTTTGGCCTCGACGTAGTGCTCCAGGCAGCCCACCGGATCGGCGCGGCAGCTGCCTTCCTCGACCGCGTAGAACGGCTTGCAGGCCGCGGCCTTCTCGCGCACGAAATCGTGGTATCCGCCGGTCAGGGTGCGGTCGCCCTCGCCGAAGGTCCAGTTCTCCATGCGGCCGGTGGCCAGGTTGACCATGCCCAGCACATCCTCGCTGCGTGCGATGCGCAGTTCCTCGGTGGGCGAGTGGGCCGACGTCAGGAAGCCGTGGCCCTCGCTTTCCAGGATCAGGGTGGCGTTGCCATCGTCCTGCTTGTACGTGCCGCAGGCCATGGACTGGGCAGCGGCGGGAAGGCTGGCGGCGGCCAGAACGAGAACGGCCAGGGCACGCCAGCCGATGAAGCGGCGGCGCGCGGAAACAACAGAAGTCACAACAGCATCCTTGGGTGGAAATCGGGGGGCGTCGGCACGGGCGCAGGGGCCCGGCCGGGCCAGGTATCAGCGTTGCAGCCAGGCGCGCACGTCGGCACGCAGCAGGCGTGCGGCCAACCAGCCATGCAGGCCGGCAAAGCCCACGGCAGTGATCACCAGCATGCCGCTCAGGACGATGCGCTGCAGCTGCAGGTCGTGGCGCAGCTGGCGCATCTCGGGGGTGTCAGCGTGCCGCGTCAGGTACTGCGACAGGTGCGCCATTGCATCGTCCATCGCCCACGCGGCAACGAAGTTCAGCAGTGCGGTCACCACCAGCAACACGATGAACAGCCACACCGCCCATTGTTCACGGCGCAGCATGCCCACGCACGCCACCACACCCACCAGGCAGGTGAGCAGCATGGCCACGCAGATGCCCAGCGCATGTGTGGTCAGCCACTGCAGCGGCGGTGACAGCCAAGCCACATCGCGGGTTTCCACCTGTTCCTGCAGGAAGGCGCCGATCGACAGCGGGCCGGCGACCAGCGCCGCAATGGCCCAGCCCACGGCGGAGGCCACGCACACCAGCAGCACCGACTTGGCCATCGGCGACAGGAATTTCGGGGGCGCCAGCGGGTCTACGGGCGGCTGGGCACTAGGTAATTGCGGGGGCGATGACATCCGGTGTCCTGTTGGAGTCGGCCACGGGCATCAGCCCGCGGCCACCGCGCGTGCGGCCGCGGGCAGGATATGGTCTTCGCTCAAGGCTGCCAAGCGCCGCCCATGCGGCGCCTGCAGGGGAACCCAGGCCAACTCGGCGATTTCCGCCTGCGCCTGCGGTGTGCCGGTGACCTGCACCCGCCACACCTGGGCCCGTACCCGGCGGCCGTGTTCGTGCACCGCCCAGGCGTCGAAACGTCCCAGCGCCTGGGCGCTGGCCAGGTCCAGCTGCACGCCCAGTTCCTCGTGCAGTTCACGTGCCAGCGCCTGCAGCGGCGCTTCGCCCGGGTCGGGTTTGCCCCCGGGCTGGATGAAGGTATCCGAGCCGTGCTTGCGCACCACCAGCACCTGGCCGGTGGCATCCAGGATGACCGCGGCGACGATCTCGATCGGCGCCGCGGGGTGGCTGGCCTGCGCCGCCACTTACTTCAAGGTGTCGTTGAACAGCTTGAGGATGCGCTTGTACTGGTCCAGCCACGAGTCCGGACGGACGTAGCCATGGCGCTCCAGCGGGTACGGCGCGATGGACCAGTTGTCCTTGTGCAGCTCGATCAGCTTCTGGGTGAGGTTGACCGAGTCCTGGAAGAACACGTTGTCATCCATCATGCCGTGCGCGATCAGCAGGTGGTCCTGCAGGCCGTCGGCGTATTCGATCGGCGACGACTTGCGGTACGCCTCCGGGTCGATGTCCGGGGTGTTGAGGATGTTGGCGGTGTAGCCGTGGTTGTACTGGTGCCAGTCGACCACCGGGCGCAGCGCGGCACCGGCCTTGAACGTGCCCGGCGAGCGGAACAGCGCCATGAAGGTCATGAAGCCACCGTAGGAGCCGCCGTAGATGCCGGCGTGGTCGCGGTCGCCCTGCTTGGTGGCCACCAGCCAGTCCAGGCCGTCCTTGTAGTCTTCCAGCTCCGGGTGGCCCATGTTGCGGTAGATGGCGGTGCGCCAGTCGCGGCCGTAGCCTTCGCTGCCGCGGTAATCCATGTCGAGCACGATGTAGCCCTGCTGCACCAGCAGGTTGTGGAACATCTGCTCGCGGAAGTAGGCCGGGTAGCGCTGGTGGACGTTCTGCAGGTAGCCGGCACCGTGCACGAACATGGCGATCGGGTACTGCTTGCCCGGTTCGGGGTTCTCCGGGCCGTAATACTTGGCCCAGACCACGCCGGCGCCATGCTTGGACGGCACCTGCACCAGCTTGGGCTGCACCCACTCGCGGGCCTTGTAGGCGGCGGTGCGGGTGTCGGTGAGCACCTTGGCCTGGCCGCCGCTGGTGGGCACCACGGCCAGCTGCGCCGGCAGGTAGGCGCCGGAGTAACGCACCAGCAGCTGCTGGCCGTCCGGGGACAGCGAGAAGTCTTCGACGCCGTTGAGCGCGGTCAGCTCACGCACCTGCCTGCTGGCGGTGTCGACCGCGCAGACTTCGTAGTCGCCCGGGCTCTGCTGGTTGCACAGGAAGTAGAAGCCGCGGCCGTCGGCGCTGGGCACCGGCATCGAGGTTTCCCACTTGCCGCCGGTCAGTGCCTGCGGCTTGGCGGTGCCCTGCTGGGTATACAGGTGGGCGTAGCCCGATTCTTCGGACAGCAGCCACAGCGTGCGGTTGTCGTTGGACCAGCCAAAGTCGTTGAAGCCCCAGTTGATCCAGGCGCTGTCGGTCAGGCGGTGGCGGTTTTCCAGCGTGGCGCTGGCGGGGCTGACGCTGGCGATCCAGCGGTCCTTGTTGTCGTTGGCGCGCAGCATGATCGCGGCCTGCTGGCCGTCGGCGCTCCAGCGGATGCCGGGGTTGCCGGGGCCGGCCAGCACTTCCAGCGGGCGGTTGCCCTTGAGTGCGTCCTTGCCGGCGGCCTTGCGCAGTGCGGCCAGCGGGTCGGTGCCGATGCCGGGCAGGCGGTCCAGCGAGAGCGGCTTGACCGTGCCGGTGACCGCATCGACCAGCCACAGGGAATGCGGCTCGGGATCGTTGCGGCCCACGCGGGTGCGGGTGTCCTCGGACTCTTCGTAGCCCGATTCGGTCACGTACTTGGGCATCTTGCCGCCGCGGCCTTCGTCGAAGCCCTTCGGCTTGGTCACCACGATGAGGCTGCGGGTGTCCGGCGAGAGGGCGCTGCCGACGATCTCGACATCGGCGCCCAGGTAGACCGGGCCGGGCGCGCGGGTGGCGTCGGCGCGGCGCCAGCTGGCTTCCTGCGCCTTGAGCGCGTCGCGCTGGGCGCGATCATTGCGCAGGGTGGCCAGGGTGCGCAGTTGCTGGTCGCGCAGGACGTCGGCCTTGGGCGCATCGTCGGGGTTCTTTTCGGCCTTCAGGCTGGCTACCTGCTGGACGCCACCGGCGGCGGTCCAGTGGAACCAGTTCTGGCCGGTCTGCCAGATCACTCCGCCGTCGCGGGCGAAGTTGGCTGCGCTGGCCTTCTCGCTGCTGCGGGTCAGCTGGGTCAGCGCGCCGCTGCGCAGGTCGCGCAGGAACACATCGCCGTTGCGCACGAAGACCGCGCGCTGGCGGGTGGTGTCGTACACCGGGCTGTCCACGTCCAGGCTGCTGCGCTGGTCATCGGCCACCTGGGTGGCCACGCCACCGCTGACCGGCTGGCGGAAGGTGTCGCGGACCGGGCTGCCCGTGCGCTTGAGCTGGTACTCCACCTGCTGGCTGTTCCAGGACCACCACGCGCTTTCGACCGGCGGGCCGATCCAGTCGGGGTCGGCCATGGCCTGCTCGATGGTGATCGGCGTGGGCGCCGCGTGGGCGGTCCCGCCGAGGGCGGCGAGCAGCAGCAGGGACAAGGGCAGCGTTCTGGGCATTGCGGGCGGCACCGTAGTAGAAAACCCGGCAAGCGTAGCAGCCGCTAGGGCCGTAGTAAGGGGCCACAGGTCATGGGCGTGGCCCCTTCCTGCGCAAGGCAAGCGGTGGTCCGTGGGTCGGGCGCTGGGGCCCCATACCCTTTCCGGCGAATGTCCCCCGGCGTCGGCCTGCGGCCGACCCCTCCTCCTTTATTTCGCCTCCAAGGGTATGGGACCCCAGCGCCCGACCCACCGACAGGCCCCGAAATGCCCGGCGTCCACTTGCTTACCGCGAGCCGAGCCCCTTAGCGGCCGGTAGGCTCCTGGGCAAAATAAAGGAGGAGGCCGCGACCGCGGCCGGGGGACATTTGCACCAGGGGCCTACCGGCCGCTAAGGGGCTCGGCTCGCGGTAGCCCCTGCGACAAAGTGAAGCAGCGCGTCACCGGGTCGCATGTGCCTTTCACGGATACCGGCCCAGACTGGTGCGGATTTCAGAAACCAGTCGGAGGCGTCACGTGGACGCGTTGTTGTTGTCGCGGATCCAGTTCGGGTTCGTCATCAGTTTCCATGTGTTGTTTCCCGCCTTCACCATCGGCACCGCCAGTTGGCTGGCCTTCGTGGAGTCACGCTGGCTGCGCACCGGCAACCCGGTCTGGCGCGAGCTGTATTTCTTCTGGCAGAAGATCTTCGCGGTGTCCTTCGGCATGGGCGTGGTCAGCGGCATTGTCATGGCCTTCCAGTTCGGCACCAACTGGCCGCGCCTCAGCGAGGTGGCCGGCAGCGTGATCGGGCCGCTGCTCACCTATGAAGTGCTCACCGCCTTCTTCCTGGAGGCCAGCTTCCTGGGCGTGATGATGTTCGGCTGGGGCCGCGTTTCGCCGCGGCTGCATTTCTTCTCCACCTGCATGGTGGCGCTGGGCACGCTGTTCTCCACGTTCTGGATCCTGTCGTCCAACAGCTGGCTGCAGACGCCGGCCGGCTACGCGCTGATCGACGGCATCGTGCACCCGCAGGACTGGTGGCAGGTGGTGTTCAACCCCTCCTTCCCGTACCGGCTGGCGCACATGGCGCTGGGCTCGTTCATCACCACCTGTTTCGTGATCGGTGGCGTGGGCGCCTGGTACCTGCGCAAGGGCACGCACGTGGAAGCCGGGCGCACGATGCTGCTGGCGGCCGTGGCGTTCGCCGCGCTGACCGTGCCGGTGCAGATCTTCGTGGGCGACATGCATGGCTTGAACACGCTCAAGCACCAGCCGATGAAGATTGCCGCGATGGAAGCGCACTGGCATTCCGAAGACGAGGGCAAGGGCGTGCCGCTGGTGGTGTTCGCGGTGCCCAACGAAAAAGCCGAGCGCAACGATTATGAAATCGCCATTCCCCGGCTGGGCAGCCTGATCCTGACCCATTCGCTGGAGGGAACGTTCGACCCGCTCACCTCGGTACCGGCCAGCGATCGGCCGCCGGTGGTGCCGGTGTTCTTCGCGTTCCGGATCATGGTCGGGCTGGGCACGCTGATGCTGCTGCTGGCCTGGGTGTCAGCGTTCCAGTGGTGGCGGGGCAAGCTGCTGCAGTCGCGCTGGCTGGTGCGGGGTTGGAACTGGATGCTGCCCAGCGGCTTCATCGCGCTGGTATCGGGCTGGTTCGTGACCGAGATGGGGCGCCAGCCGTGGGTGGTGTACGGGGTGCTGCGCACCGCCGACGCGGTGGGCCCGCAGAGTGCCTGGATGACCGCGCTGTCGTTGGGCGTCTACATCGTGGGCTATGCGTTCGTGTTCGGCTGGGGCATCTGGTACCTGGTGAAGATCATCCGCACCGGGCCCAAGCCGCATGAGCCGGCGCCGGCGCTGGACGCGGGCAGCCATACCCCGGCGCGGCCGCTGTCCGGTGCCGACGAACCGCTGGAGGAGCGCTGACATGGAGATGACAACCTGGCTGCCGGTGGCATGGTTTGCGGTGATTGGTTTTGGCGTGCTGATGTACGTGGTGCTGGACGGTTTCGTACTGGGCATCGGCATCCTGGCGCCGATGGCCGAGGACGAAGAACAGCTGGACATCATGATGAACACCGCCGCGCCGATCTGGGACGGCAACGAAACCTGGCTGGTGCTGGGCGGGGCCGGGCTGATGGCGGCCTTCCCCAAGGCCTATGCGGCGCTGCTGTCGGCGCTGTACCTGCCGGTGCTGCTGCTGGTGGTGGCGCTGGTGTTCCGCGGGGTGGCGTTTGAATTCCGCTTCAAGGCGCACCGCTCGCGGCGGTTGTGGAGCGTGGCTTTCGGGCTGGGCTCGCTGCTGGCTGCGTTCGCGCAGGGGGTGATTCTCGGGGCGCTGGTGGAAGGCCTGCAGATCGTGGATGGCCGTTACGCCGGCGGTGCGTTCAGCTGGTTCAGTCCGTTCTCGATGCTGACCGGTGCGGCGGTGGTGTTCGGCTACGCGCTGCTGGGCAGCACCTGGTTGATCCTGAAGACCGAAGGCCGCGAGCAGGCGTTCGCGCGCACGCTGACGCGGCCGCTGGTGGTGGCGGTGATCGTCTTCATGGGGCTGGTGAGCACCTGGTTGCCGTTCCTGGATTCGCGCCTGATGGCGCGCTGGTTCAGCGATGGCAACTTCTGGTGGTTGTCGCCGGTGCCGCTGCTGACGCTGGGCGTGGCGGTGGCGCTGTGGCGCAGTGCGATGCACCCGCGCCGCGACCTACCGCCGTTCCTGTTGACCCTGGCGTTGTTCATCCTGGGCTTCATCGGGCTGGTGCTGGGCATGTGGCCCTACCTGCTGCCGCCGAGCATGACGCTGTGGGAGGCGGCCGCCCCGGCGTCGTCGCTGGGCTTCAGCCTGGTCGGGCTGGTGGTGCTGCTGCCGGTGATCCTGGGCTACACGGCGTGGTCGTACCGGGTGTTCCGCGGCAAGGTGCGGGCCGATACCGGGTATCACTGAGGGCACGACCGCAATCGTAGTGCCGGGCTCTGCCCGGCAGCGGGGCAGCGGGGCAGCGAGGCAGAGCCCCGCTTTACGCGTGCAGGCCTTCGATTTCGACCAGCAGTTCGGCCCGGCAGACTTCGGCGTGCAGCACTACGTAGGCCGGTGGGCCGGGTAACGCGGCCATCTGGGCGGCCACCGCCGGCATGTCTTCGGCACGCCGCACATACACCTTCAGTACCGAATCGGCGCCGAGCTGGGCGGCCAGCGATGGACGCTGCCGTCGGGCGGCCTCCACCAGGCTCTGCAGGTTGGTCAGCGTTTCGCGCAGCTGTTCTTCCACCGCGCCGGTGTGCTGGGACACATGGCCCACGATCGCCGCCGTGCCCGACTGCAGCAGCGGCAGGCCGGTTGCCGCCGGTGCCAGCAGCGCCCGCGAAAAACTGGGCGACTGCGGGCCGTACTGGCGCGGGTAGCGGAACGCGCTTACCTGGCGGGGGTTTTCCAGTGGCAGGCCGGGTTCGCGGCCGGCCAGCCAGTACACCTGCAGGCGCCGGTGCCCGTCGAAGCGGCCGATGCAGGTCGCGGCCGGCAGGGCCGCTTCGTCCAGCTCGCGCAGCCCGCGCACCCGGCCCACGCAGAAGCGCCGGTAGCGCTCCTGGTCGCCGTCGCCTTCGGTCACCGCGTCCAGGTAGTTCCAGGTCCGCAGCAGGTGCGGGAACCCGCAGTGCGCCAGGAAACTGCTCATCCGCGCATAGGCGTCGGCGGCGGCCGTCTCGATGTCGCCCTCGGCTTCGTCGATCTCCAGCACCCCGAACAGCAGCGCGGCATTGTGCGACCAGCGCACCCCGTCGGTGACGCCCGACTGCACCGGCGTCGCGCCCCGCCAGACTTCCACCTGCGCCGGACCGTGTTCGGCCAGGGGCACCTGCAGCCAGCGCGGATCGTTGCCCGGGAAGGGCGCAGGCGCGCCAAAGCCGAACACCGCCAGGGTGCACGGGTCGGCCAGGGCGGCCTCGCGCAGCGCTGCCGGCAGGTAGCCGGCGCTGAACACCGCCGCCCCTGGGGGAAAAGCGACCGCCGGGGCCGTTGCGTCGTGGATCGTGCTGCTCATTTCAGATTGTGAAAGCTGCCAGTGCCAAGGGTGTCATGATAGCGTGCGCTCCTTTTTACGGCGGTGCGCTGCGATGCCTTGGTGCCCATCAACATGTTGGCGTGAATGATCGAGTTCTCAGTGGTGGATTGGTCGGCCTGGGCACCGGGACTGACCTCGAAGGAACAATGGCAGGCCTGGGCACAGGCCCCCGCGCTGCCGCAGGGCGATGACACCCCGGCGCTGGCCGAGGTACCGGCCATGCAACGGCGCCGCATCGAGCGGCTGGGCCGCATGGCCATCCAGGCCGCGTGCTGGTGCGAGCAGCCCGATGACGCCGGCCAGGTGCCGCTGGTGTTCGCCTCGCGCCATGGCGACGTGGCCCGTTCGATGGAACTGCTCGACAGCCTGAGCGCCGATCACGGCATGTCCCCGACCGCGTTCGGCCTGTCGGTGCACAACGCGGTGGCCGCGCTGTATTCCATCGCCCGCGGCCACCGCGGCAACTACCTGGCCCTGGCCGCCGGCCGCGCCACGGTCGAAACCGCCTGCGTGGAGGCCTATGGCCTGCTGGCCGATGGCGCCGCCGAGGTGCGGGTGATCGTGTATGAATCGCAATTGCCGCCGGTGTATGCCGCGTTTGCCGACGAACCCGATCCTTATTACGCCTGGTGCTGGCGGCTGGCCCGGGCCGATCGCCCCGGCACCCGGCTCTCGCTGGGCTGGGGCGCGGCCGGTGCCGACAGTCCGGCCGGCGCACTGCCGCACGGTCTGGATGCGCTGCGCTTCCTGTTGGCCGGCGATCCGACCCTGACGCTGGCCGCCGACGGCCAGCAATGGACCTGGCAACGCCATGGCTGAGCGCGGTTCCGGCCGTCTCAACCATGCCTGGCGGGTGTTCGGCACCGGGCTCAGCTTTGCCGTGTTCGGCATCGGCGGCCTGGTGCTGGGCGGGGTGCTGTTCCCGCTGCTGTTCCTGGTCCGCAACCCGGTCCGGCGCCGCACGCTGGCGCGCCGGCTGGTCCAGCTCAGCTTCGCCAGCCACGTGGGCCTGATGCACCGGCTGGGCGTGATGACCTATGAAATCCGCGGGGCTGAACGTCTTCAGCGCAACGGACTGCTGATCCTGGCCAACCACCCGACCCTGATCGACGTGGTCCTGCTGATCGCCCAGTTGCCCAATGCCGACTGCGTGGTCAAGCGGGCCGTGGCCTGCAACCCGTTCATGTGCGGCCCGGTGCGGGCGGCCGGCTACGTCTCCAACGACGACGGCGCGGGGCTGATCGACGACTGCATTGCCGCGGTCAAGGCCGGGGGCACGCTGGTCATTTTCCCCGAGGGCACCCGCACCGTGCCCGGCCAGCCCCTGCGCCTGCAGCGCGGGGCGGCCAACATCGCGGTCCGCGGCGGCCTGGACATAACCCCGGTCAGGATCACCTGTACCCCGCTTACCCTGACAAAGGGCCAGAAATGGTATCGTGTGCCATCACGGCGTTTTCACGTTCAGCTGGAAGTCGGGGAAGATCTCCCGATCGCCCCGTTCCTGGCGGTGGCCGGCGACACGCCCAGGGGGGATGCCTTGGCGGCCCGGCGCGTGACCGATCATCTTGCCCATTACTTTGACTTCGCTGGAGAACCAAGCCGTGCAGGCACTTGAGCACGAGATCAAGGAATTGATCATTTCATCGCTGTCGCTGGAAGACATCACTCCCGAAGACATCGACGCGGAAGCGCCCCTGTTCGTCGAGGGGTTGGGGTTGGATTCGATTGACGCACTTGAACTTGGTTTGGCCCTGCAGAAAAAGTACGGTGTCAGCCTGTCTGCGGATTCGGAAGAGACCCGTCGCCATTTCTCCAGCGTGCGTGCCCTGGGCGAGTTTGTCGCCGCACGCCAGTCGTCGTAACGGCGCGTCAGGATTTGCCATGACCAAGAACGAACTTTTCGATCGCATCGTCAAGATCCTCAAGGACAGCTTTGAGATCGAACCGGCGCGCATCACGCCCCAGGCCCGTCTGTACGACGATCTGGACATCGACAGCATCGACGCGGTCGACCTGATCGTGCAGCTCAAGCCCTTGCTGGGCCGCAACCTGCAGCCGGAGGCCTTCAAGGCCGTGCGTACCGTGCAGGACATCGTCGACGTGGTGCACGGGCTGCTGCCCGGTCAAGCAGCCGCCTGACGGCTGCCGCAGGACACTGACCATGGTCCGGGTGCGCGTCGCGGCGTTTGCGTTGCTGTCGCTGGCATACCCGCTGGTGGTGTACCTGTCGCTGGGCCGGTTCGAGCCGCGCTGGCTGTCGCTGCTGCTGTTCGGGCTGGCCGCGCTGCGCGCGCTCACCACCCGCCAGCCGGTGTGGTGGGTGGCCGCCCTCGGCACCGGGGTGCTGGCGCTGGTGGCCACCGCCTTCAACCAGGCCCTGCCGCTGAAGCTGTACCCGGCGCTGGTGAACGCGGTGATGCTGGTGATCTTTGCCACCAGCCTGCGGTTCCCGCCCAGCGCGGTGGAGCGCCTGGCGCGGCTGAGTGAGCCGGACCTGCCGCCGTTCGCCGTGATCTATACCCGTCGCGTCACGTGGATCTGGTGCGGCTTCTTTGTTCTCAACGGAAGTCTGGCCCTGGCCACGGCGCTGTGGGCGTCCAACCAGGTCTGGGCGCTGTACAACGGATTGTTGGCGTACGTGATGATGGGTGCTCTGTTTGGTGGCGAGTGGCTGGTGCGGCGACGGGTGAAAGCGGCGCACGCGCATGGTTGAGTGGATCGCATTGGACCAGCTGGCGGTGTCGCCACGGCCCGGCCGGATCGTGGGCGAAGCCGAGCACGGCGCGGTGTTGCACCCGGACTTCCGCCTGCAGGTGATGCGCTGGCAACAGGCGTTCGCCCGTGCGCCGGGACGCGACTGGGCCCTGTACTTCGACGACACCCTGGCCTTTGCCGCCGCACTGCTGGGCGCCTGGCACGCCGGCAAGCGGGTCTTCCTGGGCGGGGACAACCTGCCGGCTACGCTGGATGCGCTGCGCCCGCGCGTGGCCGGGTTTGCAGGTGACGTGCCCGCGCACCACGCCCCGCTGCAGCCCGATGCCGACGTCGACGTCGAGGGCGAACTGCTGCCGCTGGACGAAGACCAGCTGGAACTGGTGGTGTTCACCTCCGGCAGCACCGGCGCGCCCAGCGCGATCGTCAAGCGCATGCGCCAGCTCACGCGTGAAGTGGAGGCGCTGCAGGCCGCGTTCGGTGACCAGCTGGAAGGCACCCAGGTGCACGGCACGGTCTCGCACCAGCATATCTATGGCCTGTTGTTCCGCGTGCTGTGGCCGCTGGCCGCCGGCCGCGCCATCCAGCCGCGCCGGTTCTTCCATGAAGACCTGGTCAGTGCGTTGGCGCGGCAGCCGTCGGTGCTGGTGGCCACCCCGGCCCACCTCAAGCGCCTGCCCGAACAACTGGACTGGTCCTCGTTGCAGGGGCCGCTGCGCGCGGTGTTTTCCTCCGGCGGTCCGCTGCCCGAAGAGGCCGCGCTGCAGGCGCGGGCATTGCTCGGCGTGGCCCCCACCGAGGTGTTCGGCAGCAGCGAAACCGGCGGTATCGCCTGGCGCCGCTGGAGCGCCGGGCAGCCGCAGTGGCACCCGTTGCCCGGCGTGGCCTGGCGCATCCAGGACGGCTGCCTGGCAGTGTCCTCGCCGCACTTGGAAAACACCGACTGGTGGCAGACCCAGGACCGCGTGGAGGCCGACGCCGGGCGCAGCTTCCGCCTGCTCGGCCGGGCCGACCGCATCGTCAAGATCGAAGAACGCCGGGTATCGCTGGACGCGCTGGAACAGCAGCTGCGCGCGCATCCGGCGGTACAGGACGTGCGCGTGCTGGTGCTGCCGGGCGCGCGCGAACAGCTGGCCGCCGTGGTGGTGCCGCAGCAGGCCGACGCGGCCGGCTGGGACGACGCCCAGCGACGCCGCCAGGCGCAGGCGCTGGGCGCGCACCTGGCCAGCAGCCACGATGCAGTGACCCGGCCGCGGCGCTGGCGCTTCGTCGACGCGCTGCCGTTGAACGCACAGGGCAAGGTCACCTTCGCCGCTCTGGCAGCGCTGTTCCGGCCGCAGTTCCCGGTGGTCCAATGGGAGCGGCGCGAGCCCGACACGGCAGCCCTGTTGTTGCCGCTGGACCCGGACCTGATCGCCTTCGACGGGCATTTCCCGCAGGCCAAGATCCTTCCGGGCGTGGTCCAGCTGGATTGGGCCATCCATTACGCCCGCGATGTGTTCACCATGCCACCGCGCTTCGAACGCATGGACGCGCTGAAATTCCAGCACGTGGCGCGCCCCGGCGATTGCCTGCAGCTCACCCTGGGCTGGGATGCGGCCAAGTCGGTGTTGAGCTTCCGCTATGTCTCCGACCACGGCGTGCATGCCAGTGGCCGGGTGGTGTTCGGCGATGTCTGACGCCGCTCGCGCTGGTCCCCCGGCAGCGCCCTTTGCGCCGCTGGTGGTGATTCCGGTCTACGACCATGAGCATGCCATCGGCGCCGTCGTGCGCGGCGTGCTGGCCAGCGGGCTGCCGTGCCTGTTGGTGGATGATGGCTCGCACCCCGCGTGCGCGCAGGCGCTGGATGCCCTCGCGGCGGGATACCCCGCGCAGGTCACATTGCTGCGCCTGCCGGTGAACCAGGGCAAGGGCGGGGCGATGCTGGCCGGGTTTGCCGAGGCGGCGCGCCGTGGCCACAGCCACGTGCTGCAGATCGATGCCGACGGCCAGCACGACCCGACCGACATCCCGCGCTTCGTTGCCCTGTCGCGGCAGCATCCCGACGCGGTGATCTGCGGCATTCCGGCCTACGACGACAGCGTGCCCAAGGCGCGCCTGTACGGCCGTTACGCCACCCACATCTGGGTGTGGATCAACACGCTGTCGCTGCAGATCCGCGATTCGATGTGCGGCTTCCGGCTGTACCCGCTGGCACCGGTGACGGCGCTGGTGGGCGAGGAGACCATCGGCCGGCGCATGGATTTCGACAGCGAAATTCTGGTGCGGCTGTTCTGGCGCGACGTGCCGGTGATCAGCCTGGCTACGCGGGTGACCTATCCCAGCGATGGCGTGTCGCACTTCGATGTGTGGCGCGACAACGTGCGCATCAGCCGCATGCACACCCGCCTGTTCTTCGGCATGCTGTGGCGCGCGCCGCGCCTGCTGTGGCGGCGCATCGCCGGAGCGCCACGCGCATGACCGCACCGGCACCGGCCAACGCCCCGCACTGGGCCGACCTGGGCGAAACCACCTCGGCCGCCGGGGTGTTGTTCCTGTGCTGGGTGCACCGCTGGTTCGGGCGCTGGCCGTTCCGCCTGTGCGTGTACCCGGTGGTGCTGTGCCATTGGCTGGGCAACCGCGTGGCGCGGCAGTCGTCGCTGCAGTACCTGCGGCGGCTGCAGGCGCACACCGGCGTACTGGGCGGCGTGCCCGGGCGCTGGACCAGCCTGAAGCACTTCGCGCTGTTTGCCGACACCCTGCTGGACAAGCTGCTCGGCCTGGGCGGGCGCTATCCGCCCAGCCACATCCGCCTGCAGCGCGACCTGATGCTGGAGAAGATCGCGCGCCGCGAGGGCGGGCTGATCCTCACCGCGCACATCGGCTGCCTGGAACTGTGCCAGGTGCTGGCCGAACAGGTCCCCGGTTTCCGCATCACCGTGCTGGTGCACACCGCGCACGCGCAGCGCTTCAACCGGCTGATGCAGCGGTTGGATCCGCTGGCATCGGTGGAACTGATGCAGGTCACCGACATGGGCCCGGCCACCGCGGTGGAGCTGCAGCGCCGGGTCAACGAAGGCGGCTTCGTGGCCATCGTCGGCGACCGCGTGCCGCTGCGGGGCGGGCGCACCGTGCCGGCGCCGTTCCTGGGCCACGTGGCGCAGTTCCCGATCGGCGCCTACGTGCTGGCCTCCGCGCTGGCCTGCCCGGTGTACACCATGGCCTGCCTGCACGACGGCGACGGCTACCGCGTGCGCTTCGAGCATTTCAGCGACCGCATCGTGCTGCCGCGCGGCTCGCGTGACGCCGCGCTGACCGCGCAGGCCGAACATTTCGCCCGGTGGCTGGAAGTTCAGGTCACCCAGGCACCCTTGGACTGGTTCAATTTCTTCCCCTTCTGGGATCAGGCATCTCATGGCAAGTAAGTCACCCGATATCCGCTTCGGCGATGCGCCACTGACCATCGAAGACGTGGTCGCGCTGTCGCAGCGCCAGGCCCAGGCCATGGTCAGCGACGACCCGGCCTTCCAGGCGCGCATCCAGAAGGGGGCCGACTTCCTCGACCGCCTGCTGCGCGAGGACGGCGTCATCTACGGGGTGACCACCGGCTACGGCGACTCGTGCACGGTCAACATCCCGCCGGCGCTGGTGGCCGAACTGCCGCACCACCTGTTCACCTACCATGGCTGCGGCCTGGGCCGGTTCCTGGACCCGCAGGAGACCCGCGCGGTGATCGCCGCGCGCCTGGCCTCGCTGGTGCGCGGCATGTCCGGGGTCAGCCATCCGCTGCTGGACGGGCTGGCCACGCTGCTGCGCCACGACGTGCTGCCGCTGATCCCGGCCGAAGGCTCGGTCGGCGCCAGTGGCGACCTCACCCCGCTGTCCTACGTGGCCGCGGTGCTGTGTGGCGAGCGCGAGGTGATGTACCAGGGCGCGCGCCGCCCGGCCGCCGAGGTGCTGGCCGAGATCGGCATGACCCCGCTGCGGCTGCGCCCCAAGGAAGGCCTGGCGATCATGAACGGCACCGCGGTGATGACCGCGCTGGCCTGCCTGGCCTACGACCGCGCCGACTACCTGACCAAGCTGGCCACCCGCCTGACCGCGTTCAACGTGCTGGCCAGTGACGGCAACGCGCACCATTTCGATGAGATGCTGTTCGCCGCCAAGCCGCACCCGGGCCAGATGCAGATCGCCGCGCGCCTGCGCCAGGACCTGCACAGCGACCGCCCGCCACGCAATGAACAGCGCCTGCAGGACCGCTACTCGCTGCGCTGCGCCCCGCACGTGATCGGCGTGGTGCAGGACGCACTGCCGCTCATGCGCCAGCTGATCGAAACCGAACTCAACAGCGCCAACGACAACCCGCTGATCGACGCCGACGGCGAGCGCATCCTGCACGGCGGCCACTTCTATGGCGGCCACATTGCCTTTGCGATGGACGCGCTGAAGAACACCATCGCCAACCTGGCCGACCTGCTCGATCGTCAGATGGCGCTGGTGGTGGACGCGCGCTACAACCACGGCCTGCCGGCCAACCTGTCGGCGGCCACCGGTGAGCGCGCGGCGATCAACCACGGGTTGAAGGCGCTGCAGATCAGCGTGTCGGCGTGGACCGCCGAGGCGCTCAAGCAGACCATGCCGGCCTCGGTGTTCTCGCGGTCCACCGAGTGCCACAACCAGGACAAGGTCAGCATGGGCACCATCGCCGCGCGCGACTGCCTGCGCGTGATCGAACTGACCGAGCAGGTGGTTGCCGCGCTGCTGATCACCGCCCGCCAAGGCGTGGCGCTGCGCCAGCGGGTAGGCATGAAGGCTATCCTGCACGGCGAACTGGACGCGATGTACCAGGACCTGTGCGCGCGCATCGCGCTGGTCGAGGAAGACCGCGCGCTGGACGGTGAGCTGCGCGCACTGCTCGATGACATCCGTGGCCAGCGCTGGAGCCTGTATGACCAGCCCTGACCTGAGCCTGGAGGTGCGGCTGTCGCCCACCTTCCACGACTGCGACCCGATGCACGTGGTGTGGCACGGCAACTACTTCAAGTACTTTGAAGTTGCCCGTTGCGCGCTGCTGCAGCAGTACGACTACGACTACCCGCAGATGCGCGAATCCGGCTACATCTGGCCGGTGGTGGACGCGCGGGTGAAGTACATCCGGCCGCTGCTGTACGGGCAGGCGCTGCGCGTGCGCGCCACCATCACCGAATGGGAAAACCGGCTGAAGATCGCCTACGAGATCTTCGACGCCGACAGTGGCCAGGTGCTGACCCGCGCCCACACCATCCAGGTGGCGGTCGACGCGGCCACCAATGAAATGCTGTACCTGTGCCCGCGCGTGCTGTGGGACCGTCTGGGAGTGGAAGTGCAATGAACGCTCTGCTGCGCACGCTGGTCGTGCTGGTGTCGTTGGTCGTGGTCGCGCCGGTGCTTGCCGCCCCCGCTGCCGATGTGGATCTGGTCAAGCAGCGCGTGGCCAAGGTGGGCGTGCTGCGGGGCGAGTTCAGCCAGGAAAAGCAGGTGGCTGGCTTCAAGAACCCGCTGCGTTCGCAGGGGCGCTTCGTGCTGGCCCAGGACCACGGCGTGGTCTGGACCACGCTCAAGCCGTTCCCGTCCGAAGTGGTGGTCACCCGTGACCGCATCCTCAGCCGTCAACGCGACGGCAGCAGCCGGGTCGAGCTGGACGGCCGCCAGCAGCCGGCGATGCGCTCGGTCAACGCGATCATGTTCGCGCTGATGAGCGGCGACGCGCAGGCATTGTCGGCCCAGTTCACGGTGAAGGTGGAGGCCAAGGCGAACAACGGCTGGAGCATGCAGCTGAGCCCGCGCTCGGCGATGCTGGGCAAGGTGTTCACCGGGCTGAAGCTGCAGGGCGACCGCTACGTGCGCGAGGTGGAGATCACCGAGGCCAACCAGGATGTCACCCGCATCCACTTCACCGGCATGAGCGAAACGCCGGCTGCGTTGAGTGCGGAAGAGGGCGGCAAGTTTGAATGACGCACTGAAGTCGAACGGCCGCCTGCAGCGCATCTGGCGCTGGCTGGCCGTGCTGTGGCTGCTGGTGCTGCTGGGCCTGGGCGTGCAGCAGTGGCAGCTGTGGAAGAGCGAGTCGCGGATTGATACCGACATCCTGGCGCTGTTGCCGCAGGATGCACACGACCGCCTGTTGTCCGACGTCACCCGGCGCATCGCCGATGCCAACGCGCGCCAGATCGTGGTGCTGCTGGGCAGCGCCGACGCCGCGCAGACCAAGGCCGCCGAGGCCGCCTTCCGCGCCACCATCACCCCAAAATCAACCAACGTAGCGCGGGGCTCTGCCCCGCTGCCTCACGCGCCAGCCGCCGTAGAGCGGGGCTCTGCCCCGCTGCCTGCCGCAGGTGACGTTCCAGCGGGGCAGAGCCCCGCTCTACTGCAGGAAAGCGGCTCCATCGAAGGATGGTTCGAACAGGCGCGTGCGTTCTACGCGCCGTACCGCGACCGCCTGCTCACCAGTGAGCAACGCCAACGCCTGCAGACCGAGCCGGTGGATGGCCTGGCCGACGCCGCGCTGGCCGCCCTGTACGGCCCGATGGGCGCGCCGCGGCTGACCGAGTGGCGGCAGGACCCGCTGTCGCTGTGGCCGCAGTGGTGGCAGGAACGCGCGCTGGGCTCGGGCCTGCAGATGGGCGATGACGGCCTGCTCGAAGCCGACGGCAAGCACTGGTCGATCGTGCAGTACGACACCGTGGGTTCGGCGTTCCAGCTCGACGGCGAACGCCACATCGACCTGCTGCTGGACCAGGCCGCCGCGGCGGCCCGCAAGCAGGCTCCCGGCCTGGAAGTGCTGCGCGCCGGTGTACCGCTGCATGCGGAAGCGGCGGCGGTGCAGGCCAATTGGGAGATCAATACGATCGGCTGGGGCTCGCTGGCCGCGGTGCTGCTGCTGGTGTGGCTGGCGTTCCGTTCGCTGCGCCCGATCCTGCTGGTGGCAGCCTCGCTGCTGATCGGCTGCGGCGTGGCCCTGGCGGTCACGGTGCTGGTGTTTGGCAAGGTGCACGTGCTCACGCTGGTGTTCGGCGCGTCGCTGGTGGGCGTGGCCGAGGACTACGGCATCCACTGGTTCGCCTCGCGCCAGGCCGAGCCGGCCGACCGCCGCTGGCGCCTGCTGCGGCACCTGCTGCCCGGCCTGTGGCTGGCGCTGCTGACCAGCGCGCTGGCCTACCTGGCCCTGGGCCTGGCACCGTTCCCGGGGCTGCGCCAGATGGCGCTGTTCTCGGTGGTCGGCCTGGCCGCCGCCTTCCTCACCGTGATCTTCTGGTTCCCGTGGCTGGACGGCGGCGAGATCCGCACCACCGGCTTCTCGCGCTGGCTGGGCGGCACGCTGGAGCGCTGGCCGCGCCTGCACGGGCGCAAGGCCGCGATCTTCCTGGGCGTGGCGGCGCTGTTGTCGGCCGTGGGCATCGCCCGGCTGGACAGCAACGATGATCTGCGCAGCCTGCAGTCCTCGCCCAAGAGCCTGATCGACCAGCAGATCCGCATCAGCCAGATGCTGGGCATGCCCAGCCCGGCGCAGTTCTACCTGGTGCAGGGCGACAGTGCCGAACAGGTGCTGCAGCGCGAAGAGGCGCTGATCGAACGCCTGCGCGTGCTGGCGGCCAACAAGCAGATCGGCGGGTACCGCGCGATCAGCGACTGGCTGCCCTCGGTGCAGCGCCAGCATGCCGATGCCGCGCTGACCGCCACGGTCGAGCCGCAGGTACTGGGCAAGGTCGGCCAGGCGGTGGGCGAAACCCTGTCACGCCCGGACTACGCCGGTCGCGACCTGGACGCCGACGCCTTCCTGGCCTCCCCGGCGGCGATGCCGTTCCACCACCTGTGGCTGGGCGAGGTCGGTGCGGGCCTGGCCAGCGTGGTGATGGTCGATGACCTGTCACGCGCCGATGCGCTGACCCTGCTTGAAACCCAGGCCAAGGGCATCGATGGCGTGCGCTGGGTCGACCGCACCGCCGATTTCTCCTCGCTGCTCAAGCACTACCGCAAGCTGATGAGCGGGCTGCTGCTGGTGGGCATCGTGTTGGTGTTCGCGGTGCTGTACTGGCGCTACCGCGCGCAGGCGTGGCGCGTGTTCGCCCCGACCCTGGTGGCCGGCGCGCTGACCCTGGCCCTGCTGGGCCTGTTCGGCCAGCCGCTGCAGCTGTTCAACGTACTGGCGCTGATGCTGCTGCTGGGCATGGGTATCGACTACGGCATCTTCCTGATCGAACACCGCGGGGATGCCAGTGCGTGGTTGGCGGTGTGCGTGGGCGCGGCCAGTACCTGGCTGTCGTTCGGCCTGCTGGGCCTGTCGGCCACGCCGGCACTGCGCGCGTTCGGCCTGACCCTGCTGTTCGGCATCGGCCTGGTGTGGATCATCTCGCCGCTGTTCCGCCCGCCACCGCACGACGCACCGCACTGAGCACCGCGTGTTTCCTTTCCCGCCATTGTTTTCTTGATCAAGGATGTATCGATGAACCCGCAAGTGGAAACAACCGAGATCCTCGTGATCGGTGCCGGCCCGGCTGGCTCGGTCGCGGCGGCGATGCTGCGCAGGCAGGGCCGCCAGGTGCTGATGATCGAGCGCCAGCAGTTCCCGCGCTTCTCCATCGGCGAGAGCCTGCTGCCGCAGAGCATGGAGTACATCGAAGCGGCGGGGCTGCTGCAGGACGTGGTGCAGGCCGGGTTCCAGTACAAGAACGGCGCGGCGTTCGTGCGCGGCGAAGCGAGCACCGAGTTCGACTTCCGCGACAAGTTCTCGCCCGGTTGGGGCACCACCTACCAGGTGCAGCGCGCCGACTTCGACAACGTACTTGCGCGCGGTGCCGAGCGCATGGGCACCACGCTGCGTTTCGGCGATGAAGTGCTGTCGGTGCAGCCGGGCCGCCCGGCGCGGGTGCAGGTGCGCCGCCCCGACGGCAGCGAGTACACCATCGAAGCCGGCTTCATCCTCGACGCCAGCGGCTTCGCGCGGTTGTTGCCGCGTCTGTTGAACCTCGAATCGCCGTCGAACTTCCCGGTGCGCGGCGCGATCTTCTGCCACGTGCGTGACCATATCCCGGCCGACGCGGGCTTTGACCGCAACAAGATCCTGATCACCACCCATCCCGAGCACGTGGACGTGTGGTACTGGACCATCCCGTTCTCCAACGGCTGCTGTTCGCTGGGCGTGGTCGCCGAGCCCAGCTTCTTCGAGAAGTATCCGGGCAGCGACGAAGACAAGCTGCGCGCCATCGTCGGTGAAGACCCCAACCTGACCCGCCTGCTCGTCAACGCCGAATGGGCCGTGCTGCCGGTGCGCACCATCACCGGGTACTCGGCCAACGTGTCCTCGCTGTGGGGCGAAGGCTACGCGCTGCTCGGCAACGCCGGCGAGTTCCTCGACCCGGTGTTCTCCTCGGGCGTCACCATCGCCTTCAAATCCGCGGAGCTGGCCAGTGCGTGCATCGCCCGCGAATACGACGGGCAGACGGTGGACTGGGAGAAGGACTTCTCCATTCCGCTGCGCGCCGGGGTCAAGACCTTCCGCCGCTTCGTCGAAGCCTGGTACGCCGGTGGCTTCCAGAAAATCATCTACCACCCCGACCCGCAGCCCGACGTGCGCCGCATGATCTCCTCGATCCTGGCCGGCTACGCCTGGGACACCCACAACCCGTACGTGGCCGACGATAGCGGCCGCCGCCTGCGGGTGCTGGAGGAACTGTGCAGCGGCTGATTGTCCTGTTGCTCGTCTGCGTGCTGCTGGCGTCCTGCGCCAGCACCCGCATGCCCGCGCCGCTGGTGCAGCTGCCCACCCTGCAGCTGGCGCCGTCGGCCCTGCCGCAGCCGTTGCAGCTGCAGCAGCGCCTGCAGTTCCGCTTCGGCACCCACGAACGCGAGCTGGATGCGTTGCTGGAAGCCGACGGCAGCCAAGTGCGGCTGGCGGTGCAGGCCATGGGCCAGACCGGCGTGCGCATGGTCTGGGACGGCACCACGCTGGAACAGACCCGCGCGCCGTGGCTGCCGCCGCAGGTGCGCGGCGAGCGCGTGCTGGACGACCTGCAGTTCGCGCTGTGGCCGGCCGCGGCCATCCGCGCCGCCCTGCCGGCGGGCTGGACGCTGGTCGAGGCCGGCCGCGAGCGCCGCCTGGAGCAGGCCGGCAAGGCGTGGCTGCTGCTGGAGCCGCTGCCCGATGGCCGCGTGCGCCTGCGCAACCTGGCCGAAGGCTATGAACTGGTGATTGAATCGTTGGACATGGAACAGGCACCGCCGTGAGCAGTAGCAGCAGCGCGATCTATCTGAATGAACTGGGCGTGGTCTGCGCGCTCGGCGGCGACCGCGCGCAGGTGCGCGCCGGCCTGTTCGCCGACCAGCCCGGCGGGTTGCGCGACAACGACCAGGTGATCGCCGGTCGCACCCTCGCGTTGGGCGAGGTGACCACCCCGCTGCCGGACCTGTCCGCGCTGCCGGTGGCGTTGCGCGGGCGCAACAACGCCCTGCTCGAAGCGGCCCTGGTGCAGATCCGCCCGGCCGTGGACGCGGCGATCGCGCGCCATGGCGCCGATCGGGTGGCGGTCATCATCGGCACCAGTACCTCGGGCATCGGCGAATCAGAGAACGCGCTGCGCTGCCACCGCGACACCGGCCAGTGGCCGCCGGGCTTCGATTACGCACAGCAGGAAATGGGCACGTCGGCGCGGTTCGTGCGCGAGCGCATCGGCAGCACCGGGCCGGCCTGGACCATCTCCACCGCCTGCTCGTCCAGCGCCAAGGCGCTGATGGCCGCCGCGCGCCTGCTGCGCGCCGGGGTGGTGGACGCGGTGGTGGCCGGCGGCGCCGATTCGATGTGCCGGTTCACCGTGGCCGGCTTCAGCGCGCTGGAGTCGGTCTCGGCGGCGCGCTGCAACCCGTTCTCGGCCAACCGCAACGGCATCAACATCGGCGAGGGCGCCGCACTGTTCCTGATGACTGCCGCGCCCGGCCCGGTGTGCCTGGCCGGGTGGGGCGAGTCGTCCGATGCGCACCACATGTCCGCGCCAGACCCGCAGGCACGCGGCGCGATCGATGCCATGCAGCAGGCGCTGGACCGGGCCGGCTGGGCGCCGTCGCAGGTGGACTACGTGAACCTGCATGGCACCGCCACCGGGCACAACGACGCGATGGAAAGCCAGGCCGTGGCGGCGGTGCTGGGCGCCACGGTGCCGGCCAGCTCGACCAAGCCGCTGACCGGGCACACCCTGGGCGCGTCCGGGGCGATCGAGGCCGCGCTGTGCTGGATGGTGCTGGCCGACAACCCGCGCCAGCAGCTGCCCACCCACTGGTGGGACGGGCAGGGCGACGCCGCGTTGCCGGCGCTGGCGCTGGTGGAACCGGGCACCCTCGCCGCACACCCGCCGCAGCACGTGCTCAGCCACTCGTTCGCCTTCGGCGGCAGCAATGCCGTGCTGGCCCTGGCGAAGGGATGAACATGCAGCTGCCGCTGAACATCGACGAGGTGCTGCCCCACCGCGACAGCATGCGGCTGATCGACCGCCTGCTGGACTGGCAGCCGGAGTCGATCGTGGTCGAGGTGGATGTGCCGCACCACGGCCCGTTCAACCATGCCGACGGCGTCCCGGCGTGGGTGGGCGTGGAATACATGGCCCAGGCGATCGCCGCGTGGGCAGGCTGCAAGGCACGCCAGGCCGGGCGCGAACCCTCGATCGGGTTCCTGCTGGGCACCCGCCGCTACACCGCGCACCAGCCGTACTTCGCCGCCGGCAGCTGCCTGCGGGTAGAGGCACAGTGCGAGCTGATGGGCGAAAATGGGCTGGGCATGTTCGCCTGCCGGATCCTGGCAGGCGCTACCGAATTGGCGGTCGCCAACGTATCGGTGTTCGAACCACGCGATGCGATGGCTTATCTGGAGAGTGGAGAGGCATGACAGGGAATCTCACAGTGCTGGTGACCGGCGCCAGCCGGGGCATCGGCCGCGCCATCGCGCTGCGCATCGCGCGCGACGGCTTCGACGTGGTGGTGCATTGCCGCAGCCGCATCGAGGAAGCACAGGACGTGGTGGCCCAGATCCAGGCCCTGGGCCGGCAGGCCCGCGTGCTGATGTTCGACGTGGCCGACCGCGACGCCGCGCGTACCGCGCTGGAGGCCGACGTGGAAGCGCACGGCGCTTATTACGGGGTGGTCTGCAACGCCGGCATCGCCCGTGACGGCGCGTTCCCGGCGATGCCCGCCGAAGACTGGGACGCGGTGGTGCACACCAACCTGGACAGCTTCTACAACGTGCTGCATCCGCTGGTGATGCCGATGGTGCGGCGGCGCAAGCCGGGCCGCATCGTCACCCTGTCCTCGGTGTCGGGGCTGGTCGGCAACCGCGGGCAGACCAACTACAGCGCAGCCAAGGCCGGCATCATCGGTGCCACCAAGGCGCTGGCGCTGGAACTGGCGAGCCGCGCGATTACCGTCAACTGCGTGGCCCCGGGCCTGATCGAGACCGACATGATCAACCAGGAAGTGCTGGACCACGCCCTCAAACTGATTCCCGCCGGGCGCATGGGCCAGCCGGACGAGGTCGCCCATGCGGTGTCCTTCCTGCTGTCCGAATCGGCCGGTTACATCACCCGCCAGGTGATCTCGGTCAATGGAGGCATGGTCTGATGAGCCGAACCGAACGTCGCGTGGTGGTCACCGGTGCCGCCGCGCTCAGCCCGCTGGGCCACGACTGGCCGAGCATCCGCGAGCGCCTGCATGCGCGTGTCAACGCGGTGCGCTACATCCCCGAGTGGGAAGTGTTCGACGGCCTCAACACGCGCCTGGCCGCGCCCGTGCAGGACTACGACCTGCCGGCCCACTACAACCGCAAGACCACCCGCAGCATGGGCAAGGTGGCGGTGATGTCGGTGCGCGCCACCGAACTGGCGCTGGAGTCGGCCGGCCTGCTTGGCCACCCGGTGCTGCGCAGTGGCATGGCCGGCGTGGCCTATGGCTCGTCGTCGGGCAGCCACGAGGCCACCGCTGAATTTGGCCGCATGCTGCACGAACACACCACCGACGGCATCAGCGCCACCACCTACCTGAAAATGATGAGCCACACCTCGCCGGTCAACATCGGGGTGTTCTTCGGTTTGTCCGGTCGTGTGTACACCACGTCCAGCGCCTGTACGTCGGGCAGCCAGGGCGTGGGCGCCGGTTACGAGGCGATCCGCGGCGGCAAGCAGCTGGTGATGGTCACCGGCGGTGCCGAGCAGCTGGATGCCACGGCCGCGGCGGTGTTCGATACGTTGTTTGCCACCAGCGTGCGCAACGACGCGCCGCAGACCACGCCGAGCCCGTTCGACGCGCACCGCGACGGCCTGGTGCTGGGCGAGGGCGCCGGCACGCTGATCCTGGAAGAGCTGGAGCACGCGCAGGCGCGCGGCGCCACGATCCTGGCCGAAGTGGTTGGCTACGGCACCAACAGCGACGGCCAGCACGTCACCCAGCCCACCGCCGACACCATGGCCCAGGCCATGCGGCTGGCGCTGGAAGATGCGGGCCTGGAACCGGCGCAGATCGGGTACGTCAACGCACACGGCACCGCCACCGAGCATGGCGACATCGCCGAGACCCAGGCCACCGCGCAGGTGTTCGGCCCGGGCATGCCGATCAGTTCGCTGAAGAGCTACGTGGGCCACATGCTGGGCGCCTGCGGTGCGTTCGAGGCCTGGATGACGATCGAGATGATGCGCGAGGGCTGGTTCGCGCCCACGTTGAATCTGCACGAGGTGGACCCGCGCTGCGGCGCGCTGGACTACATCCAGGGCGAAGGCCGCGCGCTGCAGCCGGAGTACGTGATGAGCAACAACTTCGCCTTCGGCGGCATCAACACGTCGTTGATCTTCCGCCGCTGGCAGGCCTGATCCATCCGACCCGGGTCCGGGTCGGTCGTTTTCCGCACCACCCCGCGTCCTACCAACAAGGAGAAAGTTGAATGCGTCGTTTTGCCCTGATTGCCGCCACCGCGCTGCTTGCCGTCGCCAGCACCGCCCAGGCCCGTGACACCCGTGTTGAACAATCGCTGCGTGAGCTGGTGAACTCGCAGGCTGCCCGCGATGCCGGCATCGACGGCAGCGTGCGTTTCTACCTGGCCGGCGAGAAGGTCAACGTGCAGCAGCGCCTGGGC
Organism: Stenotrophomonas rhizophila; assembly: GCF_000661955.1. Lineage (NCBI taxonomy): Bacteria > Pseudomonadati > Pseudomonadota > Gammaproteobacteria > Lysobacterales > Lysobacteraceae > Stenotrophomonas > Stenotrophomonas rhizophila. The sequence goes on from NZ_CP007597.1 coordinate 101,596, forward strand.
GAAGACGTGACCAACAAGAAGACCAACGCGGCCAACAAGAGCGACGAGGAAGCCTGCCGCTGGGTCGCCCTGTCGGCGCTGCGCGCGCTGCAGGACGGCGCCAAGTCGCGCAACGCCAACGCGGTGGTGGACATCGTGAGCTACTACAAGAAGAACGAGTTCAAGAGCACCACCAACTACGAGTGCTACGCCGGCACCCTCATGGCCGGTGTCGCCCTCAAGGGCACCTACGCCAAGGTCAAGTAAGACCGCCGCCAGCCACCGCTCCGTTGGGGCGGTGGCTGGGCGTTGTTTCACGACCGACGGCAACAGCTACAGCCACAGCCACGGCCAAAGCGATTTCTCGACTGTGCCGGGGAGGGCAGGCCTGTGTGGGTTTCCGGGGCACGCCGTAAATCCATCCATGGAGCAACTGTGTTGCTGGAGGAGGCTTCGGCCCCTCCAGCAGACGGGCACGGTAGTGCCGGCCGCTGGCCGGCAGCCGTTGGAGATGTGCCCGGGCGCGCTTCAGGCGGGGATCGGTCCGCTTTGAGCGTCGCGCACGCGGGCGTTGAGGATCACCAGCATCTTTCGCATTACCGCCACGATGGCTACTTTGGCCTCCTTGCCGCGGGCCCGTAGCGACCGGTAAAAGTCCCGTATGCGCGGTTCGTGCTGCAGGGCTGACATGCCGGCCATGTAAAGCACCTGACGGATCTCGGCTCGACCGCCGTGGATGCTTCGTTTTCCACGCATCGTCCCGCTGTCGTGGGACATCGGCGCCACGCCCACCAGGCTGGCGATGGCCTTTCCACTGATATGGCCCAGCTCAGGCAGGTAGCTGGCCAGCACCGCCTGTACCACCGGCCCCACGCCCTTCATCGACTTCAGAACCGTGAGCTGGGGCTGTTGAGCGAGCTGCTCGGCAATCTGCTTTCCCAGGCGTTTGACCAGTGTCTTCAGGTGGGTGATGTTGGCCTGCAAAAGCCGGCGCAGTTCACGATCACCCACCATTTCCTGCTGCTGTCGCGCGACGGCCAAGGCCTGGATCATCTGTCGACGTGCCCGCACAAACTCCCGCAGTTTCTGCTGCCAAGCCTCCAACGGCTGATAGGCCGGCAGCTTCACCAGCGTGGCCATCTGTGCCAATGCATAGGCATCCAAGCGGTCGGTCTTGGCCCTCTGGCCCAGCCCCTGAGCAAGCTTCCGCGCCCGCAAGGCATTGGCCCGAACCACCGGATGACCGGCCTTGTGCAGAAAATCCAGCACAGGCTGTTCGTAGCCACCGGTGGCCTCCAGCACGATCTGGTTACTCGGGCGCTGCCTCAGCCAGAGGTCCAATTCAGCGAAACCGGAGGGGTCATTGCTGACCTGCAGGGTTTGGCCGTCGGAGGTTCCAACATCCAGCCGGCGCTTGCTTACATCAATCCCGATCCCGTTCATCGCCCGACTCCGTATAGTCTGGAAGGGTCGAGAGCTCCCCCGCTTGCCCAGTCTTATCGCTTCGAGTGACAGCTCCAGCAACTGTTCGGGCGGATCAAGGGAGATTCCGGCGTGGGCGCCAAGCTACACGGCGATCGTCGAGATCCAGGCTCACACGGCGGCCCACGCCGGCTCTCGACACCTAAACTGCCAGATTCCGATCAGATAAGGCTCGGTGTTGCCATCCATGGCAACACACGGCCCCGGCAACCCACACAGGCCTGCCCTTGGACAGTGTGTCGGTTCGCATGGAACGGCAAAGGCAAAGGTAAAGGCAAAGGCCAAGGCCAAGGCCAAGGCCAAGGCCAAGGCCAAGGCCAAGGCCAAGGCCAAGGCCAAGGCCAAGGCCAAGCGCCGCCCGCCCCAAGCTCGCATGCACGCCGCCGTAGTGCCGAGCCACGCTCGGCAGCTCTTCCTCCCCCAACGAAAACCAGTGCACCGCTCTGGCTCCTGTCGTTGCCTGCTCTCCAAACGCACCAGCCAATTCTGGAAGCGTTGGGGACGGTGGGTAGCCGGGGCCCTGAGCCGCATGGATGCGGCGACGGAGCTTACATGGACGTACTTGCAGCGTGCCCCGGATACCCACCCTCCCCAGCGCTCCCCCAGAAAGGCAGCGCCGCTTTTGATCCAGTTTTTGCTCCAGCTTTTGCTCCTGCTTGAAGCTCTGGCTTCAAAAAAACGGGCCAAACCCACCTGAACAACCCCGCGACATTGATGAACCTGAATCTGCCGCGCGCCATCAAACCGTCAGTTAAGCCCGCTCCCGGCTTTCCCCCTTGCCTGCTTTACTCCACAATCATCGTATCTACTGCCAGGGCCAAGCCCCGCGGGCAATGCAAGCCTACGTCTACAAAAGCCAACGCAAGCAGGACACTTACGTCTACCTCGCCGTCCGTGATGACTTCAACGCCGTACCTGACGCGTTGAAGGCCAGCCTGGCGCCGTTCGCATTCGTCCTTGAAGTCGCCCTGACCCCCGACCGTCGCCTCGCCCTGGCCGACGTTGCGCAAGTGCGCGCCAACCTCGCCGAACGCGGCTTCCACCTGCAGATGCCCCCGCCGCTGGTCGCCCCCGTGCGCGTACCGCGCCGCGATGACTGACGCCCTGCGCAACCGCGCCACCGCCATCGCCCTGGCCGCCGGCGTCCTCCTGGCCCTCGCCGCCGCACTCGGCGGCGTACCGGCCGCGCTCGGCGTCGCCCTCGCACAGCCCGCATTCGCCCTCGGCATCTCCTGGTGGCGGCGCACCCGCCCCGTGCATCCGCCTGCGCAGCTCCTGCGCCAGGAACTGCCCGCACTGCTCGCCCCCTGGGTCGCCGGACCGGTGCTGCTTGCCGCCCTGGTCGCCTGGCCGCTGGGCGCACTGCATGACAGTGGCAGCCTCGCCGCCGTCCTCGGCCTCAGCGTCGCCGTCAGCGCCGCCCTGCTCGGCGTCTGGCGCACCTGGCCGCTGTGGAATGAAATCGAACGCACCGATGGCAGCCTCACCGACCACTGGCAGGCCCTGTCCGGCCGCGACCTGAGCGCCTGGCGTGGCCTGGCCGTCGCCGCCCTGGTCGTCGTGGTCTGCGCCCTGGTGGTGCTGCCCGCCTGGCCGGGCCTGGTCGCCGATGCCCTGCGCTGGCCGCTGACCCTCGCCATCGTCCTCCTTTCACCGTTGGCGCACCTGCTCCTGCAGGCCATCACCCCCGCCGCCCCGCTGGCGGCGCGTGGCCACGCCGACCTTGATACCGACGCCGCCCGTGCCTTCACCGCGCAGGCCGCCGAACCGCAGCCGCTGGAGCCGCTGGGCACGCACGAACACCTGCCCGCCCTGTACGACGCCGCCCGCAGCGGCCGCGTCGACCGCGCCCTGCAGCTGCTCGCCGCCGGTGCGGACCCACACGGCCTGCCGGATCCGGCCTGGCGCGACCAGCGCAACCTGCCCGTGCTGGCCGCCGTGCTGCCCGACCTGCGCCTGCTGCGCGAACTGATCGCACGCGGCGTCGACGTCAACGCTCCGCATCGCGGCATGACCCCCTTGCTCGCCGCCACCCGCGACAGCTGGCACGGCCGCCCCGAAGCCGTCATGACCCTGCTGGCCAACGGCGCCGACTCGCGCGCCGTCGACAGCGACGGCAACACCCCGTTGCACCACGCCGCACGCAGCTCCGACCCGGGCGTGGCCGCGCTGCTGCGCGATGCCGCCGCCGAAGTGGATGCGCTCAACAACGACAGCTGGTCGCCGCTGGCCGTGGCCTGCCAGGTCGGCAACTGGCGCCTGGCGCGGTTCCTGCTCGAGCGCGGCGCCAAGACCGAGCCCGCCGATGGCACGCCGGTCCTGCTGGCCGCCGCCGGCACCGAAGAAGACGATCCGGCCGGCGTGCAGCTGCTGCTCAAGCACAAGGCCCGCGCCGACGCACGCGACCGCCAGCGCCGCAGCGCCCTGCACGAAGCCGCCCTGGCCGGCCATGTCGACATCATCGACGTCCTGCTGGCCGCCGGCGCCAACCTGGAATCGCGCGATGCCCTGTCGCGCACGCCGTGGCTGGAAGCCGCCCGCGGCGGCCGTGCCGCCGTGATCGAACACCTGCTGCCGCACAAGCCCGACCTGGGCGCGGTCGACCTGGAAGGGCGCAATGCGGTGCTGCTGGCCTGCATGGCCGACAGCGTGTCGCCGCTGCTGGTGCGGCGCCTGCTGGAGCTGGGCATCGCCGCCGACATTCCCGATCCGCAGGGCCGCCGCGCCGTCGACATTGCCGCCAGCGCCGGTCGCTGGACCATCGTCTCGCTGCTCGATCGCAGCTACCCGCTGCCGGCCTCGGTCACCGACGGCCTGACCGCCGCCGAGGGCGATGCCGCCCTGGCCACGTCGACGCTGCCGGACCGCCCGCCGCTGGACCTGCTGCGTGAAGCGCTGGGGTTCGGCAATTTCGAAGGCATGGTCGCGTTGGCGCGCCTGTGCGATCCGCAGGAACTGGGCGGCCTGTTGCACGACGCCGAACTGGCGCTGGACCCGCAGGCCGTGGACTGGCTGCTGGCACATGGCGCCGCGCCGGAAGTGCTGGACGCCTGCGGCGATACGCCGATGTTCGCCCTGCTCGCGCGCGGCATCGATGCAGTGCCGGCCCTGCAGGTGCTGCTGCGGCGTGGCCTGTCCCCGGCTGGTCGCGGTGGCCTGGCGCGCCTGCTCAGTGCCTGCGCCCAGCACGACCACGCCTCGCGGGGCCTGGAACAGCTGGCGCTGGAACTGCTGGAGCGCGGTGCCGATCCGTTTGCCCCGTCCCCCGCGGGCGATCCGCCGCTGTCCCTGGCCGTGCGGCTGGGCTGGCTGCGGCTGCAACACGCGCTGCTGGTGCTGGGCGTGGACCGTGAGGCACGCGACAGCCACGGTATGACCGCCCTGCACCTGGCCACGGCGCTGGCCCGCGAAGGCTCGCTGAAGCTGCTGGTGCAGCAGGGCGCCTCGCCGGAAGCACGTGCTGCCGACGGCCAGACGCCGCTGGGCGTGGCGCTGTCGATCGGCCGCCGCGACCTGGCCGACTGGCTGGATTGGCGGGTGTGGCCCTTGCCGCGCCGTGTCCTGCGTGACGCCGATCTGCCGGCGGCGGCCATGTCCGGCGACGCCGATGCGGTGCGCCGCCTGATCGACCTGGGATTTGCGGTGGACGTGGTGGACGCCCAGGGCTGTACCGCCCTGCTGCGCGCAGCCGGCGGCGGACACCTGGCCGTGGTCGACCTGTTGCTGGCGCGCGGTGCCAACCCGCAGCACGCGGCGGCCAGCGGCGCCACGCCGTTGTCGGCGGCGGTCAGCATGCGCCAGATCGACATCGTGTCGGCGCTGCTCGACGCCGGCGCCGAACTCGAATATCGCCTGCCGGGCGGTGTCACCGTGCTGATGCTGGCCTCTGCGCTGGGCCTGCCCGACATCGTTGCGCGCCTGCTCACCGCCGGCGCCAACGTGCATGCCGGTGACGCGCAGCAGCTGGGCCCGCTGCATTGCGCGGCGTTGTATGGGTTCAGTGCGCGCGACCGCTCGCGCCTGCTCGCCCTGCTCGACACTCTGCTGCTGGCCGGCGCCGAGCCGGACCAGGCCGCCGCGGGCTCGGTAACGCCGCTGCTGCTGCTGCTGGGCGCGCGCGCCGAACCGGGTACCGCCTGCGACGAACAGGTGGTGCTGGCGGCGGTGGAGCGCCTGCTCGACGAGGACGTGTCGCTGGACGTACGCGACCCGCGCGGATTCGGTCCGCTGCACCTGGCAGCCCTGCACGGCCTGCCGTTGCTGGTGCAGCGCCTGATGCGTGCCGGCGCCGACCCGGACGTGCGCGACGGGCTCAACCGCAACCCGCGCGAAATCGCGGTCATGCGCGGCTTCATCGACGTGGCCGGCGAATTCGCCCCACGCGTCCCCGGCGTGTCCTCGATGGCGCGGTTCCTGCGCGACAACGGCTGACCTGTCGCCAACCCTTAATCGGTACTGCGTGGCAACTGATGTGACCACCGGGCCAGAAGCGGTGGAAAGCGGTCATGCGTGCGGCACCACCCTGCGGCCTCGGGCGCAAGCCATTCCATCAGTTGCATCATGTCCGCATGATGCTGCTGTAAGGGCCAGTGCAGGATCGGCTCGTGATGCGCGATGCGGTTGCGAAGCTGCCGTATCCGCACCAGCGGCGTGGAAAACTGCTTGCGTCGAAGCCCACGCCCGGCCGGGTCTGCCGAAATCCGGTGCAGCGTCTGCTGCCATAGCACCTCGTGTTCCTTGTTGAACATCATCGTCCAGAATCCAAAGGTCAGGTGCGAGATGATGCCGCCCGGAGTGATCGCCCTTCCTTGACGCCGCAGATCCCCGGTCGCGGCTCTTAGTTGTTCGTGCTGTCTCGGGATGCCCAGCACCCTCGTACCTGCCTCGAACCAGAGCTGCCCGTGCGCGGCGGCCAGCACGTGATGAATACGATTGCGCAGCAAGACCTCAAGGGTCTGCAGAGGCACGTACAGACTTTCGGAAAGCTGTAAGTTCATCGCGTAGAGAGAGGCCGCACGGGCGCTGCAATGACCGGCCCAGGTCAGATAGCGACGCATGCGCTCGTCGGAATTCCATTCAGCGAGTCTCTCAGCATTCGCCGCCTTCATTCAGAAAATCTCTGGTGCGGCGCTTGATGCAGTGGCATCACGGCGCTAACCTTGCCAGGCACACCCCGGTACCGTCTCTGCCATTGGCACGCGGCCGGGGTAAGTTCTTTCTGGGGCATGGATAGTGGCCTCGTGGCTGCAGTGTCCCTGCAGCGTGGCCCAACCGGTCCTGCCCAGACAGCGGTGACCCGCCCGCCAACGCCTCGGTACGTTCCGCAAAACGCGGTGGGTTTTCAGCCGCTGCACGCGGTTGCCGGGCAGAGCCCGGCACTACGGGGTAGGTGTAACTTCAACCTCGCCGGTCGGACGCATCCGTCTTCGCGTCGCGCTCCGCATCCGCCTCGAACAGATGCATCAGATCGGCCCGCGCATCACGCGAGGTCTGGATCACCGCCGCCTCGTCGTCGTAGACCAGGTACTGGTCGCGCAGCAGTTTCTCGTCGTGCTCGCGGAAGCGCTGCACATGGCTGCGCGCGGTATCGGCCGGGATGCCCAGCGCGATCAGCATGCGCTCGCTCAGCTCCAGGCTGGTGCCGAACACTTCGCGGAACGGCTCGGCCGACATGTCCATCAAGCGCCAAGCATGCTGGCGGTTGCGCGCACGCACCAGCACCACGGCATCGGGGTACATGCGCCGGATCAGCCGCGTGGCGCGCATGTTGGCGTCCGGGTCGTCCAGCGTCACCACATACACGCGGATGTGCTCGCCACCGGCAGCGCGCAGCATCTCCGGCCGGGTCGGGTCGCCGTAGTACAGCTTGTTGCCGAACCGGCGCAGGTCCGACACCGTGTCCGGGTTCGACTCCAGCGCCACGAACGGAATCTTCTGGGCGGTCAGCAGGCGCGCCACCACCTGGCCGAAGCGGCCCATGCCGGCGATCATCACCTGCGGCTGGGTGCCGCCGGTGTCCACCTTGTCGGCCGGTGGCGCAGTGCCCTTGGGTGCGTCCTCGCGGCCCAGCAGGCGCAGCAGCGCGATCATCAACAGCGGGGTGATCGCCATCGACAGGCCCACGATCGCCACCAGCCGGTCGTGGTTGGCGCTGCCCAGCAGGTGTGCGCGCTGCGCTTCGTTGAACACCACGAAGGCGAACTCACCGCCCAGCCAAAGCACGCTGCCCAGCATCACCGCGTGCCGGGTGCGCAGCTTGGCCAGCTTGCCGATGCCGAACAGCAGGCCGAACTTCACCACCAGCAGGATCGCCACGCCCGCGGCGATCATCGCCGGCTCGGCGACGATGCGGTCCAGGTCGATGCCCATGCCCACCGCAATGAAGAACAGCCCCAGCAGCAGCCCCTTGAACGGTTCGATCTGCGATTCCAGCTCGTGGCGGAATTCCGAATCGGACAGCAGCACGCCGGCCAGGAACGCGCCCAGGCTCGGGCTCAACCCGGCCTCCTGCATGAACCACGCCGTGCCCAGCACCACCAGCAGCGCCATCGCGGTGAACACTTCCGGGCTGCGCGTGCGCGCGATGATGTTGAACAGCCGGCGCAGCACCGGTCGCCCGCACAGGATCACCACCGCCAGCGCGCCCAGCGCCACGGCCACGTCGTTCCATTGCAGGGTTTCGTTCTTGGCCCCGCCCAGCAGCGGAATCGCCGCCAGCAGGGGAATGGCGATCAGGTCCTGGAACAGCAGGATCGCAAAGCCCAGCCGGCCGTAATCGCTGTTGATCGCCTTGTGCTCGGACAGCAGCTGCAGGCCCACTGCGGTGGACGACAGCGCCAGCGCGATGCCCACGATCAGCGCGCTCTTCCACTGGAAGTGGTCGAGCAGCAGCAGGCTGCCCAGCACCAGTGCGCTCAGCGCCACCTGCAGTGCCCCGGCGCCGAACACCGAGCGCCGCATCACCTTCAGGCGGGCCGGGGACAGCTCCAGCCCGATCACGAACAGCAGCATCACCACGCCGATTTCGGCCGCGCCCAGGATGCGGTCGGCATCCTGCACGAAACCCAGCCCATCCGGGCCCAGCACCACGCCGGCAGCCAGGTAGCCCAGCACCGCGCCGAAGCCCAGCTTCTTGAACACCGGCACGGCGATCACCGCCGCCAGCAGCAGCACCAGGGCCAGCTCAAGCGCGCCGCTATGCATGGAAGGACCTGCTCATGGGATCGTCGCCGGGCAACATCGAGGGAAAGGGCATCACGGCCCACGGCCGCCGCCCATTATGCGACGCGCACGTTGGCCCAACGTCAATCGCAGCCCAACACGGCAGCGGTGCCCGGGTTGACCCGCCCGGCGCCCGGGTCCAGACTGCCCGCCGCTGCCGGCACGTCCGGCAGTACACCCTTGCGGAGTCCCCGAACCGATGTCCAGCGACAGTAGAAGTCGACCTTGCTCGACGCCAGTGATGGCCACCGCCTGACGAGGGACGGTTCGCCACTGCTGGCGTCGCGCATGGCGATCCCCACAGGCGAACCCGATGAACCAGAAAGACCTGCTGCGCCCGGTGGCCGATGCCGCCGCCCTGAGCGCACCCCTGGCCAGCTTCAACACCGCCGATGCGGTGGAGTTCCTCAATACCCTGGAGCTGTCGCGCGCCGCTGACACCCTGGCCGCCTTGCCGTTGCCGCGCGCGGTGAAGATGCTCGAACAGCCCGAGCTCAACCGCAGTGGCGACCTGGTGGCGCTGCTGCCGGTGGCCCGTGCCGCCGCGCTGCTGGGCCTGATGGCCGACGACCGCGCCACCGACATCGTCCATGAGCTGGACGACGACGAACGCGCGCGCCTGATCCCGCTGCTCAGCGCCGACGCGCGCCAGTCCATCCAGCAGCTGCTCAGCTACCCCGCGCACACCGCCGGTGCGCTGATGACCACCGAATTCGTCAGCGTGCCGGCCGACTGGACCGTCGGCCGCACCCTGCAGCACATCCGCGAAGTCGAGCGCACCCGCGAAACCGTCTACGCCATCTACGTGCTCGACCCGCACACCCGCACCCTGGTGCAGGTGGTGACCATGCGCCGCCTGATCACCGGCCTGCCCGACGAGCCCATCCTCGACGTGGCCCAGACCAACCCGCCGGTCACCGTCGATGCCATGCTCGACCAGGAAGAAGTGGCCCAGCTGATCCGCCGCCACGACCTGCTCGCCATCCCCGTGGTGGACCCGGCCCAGCACGTGCTCGGCATCGTCACCGTGGACGACATCCTGGATGCCCTCATCGAGGAATCCACCGAGGACGCGCACAAGTTCGGCGGCATGGAAGCGCTGGAAAAGCCGTACATGCAGATCGGCTTCTTCGGCATGATCCGCAAGCGCGCCGGCTGGCTGAGCGTGCTGTTCCTGGGCGAAATGCTCACCGCCAGCGCCATGCAGCACTACGAGGACGAGCTGGCCCGCGCGGTCGTGCTCACCCTGTTCATTCCGCTGATCATGAGCTCGGGCGGCAACTCCGGCTCCCAGGCCACCTCCCTGCTGATCCGCAGCCTGGCCCTGCGCGAACTGCGCCTGCGCGACTGGTGGAAAGTGGCGCTGCGCGAAATTCCCACCGGCCTCACCCTTGGCGCCATCCTGGGCGTGCTGGCGATGATCCGCATCGTCTCCTGGCAGCTGCTCGGCCTGCACGATTACGGCCAGCACTGGCAGCTGCTCGCCCTCACCATCGGCGCGGCGCTGGTGGGCATCGTCACCTTCGGCTCGCTGTCCGGCTCGATGCTGCCCTTCATCCTCAAACGCCTCGGCTTCGACCCCGCCAGCGCATCGGCGCCATTCGTCGCCACGCTCGTCGACGTCACCGGCCTGGTCATCTATTTCAGCATCGCCGCGATGATCCTGCGCGGCACGTTGTTGTAGCGCCGCCCGGGCAGTGCCGGGTCATGCCCGGCAACGCCAACGTACACCGCAGATTGCGCCCGATCATGCGGGCCGCACCGCCACCCGTGTACCGTGTAGCCACGTACCCCGGCGACTGTGCGGCCCCATGAGCACCTACCACCTGCAATCCGTCTTCCGCCCGCAATCGGTTGCCGTCATCGGCGGCAGCCCGCGCGAACGCTCCGCCGGCCGCGCCGTCATGCGCAACCTGCGCAGCACCGGCTTCCCCGGCAAGGTGGCCTGGATCAATCCCCGCTACAGCGACATCGACGGCATCCGCACCGTCAAACGCCTCAAGGACCTCGACTGGGTTCCCGAACTGGTCGTCATCACCGCGCCGGCCAGCATCGTGCCCCAGGTCGTGGCCACCGCCGCCGAACGCGGCGTGGCCGCCGCCATCATCCTCACCGCCAACCTCGGCCAGGGCCCCGGGTCGCTGGCCGAGCAGGTGGAAACCGCCGCCCGCGCCAAGGGCCTGCGCATCCTCGGCCCGCACTGCCTGGGCGTCATCGCCCCGCACGCGCGTTTGAATGCCAGCATCGCCGCCCACTTCCCGCAGGCCGGCGACCTTGCGCTGATCTCCGAATCCAGCGCCATCGCCGCCGCCCTGGTCGAATGGGGCGTCGCGCGCTCGGTCGGCTTCTCCGCGGTCGTCTCGCTCGGCGACACCCTCGACGTTGACTTCGGTGACCTGCTCGACTACTTCGCCACCGACTACCGCACCCGCGCCATCCTGCTCTACGTCGAACACATCGGCGATGCGCGCAAGTTCATGTCGGCCGCGCGGGCCGCCGCGCGCGCCAAGCCGGTGGTGGTGGTCAAATCCGGCCGCCACATCCGCATCAACCCGGATGCCGACACCCATGTGCAGGCGCTGGCCAGCGCCGATGCGGTGTACGGCGCCGCCTTCAACCGCGCCGGCCTGCTGCGCGTGGGGGCACTGGACGAACTGTTCACCGCCGCCGAAACGCTCGGCCGCCTCGGTACCTTCCCGGGCCGTCGGCTGGCCATCCTCAGCAACGGCGGCGGGGTAGGGCGCCTGGCCGTGGACCAGCTGCTGGCCCTGCGCGGCAGCCTGGCCGAGCTGTCGCCGGCCACCGTGGCGCAGCTGGACAGCGTGCTGCCGCAGGGCTGGTCGCGCAGCAACCCGGTCGACATCGTCGTCGATGCCGATGGCGAGCGCTATGCCGCCGCCATCGACGCGCTGATGTCCGACAGCGAAAACGATGCCGTGCTGGTGGTCAACGTGCCCACCGCGTTCACCTCCTCGGCCGACGCCGCCCAGGCCCTCACCCGCACGCTGGGCCTGCGCCCGCGCCACCACCGCGACAAACCCGTGTTCGCGGTCTGGCTGGGCAACGATGACCGGGCCACCGCCACGCTCAACGCCGCGCGTGTGCCCACCTATCCCACCGAAGCCGAGGCCGTGCGCGGCTTCCAGCACCTGGTGCGTTACCGCGACGCGCAGGCCGCGCTGATGGAAACCCCGCCCAGCCTGCCCGAGGATTTCGTCGTTGATACCACTACGGCGCGCGCGCTGGTCGACGCTGCGCTGGCGGCCGGCCAGCAGTGGCTGGACCCGATCGCCACTCACCAGCTGCTCACCGCCTATGGCATTCCGTCGGCGCCGGTGATGCAGGCCCGCGACGCGCGCGAGGCCATGGAGCTGGCCCAGCCGCTGCTGGAGCAGGGCGCCACCGTGGCGGTGAAGGTGTTTTCCGCTGACATCCCGCACAAGTCCGATGTGGACGGCGTGCGCCTCAACCTCGGCTCGCTGCAGGCGGTGCATGCGGCGGCCACCTCGATCATCGCGCGCGCGCATGAGAAGCGCCCCGACGCCCGTATCGACGGCGTGCTGGTGCAGCCCACCATCGTGCGCCCCAAGGCGCGCGAACTGATCGCCGGCATCGCCGACGACCCCACCTTCGGACCGGTGATCGTGTTCGGCCGCGGCGGTACCGCCGTCGAAGTGATCGACGACAAGGCGCTTGCGCTGCCGCCGCTGGACCTGCGCCTGTCGCACGAGCTGATCGGCCGCACCCGCGTCTCGCGCATCCTCAAGGCCTACCGCGACGTGCCGGCGGCCGATGAGCGCGCGGTGGCGCTGATCCTGGTCAAGCTGGCGCAGCTGGCCGCCGACATTCCCGAGATCCGCAGCCTGGACATCAACCCGCTGCTCGCCGACCGTGACGGGGTGATCGCGCTCGATGCACGCGTGGCCATCGCGCCCTCGCGCAAACTGCACAAGGGCCGTGGCCATCCGCGCTTTGCGGTGTTCCCGTATCCCAAGGAATGGGAACGCACCATTACCCTGTCCGACGGCGCGCCGGCCTTCGTGCGCCCGGTACGGCCGGAAGATGACGCGCTGTTCCGCGCGTTCTTCGCCCGCGTCACCGACGACGACCTGCGCCTGCGTTTCTTCCAGTCGGTGAAGCACTTCAGCCACGAATTCATCGCGCGCCTGACCCAGCTCGATTACGCCCGTTCGATAGCGCTGGTGGCCATCGACCCGCGCAGCGGCGACATGCTCGGCGCGGTGCGCCTACATGCCGACGCCGACTACGACCGCGGCGAGTACGGCATCCTGATCCGCTCGGACCTGAAAGGCCACGGCATCGGCTGGCGGCTGATGGCGATCATGATCGAGTACGCCAAGTGGCTGGGCCTGAACATTGTCGAAGGGCAGGTGCTGCGCGAGAACAGCACCATGCTGGCGATGTGCCAGAGCCTGGGCTTCAAGACCAGGCTGGACCCGGACGACTCCACGGTGATGGTGGTGACCCTGCCGGTGCAGGAGGTGCAGGTGCCGGACGTGCCAGATACCGCAACGCACTGAGCCGTCGGCGGCACGGACCGTGCACGTCGGCGCGGCGACAATAGGGGCATGACCGACCGCCTTCCCCTGCTGCTGCTCCCCGGCCTGCTCAACGACGCTGAACTCTGGCGCGCGCAGGTGGCCGACCTGTCCGACATCGCCGACTGCATCGTGGGCGACCAGACGCGGGGCGAGACGATGCAGGCCGTGGTCGACGATGTGCTGGCGCATGCGCCCGAGCGTTTCGCGTTGGCGGGCTTCTCGCTCGGCGGCTTCGTCGCCCAGCAGATCCTGCGCACCGCGCCGGAGCGGGTGCTGCGGCTTGCGTTGATCGACACCTCGATCCACGCCGACTCGCCCGAGCGCGCCGCCCAGCGCCAGTCGCAGCGTGCCAGCGTGCGCCTGCCCGGCACCTTCCACGGCTTTGGCGACACACTGATGCGCAGCTACATCGACGCCTCGCGGCTGGACGACTACCTGCTGGTGCAGCGCGTGCGCGACATGACCGCGCGGCTGGGCGCCGAGGTATTCCTGCGCCAGAGCGCGCTGGAACGGGGCGATGGCCACGACGTGCTGGCCGGCTATCGCGATCCGCTGTTGATCGTGTGCGGCGCCAACGACCGCATCACCCCGCTGGCGATCAGCGAGGAGATGCATGCGCTGGTCCCCGGCTCCACGCTGGTGGTGCTGCCCGATTGCGGGCACCTGGCACCGATGGAGAAACCGGACGAGGTGAGCGCGGCGATGCGCGCGTGGTTGCAGGCCTGATCCGGCATTGTCGCCGCGCCCGCTGCTCCCGGTAGGGTCGGATCCCGATCGACTGCCGTGAAACGCGCCACGTTCGGTAATGGCATGACCCGCGTCGAAGCACGCGCTTCGGCCAGGGTCATGCGTTCGCCGCCCCGATGCACATGGTCGGCGGTCGATCGGGATCCGACCCTACCGCCGGTTACATTCGGAAGACGGCCAGAAGGTGCGGATGACCAACACCGGGAAAGCGACCCCCGGTAGGGTCGCATCCCGATCGACTGCCGTGAAACGCGCCGCGTTCGGTGATGGCATGACCCGCATCGAGGCACGCGCTTCGGCCAGGGTCCTGCGTTCGCCGCACCGATTCACATGGTCGGCGGTCGATAGGGATCCGACCCTACCGCCGCGTACATTCGGAAGACGGTCAGAAGGTGCGGATGACCAACACCGGGAAAGCGACCCCGGTAGGGTCGCATCCCGATCGACTGCCGTGAAACGCGCCACGTTCGGTGATGGCATGACCCGCGTCGAAGCACGCGCTTCGGCCAGGGTCATGCGTTCGCTGCGCTGATGCACACGGTCGGCGGTCGATAGGGATCCGACCCTACCGCCGCGTACATTCGGAAGACGGTCAGAAGGTGCGGATGACCAACACCGGGAAGGCGACCCCGGTAGGGTCGCATCCCGATCGACTGCCGTGAAACGCGCCACGTTCGGTGATGGCATGACCCGCATCGAGGCACGCGCTTCGGCCAGGGTCGTGCGTTCGCCGCGCCGATTCACATGGTCGGCGGTCGATAGGGATCCGACCCTACCGCCGCGTACATTCGGAAGACGGTCAGAAGGTGCGGATGACCAACACCGGGAAAGCGACCCCGGTAGGGTCGCATCCCGATCGACTGCCGTGAAACGCGCCACGTTCGGTGATGGCATGACCCGCGTCGAAGCACGCGCTTCGGCCAGGGTCATGCGTTCGCCGCGCCGATTCACATGGTCGGCGGTCGATAGGGATCCGACCCTACCGCCGCGTACATTCGGAAGACGGCCAGAAGGCGCGGATGACCAAGGCGAACACCGACCGTGCCGCCTCGTTCAATCCCAGGCCGGCGCAATCCCATCCGGGTTGGCCAGCCGCTGGCCGCGGTCCAGCGTGGCGATCTGGGCCATGTCTTCATCGCTCAGGCGCAGGTCGGCGGCGAGCAGGTTGCTGGCCAGGTTCTCGCGCTTGGTGGAGGAGGGGATCACCGCGAAGCCCTGCTGCAGCGCCCACGCCAGCGCGACCTGGGCCGGGGTGGCCTGGTGGCGTTCGGCGATCGCCTGGATCACCGGGTCCTTGAGCACTTCGCCGTAGGCCAGGCTCATGTAGGCGGTCACGTGGATGCCCTGTTCCTTCAGGAACGCGATCAGGGCGCGGTTCTGCAGGTAGGGGTGGACTTCGATCTGGTTGGTGGCGATGGCATCGGCGCCCAGGATCGTGATGGCCTGGCGGGTCAGGTCGATGGTGAAGTTGGAAATGCCGATCTGCCGGGTCAGGCCCAGCGACTTCGCTTCGGCCAACGCGCCCAGGTACTCGGCCATCGGCACCGCATCCTTGGGCGACGGCCAGTGGATCAAGGTGAGCTCGACATGGTCGGTGCGCAGCTTGCGCAGGCTCTCGCGCAGGCTGTCCAGCAGCGCGTCGTGGCTGAAGTTGGCGATCCACACCTTGGTGGTCAGGAACAGATCGTCGCGGGCCACGCCGGATTC
This sequence comes from Stenotrophomonas rhizophila, assembly GCF_000661955.1. Lineage (NCBI taxonomy): Bacteria > Pseudomonadati > Pseudomonadota > Gammaproteobacteria > Lysobacterales > Lysobacteraceae > Stenotrophomonas > Stenotrophomonas rhizophila. The sequence continues at coordinate 117,294 of NZ_CP007597.1, forward strand.
GGCGATGGCCTGGCCAACCTCGGCCTCGTTGTCGTAGATCTGCGCGGTGTCGACGGCGCGGTAGCCCACGTCCAATGCGTTGCGGACCGAGTCGATGACGGTCTGGCCCTTCAGGCGGAACGTGCCGAGGCCGAATGCGGGAATGCTCATGGAAACTCCTTCATGGGGTGAGGTGCAGGCTACGCCGTGCACCGTAAAACGACGGTAGAGCCGACCGTTGGTCGGCTGCTGTCAGGTAGAGCCGACCGTTGGTCGGCTGTGGTCAGGTAGAGCCGACCATCAGTCGGCGGCTGTCACGGGTCCGCGACCGCAATCCCTCAATGCGCGCTCACGGCAATACCTTCGGCGCGGTCGGCCACGCCATCGCGGCGATCCAGGCGACCGCTCAACGCGGTCAGGCCGAAGGCACCCATCACCACCAGCGCACCCAGCCACGGGGTGTGCATCAGGCCGAAATGGTCCACCACCAGCCCGCCCAGCGAGGCACCGAGCGCGATGCCGACGTTGAACGCGGCGATGTTCAGGCCCGACGCCACGTCGGCGGCTTGCGGGGCAAAGCGCTGCGCCTGCTTGACCACGTACACCTGCAGCCCCGGCACGTTGCCGAACGCCACCGCGCCCAGGGCCAGCACCGTCAGCAGCACCAGCCAGGTGTTGTAGGCGGTGAAGGTCAGCACGAACAACACGGCCGCGAGCAAACCGAAGATCAGCTTCAGCGCCGGGATCGGGCCGCGACGGTCGGCCAGGCGGCCGCCCCACAGGTTGCCGATCGCCACCGACACGCCGTACACCAGCAGCACGCCGCTGACCGCATTGGCGGAAAAACCGGTGACGTCCTGCAGGATCGAGGCCAGGTAGGTGAACGACAGGAACGTGCCGCCGTAGCCCAGTGCGGTGATGGCGTACACCAGCAGCAGGCGCGGCTGGGCCAGCACCGACAGCTGCTGGCCGAACGTGGCCGGTTCGCTGCGCTGCAGGTTGCGCGGCACGAACAGCAGGCTGCCGATCAGCGCGATCACGCCGAGCGCGGCCACCGCCAGGAAGGTGGCGCGCCAGCCCAGGTGCTGGCCGATGAAGGTACCCAGCGGCACGCCGGTAACCAGCGCCACCGTGAGCCCGGTGAACATGATCGCGATCGCGCTGGCGGCCTTCTCCTTGGGCACCACCGAGGTGGCGATGATCGACCCGATCGAGAAGAACACGCCGTGCGCCAGGCCGGTGAGCACCCGCGCCACGATCAGCGAGCCGTAGCCGGGCGCCATCCAGGCAATCACGTTGCCCAGTGTGAACAGCACCATCAAGGCCACCAGCAGGGTCTTGCGCGGCACCCGGCCGGTGAGCGCGGTGAGCACCGGTGCGCCGATCGCCACGCCCAGGGCGTACAGCGAGACCAGCAGGCCGGCCGAAGGCAGGGACACGCCCAGGTCGGCGGCGATGGTGGGGATCAACCCGACGATGACGAATTCGGTCGTGCCGATGGCGTACGCACCGAGGGTGAGCGCCAGCAGGGCCAAGGGAATACCACGGGACATGACGGTTACCGGTGGGAGGTGAGGCTGCGCAGTCTGCGCGCCGCACTCTTGCCGAAAAAGCGGCCTTCACGCCAATCACTCTTGCCTGATGGTCAATAATGGGCCTCTGTCCGCCGCATGCCCGCCATGAAAACTACCCTCGACGAAATGCAGGCCTTCATTGCCGTGATCGACAGCGGCTCGATCACCGCCGCCGCCGAAACCCTGGGCCAGACCACCTCCGGGGTGAGCCGCGCGCTGGGCCGGCTGGAAGAGAAGCTGGGCACCACGCTGCTGACCCGCACCACCCGGCGCCTGCAGCTCACGGAAGAGGGCGATGCGTTCCTGGCCCACGCGCGCGCGATCGTGGCGTCGGTGGAAGCGGCCGAGGAACAGCTCGCCGCCCGTCGCGACCGGCCGGCGGGCCGCTTGCGCGTGGATGCGGCGATGCCGTTCGTGCTGCACGCGATCGCGCCCCTGGTGGCGGGCTACCGCGCGCGTTACCCCGACGTGGTGCTGGAACTCAACAGCAGCGAGCGCTACATCGACCTGCTGGAACGGCGCACCGACGTGGCGATCCGGATCGGGCCGCTGGCCGATTCCACCCTGCATGCGCGGCCGCTGGCCCACAGCCGCCTGCGTGTGCTGGCCAGCCCGGGCTACCTGCAGCAGCACGGCACGCCGGCCAGCGTGGCCGACCTGCGCACGCACACGCTGCTGGGCTTCAACGAGCCGGACTCGCTCAACCACTGGCCGCTGCCCGGCGACACCGACGCGCTGCTGCATGTGCGCCCGGCGATGGCGGTGTCCAGCGGCGAAACGTTGCGCGCGCTGGCGCTGGAAGGGGTGGGCATCGTCTGCCTGTCCGACTTCATGACCCACCGCGACCGCCAGGACGGCCGCCTGGTGCAGCTGCTGCCCGACCTCACCGTGGAGGTGCGCCAGCCGATCCACGCCGTTTACTACCGCAACACCGCGGTGTCGGCGCGGATCAGCTCGTTCCTGGACCACCTGGCGGCGGCGATGGTGGGCGACCCCTACGTGCGCTGATCCGCGCGCTGACGCCGGCCCATGGCCGGCCGCACGGTGCATTACGCCGCGCGCGACAGCCCCGGCGCCGGCGCGCGCCCGGCGTCCAGCACGAACACGTCCACGGCGTCGTTCAATGCCACCGCCTGTTCTTCCATGCTGCGTGCCGCTGCCGACGCCTCTTCCACCAGCGCCGCGTTTTGCTGGGTGGCTTCGTCCATGTGCACCACGGTCTGGTTGACCTGTTCGATGCCGGCCGACTGCTCCTGCGAGGCCGCGGCGATCTCGGCCATGATGTCGGTCACCCGCTGCACGCCAGTGACGATCTCGCCCATGGTCTGCCCGGCCTGCTGCACCAGCCGCGCGCCGGTGGCGACATCGCCGACCGAGGCATCGATCAGCGTCTTGATTTCCTTGGCCGCGCCGGCCGAACGCTGCGCCAGCGTGCGCACTTCGCTGGCCACCACCGCAAAGCCGCGGCCCTGTTCGCCGGCACGCGCTGCTTCCACGGCCGCGTTGAGCGCCAGGATGTTGGTCTGGAACGCGATGCCGTCGATCACCGAAATGATCTCGGCGATCTTCTTCGACGAGGTTTCAATCGCGCCCATGGTCTGCACCACCTGGCCCACCACCGCACCGCCCTGCGAGGCCACCGCGTGTGCGCCGATGGCCAGCTGGTTGGCCTGTCGCGCATGCTCGGCGTTCTGGCGTACGGTCGAGGTCAGCTCCTCCATCGAAGCGGCGGTTTCCTCCAGGTTGGCGGCCTGTTGTTCGGTGCGCTGGGACAGGTCGCTGTTGCCCGCGGCGATTTCGCCGGCGGCGGTCTGGATCGACTGCGCGGCACGCTTGATGTCGCCCACGATGCCGGTGAGCTGGCCGCTGGTCAGCGCCACGTCGTCGCGGATGCGCGCGAACACGCCATGGAACTGGCCGTGCATGCGCGCGCTCAGGTCGCCGCGCGCGATCGCCTGCAGCACCGTGGAAACCTGGTCCAGGTCGCGCTCGGTGGTCTGCATCAGCTGGTTCAGCCCCCCCACCATGTCGCGGAAATCGTGCTCGTAGCGTGCCTCGTCGCCGCGCTGGCTGAAATCGCCGGCCGCTGCCGCACTGGCCAACTGCTTGATCTCGGCATTGATCGCGCCGAGGTTGGCCTTGACCCGGTCCAGCGACTGGGTGATCACCGCCTTCTCGCCGGGCAGGCGTTCCATGTCCTGCGACAGGTCGCCCACCGCGTAGCGGCCCATGATCTCGATGGCGCGCATCTTGACCTGGATGTGCGCGGCCACCAGTGCGTTGCTGTCGCGGACCATCTGGCCGTAGCCGCCGGGGAAGGCGCTGTCGTCCATGCGGTAGCTGATCTGGCCGGCCTCGTGGCGTTCGGCCATGGTGGCCTGCGCAGCCAGCACGTCCTTGAGCGTGCGTGTCACCGCCATCATGGCCTGGCCGAGGCGACCGATTTCGTCGCGGCTGTTGACCTGCACGCGGTGGTCAAGCTCGCCACGCGCCACCGCGCGTGCGGCCGCTTCCACCGCCACTACCGGCGCAATCACCGCGCGGCGCAGCCACACCGCCAGCAGGCCCATCAGCACCACTGCAGCCGCGGCGGTCAGTGCCGCGCACACCAGCAGCGTGCGCCGCGCCTGTTCGGAACGGGCCTGCACAGCCTGCTCGGCGACCGCGGCGGTGCGGTTGCCCAACGCGTCCAGCGTGGTGCCCAACGCGCGGTCCTTGCCGCGCACCAGCGCATCCCCCTCCAGCGGGCTGTAGCCGCTGGCGGCGAAGGCGTCGAGCGCGCCGTGGTACTCCTTTTCAAGCGCGGCATGCTGGGCCATGAACTGGGCGGCCAGGCGTGCGGTGCCGGCATCGCTGCTGGTGGCCAGGTCCTTGCCCAGCGTGCGGGTCTTGTCGCCCTGGCGGTCGAAAGCGGCCAGATGGCGCGCACGCAGTGCCGCATCGCTGCCGCGGATCAGCACGTTCTTCCACTCCTGCACCTGCAGCCGGAACTCGCGCTGCAGCGCTTCGGCCTGCGTATTGCGGGCCACCTCCGGCGGCACCGCGGTGGACAGGTTCAGCCAGGCCGAACCGAGGCCGGCCAAGGCGCACAGCACCACGATGGCCAGGCCGAGCGACAGCGCGCCCAGCAGTTTGAACTGCAGGCTCAAGGCGCGATTGGGGGCGCCGGACGTCATGTTCATGGGAATCGAAAGTGAGGGAGGGCGATGCGGTATCGGTTTACCCCCTCCTCTTCTGAAGTGAGATGCGGATCACATTAATGTCCTAATTAACAACATGAAGAGCGTGTGACAGCCGCCCGAAACCGTATGGAAGCGCCCGCTGGACATCGGCTCAATTTGTAACTAGTGTTGTTACATGAAATCCAGCAACCAGTTCTCCGATGCCCTGCACGTGATGGCCCACCTGGTGGGCCAGGACGGCCCGCGTACCTCCGAGCAGCTCGCCACCTGCCTGCCCACCCACCCGGTGGTGATCCGGCGCCTGCTCGCCGCCCTGCAGAAGGGCGGGCTGGTCACCAGCGTGCGTGGCCACGGCGGCGGCAGCCAGCTGGCCCGCGCACCGGCGCAGATCACCCTGCATGACGTGTACGTGGCGATCGGCGCGCCGGCGCTGCTGCACACCGGTGCCCGCGAAACCGGGCGCGGCTGCCCGGTGCAGCAGGTGGTCAACGACGCACTGGATGACAGCTACCGACAGGCCCAGGCCCTGCTTGAGCAGCGCCTGCGTGGCACCACCCTGGCCACCCTCGGCGAGGCCTTCGCCCGTCACCTGGCCCACCATGCAGCAGGAGTTCCCCATGACCGTTGATGCCATTGTCGTCGGCGGCAGTTTCGCCGGCCTGTCCGCCGCCCTGATCCTGGCGCGTGCGCGCCGCGAGGTCCTGGTGATCGACAGCGGCCTGCCGCGCAACCGCTTCGCCGCGCATTCGCACGGCGTGCTGGGCCAGGACGGCATCGCCGGGGCCGAGCTGCTGCGCAACGCCAAGGCGCAGCTGCTGGAGTACCCCACCGTGCGCTGGATCAGCGACACCGTCACCACGGCCCAGCCCACGGTCGATGGCTTCGTGGTGGCGACCGCCAGCAACGAGAACTGGGCCACGCGCAAACTGCTGCTGGCCACCGGCATCCGCGACGATCTGCCCGACCTGCCTGGCCTGGCCGAGCGCTGGGGCCACAGCGTGGTGCATTGCCCGTACTGCCATGGCTATGAAATCGGCGGCGGCGCGATCGGTCTGCTGGGCGGGCACGAGAAGTCGGTCACGATGGCGGCCCTGCTGGCCGATTGGGGTCAGGTCACCCTGTTCGCGCATGGCATGGCGCTGACTGCAGAGGAACTGGCCGCCCTGCAGCGTCGCGGCGTGAGCATCGAGCACGAGGCGGTGGTTGGCCTGGAGGGCGAGGCACCCGCGCTGAGCGCTGCGCTGCTTGCCGATGGCCGCCGGGTGGAACTGCGCGCGCTGTTTGTCACCGCGCGCCAGCAGATGGCCACGCCGCTGGTCCAGCAGCTCGGCTGCACGCTGGAGGACAGTCCGGTGGGCGTGCTCGTGCAGGTCGATGCGGGCAAGCAGACCAGCGTGCCCGGCATCTACGCGGCCGGCGACGCGACGCTGGTCGGCAACATCAGCCTGGCCAGCGCCGAAGGCGTGCGCGCGGGCGTGAGCCTGCACCACGCGCTGGTGGCCGAAGACAGCGCGGCCTGACACATCCACGGCCACCGGTGGGTGGCCGCCCCGTTCTGCCTGCTCAGCCCTTGATGCACACCACCTGGCGCAGCGTGTGCACCACCTCCACCAGGTCGCGCTGCGCGGCCATCACCGCGTCGATCGACTTGTAGGCCGCGGGTGACTCATCGATCACCGCCGCATCCTTGCGGCATTCCACGTGCGCGGTCGCCTCGCGGTGCTGGGCCAGGGTGATCTGCTGGCGCGCCGCGCTGCGACTCATCACGCGGCCGGCACCGTGGCTGCAGCTGTGGAAGCTCTCGGCATTGCCCTTGCCACGCACGATATAGCTGCGCGTGCCCATGCTGCCCGGGATGATCCCCAGCTCGCCGGCGCGCGCGCTGACCGCACCCTTGCGGGTCACCAGCAGCTCCTCGCCACCGTGGGTCTCGGTCTGCACGTAGTTGTGGTGGCAGTTCACCGCCAGCTTCTCCAACTGGAACTTCGGCAGCCGCAGGCGCATCTCGGCCAGCACCCGCGCCATCATCGCCTCGCGGTTCTCGCGGGCGTAATCCTGCGCCCACGACACGGCCTGCACGTAGTCATCGAACAACGGCTCGCCCTGCATGAAGAAGGCCAGGTCCTTGTCCGGCAGGTGGAAGCCGAGCACGCGCCGGGCCAGCTGCTCGCGCGCCTGCTCGATGAAGTAGGTGCCGATCAGGTTGCCGGTACCGCGCGAGCCGCTGTGCAGCATCACCCACACCGCCCCGGTTTCATCCAGGCAGATCTCGATGAAGTGGTTGCCGCCGCCGAGCGTGCCGATCTGGCAGGCCAGCTTGTCGGTGCGCACGCGCCGGTGCCGTTGCTTGATGGCATCCAGCCGCTCGACCAGCCCGGACCGCACGATGCGGCTGTGGATGCTGTCCGGCAGCTGCCGGTGCTCGCCGCCGCGGCCATTGCCCACCGGCACGCTGCGCTCGATGTCGCTGCGCAGCCGGGCCAGGTTGTCGGGCAGGTCCTCGGCGCGCAGCGTGGTGCGCACCGCCGCCATGCCGCAGCCGATGTCCACGCCGACCGCCGCCGGAATGATCGCGCCGCGGGTGGGGATCACCGAGCCCACGGTGGCTCCTTTGCCTACGTGCACGTCCGGCATCACCGCCACCCACGGGCCGACGAACGGCACCGCGGCGATGTTGCGCAGTTGCGCCCGGGCCAGATCGTCCACGGGTACGCCGTGGACCCAGCCCTTGATGGGGGTGGTGCCCTCGGCGTGCAGCAGCTCAAAAGTGGATTCTATGTTCATGGTCATTCATTCCATTGCGTGGCGGTGCCAGATAATCTCGGGACACGGCCAGGCAGCGCCGGGTTAAACCGGCACGCATAATAAAAAAGACATCATCTCCCGCTGCCCGTGCCCCACACCTGGGCACAGCGCTTTCGCGCCTCGTGGCAACACGTCCGTGTGGTCAGGCAGTCCTTGCCCGGGTGTGGACGATGGAAGATCACGCCATGTGATCGGAAGGTGGGGCGACGCCAACGCAAACGAAAACGCCCCCGGATGCAGCATCCGAGGGCGTTGGCGTGCCTCGGAGATCGGTGACCGATCTCCGTGCGGGAAGATCAGTCGATGGTCAGCGCGTCGGCCTTGCCCGCAACGTCGCACGGACGCAGCGCAGTTGTTGCGCGGTGCAGTCGCTTGGCGATGGCGGAGAAACGAAGGGACATGACGGGCTCGGTTGGGTGGAAGGGTGCCGCAGGCTGCGGCGATGGGCGCGAACATTACCCGGGATTGTTTCCCGCTGCAAGCGGACTATGTAATCCCCACATTATGTCGGCCGAACGCGACGACCGCCGTTGCATCGCAACCGTGCACCACGGCATGACGTAAACGACGCAGCCGCCTCGCGGCGGCTGCGTGTGCGACACGTGGGCGGCCGGGCTCAGCCCTGTTCGGCGCTGGCCGCATCCAGCTGCGCCACATCCTCGGCCGACAGCGCCACCTGCGCGGCCGCCAGCACATCCTTCAACTGCGCGACGCTGGTGGCGCTGACGATTGGCGCGGTAATGCCGGGCCGCGCGATCAGCCATGCCAACGCCACCTGCGAGGCACTGGCACCGTGCGTGGCGGCGATGTCGTCCAGCGCGGTCAGGATGCGCTTGCCGCGCGGATTGAGGTACTTGTCCACCACGCGCTTGCCGCGCGCGCTGCTCTTGCCCGCATCGGCGGCACTGCGGTACTTGCCGCTCAGGAAGCCACTGGCCAGCGAGTAGTAGCTGATCACGCCGATGCCCTGGTCGCGCACCAGCGGTTCCAGTTCTGCCTCGTAGCCGGCGCGGTCGTACAGGTTGTACTCGGGCTGCAACGTTTCATAGCGCGGCAGCGCATAGTCGGCCGACACCGCAAGCGCATCGCGCAGGCGGCTGGCGTTGTAGTTGGACGCACCGATGGCGCGCACCTTGCCCTGTTCGATCAGGCGGCCGAACGCGGCCAGGGTGGTTTCCAGCGGCGTGGATTCGTCGTCTTCGTGGGCCTGGTACAGATCGATCACATCGGTCTGCAGGCGGCGCAGCGAATCTTCCACCGCCGCGGCGATGTTGTCGGCCGACAGGCCCGGGCGCTCGGCCCACTTGGCGACCTTGGTGGCCAGCACCACCTTGTCGCGCTTGCCACTGTGCTTGAACCAGCGGCCCAGGATGGTCTCCGATTCGCCGCCGCTGTTGCCCGGCACCCAGGCCGAATACGCGTCGGCGGTATCCACCAGGTTGAAGCCGGCGTCGACGAAGGCATCCAGCAGCGCGAACGAGGTCTTCTCGTCGGCGCTCCAGCCGAAGACGTTGCCGCCGAAGGCAATGGGTTGCACAGTCAGGCCGGAGCGGCCGAGTTCGCGCGATGCAGTCATGGGAGAGGTGCTCCTGTGGAAATCCAATGCATCAGCATAGTTCCGCGGCCATGACAGCGCTGCGGCGGCTGCCACAAAACAGTGTTCCGCCGTGCTGCATCGCACTAACGTTTTGTGAACACCTTGGGCATCGCGGCTGCTAGTCTCGCCGCATCCCGCCACTGGAAGACGCCGATGAAAACCCGTTCGCTGACCACTGCCTGCCTGTTCACCTTGTCCACGCTGCTGCTGTCCGCCCCGGCCCTGGCGACCAAGCCGGCCGGCCCCAACGCACAGATCGCGATCACCCCGGCGGTGCAGACGGCGGTGCAGGGCACCTGGCGCGACCCGGCCAACGTCAAGCGCGATGCGTGGCGGCATCCGGCGCAGACGCTGTCGTTCTTCGGCGTGGCACCGGGCAAGACCGTCATCGAGATCACCCCGGGCGGCGGCTGGTACGCGGAAATCCTGGGCCCGCTGCTGCACGAAAAGGGCACCTATGTCGCGGCGGTGGTCGACCCGATGGCGGTGCCCGAAGGTCGCGGCCGTGACTACCAGCAGCGCAGCCGCGACGGCCTGGACAAGAAGTTCGCCGCCAATGCCGCGCTGTATGGCAAGAGCAAGGTCGTGGCCTACAACCCGACCGCGCCGCAGTTCGGTGCGGACAACTCGGCCGACGTCGTGCTGACCTTCCGCAACGTGCACAACTGGCGCAGCGCCAACCAGGCCGAGGGCATGTTCACCGGCTTCTACAAGGTGCTCAAGCCCGGTGGCGTGCTGGGCGTGGTGGAGCACCGTGCCAAGGCCGATGTGCCGGCCGACGACAAGAGCGGCTACGTGGGCCAGAAGCAGGTGATCGCAATGGCCGAGGCGGCGGGCTTCAAACTGGCCGGCAGCAGCGAAATCAACGCCAACCCGCGCGACACCAAGGACCACCCGAACGGGGTGTGGACCCTGCCGCCGACCAACCAGCACGACAAGGCCGACGATGCGAAGTACCAGGCCATCGGTGAGAGCGACCGCATGACCCTGCGCTTCGTGAAGCCCTGACCCGCAGCGCCCGCTGCCGGTAGGCCTGCATCACAGACGAGCGGGGGATGGGACAATGGCCCGTCCCCCGCTGTTGTTTCCGCCATGCTGATCGCCTTCAATAAACCCTTCAACGTGCTGTGCCAGTTCACCGACCGCAGCCAGCCGCCGCGCGCGACCCTGGCCGGCTTCGGGCTGCCGCCGGCGGTGTATGCGGCCGGGCGGCTGGACTACGACAGCGAGGGCCTGCTGCTGCTCACCGACGACGGTGGCCTGGCGCACACCCTCACCGATCCGCGCCACAAGGCCGACAAGACCTACTGGGTGCAGGTGGAAGGCACGCCCAGCGACGCGCAGCTGCAGGCCCTGCGTGACGGCGTGCAGCTCAATGACGGCCCGACCCTGCCGGCGAAGATCGAACGCCTCGACCCCGCCCCCGCGCTGTGGGTGCGGGATCCACCGGTGCGCTTCCGCAAGACCGTGCCTGACAGCTGGCTGGCCGTCACCCTGCGCGAAGGCCGCAACCGCCAGGTACGGCGGATGACCGCGGCCGTGGGGCTACCGACCTTGCGCCTGGTGCGCGCCTCCATGGGCCCGCACGCGCTGGGCGACCTGCAACCGGGCCAGTGGCGCCAGATCGGATAACACCGCCGGTAGGTACCAACCGTTGGTTGGTACGTACAAAAAAAAACCGCCGGACAACGCCGGCGGCTTTCGATACACACGCGCTGACGCGTCAGCAGATCAGGCGTCGCTGCCGATATCGCTGTGCTCATCGACCACGGTGCTGGTGCGGCGGTTGCGGGCGCTGATGCGCTGCGCCTGGCCGTCCACCACGCCGCCGTTGGCAAGCTTCTTCTTCTGCTGCTTGCGGTACAGCGCGTAGCCCAGCAGGCCCACGCCCACCGCAGCGGCGGCGATGGTGACGGCCGGATTGCGGCGGACCACCTTCGCGGCGACCTTGCTGCCGGTCTTCACCGCGCCCAGTGCGGCACCCGTCTTGATCCAGTCCGTAGCCTGCGGGCCAAGGTGACGCAGGCTGCCACCGGCATGCTTGAGGCCGTCGCCAGCGCTGCTTGCCAGGTCCAGGGCGCGCTCAAGGGCGCGGTCGGTAATCACAGTCAGTCTGCTCATGGGGGTTCCTTTGCCTCGGTTCTGATCCAGTGTGGCGCGCGGGCCGTGTAGGGCGTGTTAGCCACCTGCCACGGCCGGATCACGACTGTAGCCGCTTGCCCGGGCCGGTGCAGTGCGGCGCGATGACGCGGTCAGCCGGCAGCCATGAATGCGACAGCCGCGTCACGTCCCGCGTGGCTTGGCCCGGTGCGTGGCGGTCGCCGTCCACGGATCGTCCGGCCACGGGTGCCGGGGATAGCGGCCCTTCATTTCCTTTTTGACCTCGGCGTAGGTGTTGGCCCAGAAGTTGCGCAGGTCCTGGGTGACCTGCAGGGGGCGGCCGCCGGGCGAGAGCAGGTGCAGGGTGAGCGGCACGCGGCCATCGGCGATGCGCGGGGTGTCGGCCAGGCCGAACAGCTCCTGCAGTTTCACCGCCAGCACCGGTCCCTGCGGGGTGATGCCATCGGCGTCCACCGCGTAGTGGATCGGCCGCTCCATGCCCGACGGCACCGCCATGCGCACTGGCGCGTGCCGGTCGATCACCTGGCGCTGGGCCCACGGCAGCGGCGATTTCAGGGCCTCGCCCAGACTGGCTTCGTCCAGCGCATCCAGCCGCGTCTTGCCGGTGAAGGCCGGCGTCAGCCACTGTGGCAGGGTCGCCATCAGCGCGGTATCGGATACGTCCGGCAGCTCCAGCTCGGGCATCCACGCACGCAGCGCCAGCGTCCGTGCCTGCCATTGGCGCAGGCCCTCGGTCCACGGCAGCGCGTCGATACCCAGTTCGGCCACGGCCTCGGTCAGCGCCTGCGCGGCATGCGCCGGATCCACGCGCCCGGCCGACCGGCTGTCCAGCACGATGCGGTCGAAACGGGTTTCGCGGCGCGCCACCAGCGCACGCTTGTCGCCGTCCCAGCGCACCACGTCCTGCTGGGTGAAGCGGGCGGGGAAGTCGCGGCGCAGCCGGTTCTCATCGACCGGCGCGGCGCGCAGCAGCAACGCGTCGCGCGCCTCATAGCGCAGTTCCACCGCCACCAGCCACGGCTCGCCACGCAGATCGCTCGGATCGAACAGGCGCGCACTGCGCCCGTTGGCCAGCAGGTAGCGCAGCGGATCGGTGGGGTGGCGCGCGGCGATCCGGTCGGGGAAGGCGTGGGCCAGCAGGTCGCCGAGCTGGTGTGCCTCCACCGACGTGGGCGGCGCGGCGTCGCAGCGCAGGCGTCGCCGCCACTGCTTGCTGGCGGCATCGATGGTGGCCAGCCCACCGCGGTTGGCATCGTGCGGCGCGCGGCCGTGGCGGAACGCCGCCAACGCGCGCCATCGCGCGGCCAGTGCATCACCGCCCTGGCGCAGCGGGTCGCGTGCCTCCACCAGCGCGGCCAGATCGCACGCCAGCGCCTGCTCGCTGCCGCCGGTGGCGGCCAGCAGCATCGCCGCCAGCCGCGGGTGCGTGCCCAGGGTAAGCATGCGGCGCCCCAGCGCGGTCAGCCCGCCGCTGTCGCTCATCGCACCCAGCCGCTGCAGCAGCTCGCGCGCGGCGGCCAGTGCGCCCACCGGCGGCGGGTCGACGAAGCGCAGGTCATCGCTGCCCCACGCGGCCAGCTCCAACGCCAGCGACGTCAATTCCACCTGCGCGATCTCCGGCCGGCGCTGTGCCTCCAGCCGCTGCGACTGCGGCCACAGCCGCCATGCCCAGCCCTCGGCCACACGCCCGGCACGCCCGGCGCGCTGGTCGGCCGACGCCTGCGCGATGCTCACCACGTCCAGCCGTGCGAAGCCGCTGTTGGGGTCGTAGCGCGGCTCGCGCGCCAGCCCGGCATCGATCACCACGCGCACCCCTGGCAACGTGACCGAGGATTCGGCCACGTTGGTGGCCAGCACCACGCGGCGCTGGCCCTGCGGGTCGGGTTGCAGCACCCGCGACTGCTGTTCCACCGGCAGTTCGCCGTGCAGCGGCAGCACCTGCACCGTGGCCGGTAGCGCCTGCTCCAGCGCGGCCTGGGTGCGCGCGATCTCGCGTTGGCCCGGCAGGAACACCAGGACATCACCGGGATGCTCGGCCAGTGCCTGTTCCACCGCGCGCCGCGCCTGGGCCTCCAGCGATTCCTCGCGACGGGCGGGGAAATGGCTGATCGCCACCGGGAAGCTGCGGCCCGCGCTGCTCAATCGCGGTGCATCCAGGAACTGCGCCAGGCGCTCGCCATCCAGCGTGGCCGACATCACCACGATGCGCAGGTCCTCGCGCAGCTGCGCCTGCACGTCCAGCGCCAGTGCCAGGCCGAGGTCGGCGGCCAGGTGGCGTTCGTGGAATTCATCGAACAGCAGCGCGCCCACGCCGTCGAGCATCGGGTCGTCCTGCAGCATCCGGGTCAGGATGCCTTCGGTGACCACTTCGACGCGGGTGCGGGCCGACACCTTGTTCTCGAAACGGATGCGGTAGCCGACGGTGTCGCCCACCTCCTCGCCCAGTTGTCGCGCCATGAACTGCGCGGCGCTGCGCGCGGCCACCCGGCGGGGCTCCAGCATGATGATCCTGCGGCCTTGCAGCCACGGCGCGTCGAGCAGGGCCAACGGCACCTGGGTGGTCTTGCCGGCGCCGGGTGGCGCTTCCAGCACCAGGCGCGCGTGTGCGGCCAGGTGGTCCAGAATCTGCGGCAGCAGTGGGGAGATGGGGAAGCGCGAGGAGTTCATCGGGTAAGGATACGGGCTCGCTGGCAGGGATGTTTGGCAGGCGTGGGCAGCTGTGCTCTCATGCGCGCACTGTTTTCAGGGATGCCACATGTCACCGTTCACCCGCGCCATCGTCGCCGCACTGACGCTGTTCGCCGCCATTGCCAGTGCCCACGCGGATGCACCTGCCCGCACCGCCGCGCCCGCGCCGTGGTCGGCCGGTTTCACGCTGGAAAAGAACGGCGAAACACTGCAGGTGCTGGATGCCCAGGGCCATGTGGTTGTGGGTGGGCTGGAGGGTTTCTTCCCCAATGCGCGCTACGCCCTGCTGCTGCGCCAGTCGCAGTGGGGGGTGCTGCGTGCGGACGGACATATCCTGCTGGCACCCGAATACGCCCGCGTGGAGCATCTGCCCGAATCACAGTTGTTCGAGGTATGCCGCGACGCCAATGAGCGCTGCGGTCTGGTCGATATGGATGGGCGCATCGTGGTGCCGATGGACAACGCGCGTATCACCGGCGTATGGGTGACCCAGACGCCGTGGGTGGTCGAACGGGACGGCCGCAGCGGCGCGTTCGACCCGGCCACGCGTCGCTGGGTGGTACCGCAGGCGCAGGCCGAGATCCGTGTGGGCGCGGGCATGCTGATGGTCAAGCGCGAGCCCGATAGCCCGTGGCAGGTGCTGGATCGGCGGGGCGCGGCCATTGCCGGCATCCCGCCCGCCAGCGATTGGCAGGTGTGGGAGGAGGGCATGCGTATCATGGGTGCGCAGGGCATGTTCGATGCCACTGGCAAAGCATGGGTGCCGGCTGGCCGCTACGACGCCATCGCGCCCCAGGGCGACACCGCCGTGGTAAGCACCCGCACGGGTCAGGGCCTGATAAACGCGCAGGGCAGGCAGGTGCTGCCGCCGCGATTCCTGCTGATCGAGCCGTTGGAAAGTGCCCACCTGGGTTGGAAGCGGTTCGTGGAAGGCGAGCACTGGGACGCGCGCCGCGTGGGTGTGGTGGACGCGCAGGGCCTTGTCATCCTCCCTGCGCGGTGGGACGGCATCACACTGGACCTGGCCGACACCGCGCGTGGCCGGCGCAACCAGCTCATCTTCCAGGTGGAACGTGATGAACGGCTCGGGGTGCTGGACGCTGCAGGCAACACCTTGTTCCCGCCCCGGTTCGACAGCGCCAGCATGATCGCCTACGGCAGCGTCATGTATCTGGTGTCGGAAGACGGCAGGCAGGGGCTGTGCAACTTCGCCAGCGGCCACTGTCCGATTCCAGTGCAGTTTGAACGGATCCAACAGGTGGACGACAGCGAGGCAGGACAGTCGCTGTTCGTGGTAACTCAAGACACCCGCTCGGCCCTGTATACCGAGCAGGGCCAGGTGGTGATGCCCCTGCAGCCGGGCCTGATCGCGCTGTCCACGGCCAGTGATGACCTGCACGTGCTTGAGGTCACCCTCACCCAGGGCAGTGAACAGCGCACGCTCCGCCTGCAGATGCTGGCGGGCGTGTGGCAGGTGCAAGCGCCCGGCCACGCGCCGGCGCAGTAGCCCCCGGGCCACGGGTGCCTGCCGGACCGCGGGCTACAATGGCCGGGTTACCTGCCTTGTAGCTCCCCCATGCAACTGATCGATATCGGCGCCAACCTCACCCACGACTCCTTCGACCGCGACCGCGACGCCGTGCTGGCGCGTGCCCGCGAGGCGGGGGTGGCACAGATGATCATCACCGGCGCCAGCCGCGAGCATTCGCCGATGGCGCTGGCGCTGGCGCGCCAGCATCCCGGCTTCCTGTATGCCACCGCCGGCGTGCACCCGCACCACGCGGTGGAATACACCGACGAATGCGATGCGGACATGCGCGCGCTGCATGCGCATGCCGAAGTGGTGGCGGTGGGCGAGTGCGGGCTGGACTACTTCCGTGACTTCGCCCCGCGCCCGGCCCAGCACCGCGCCTTCGAGCGCCAGCTGCAGCTGGCGGCCGACATAGTGGCTGCCGATGGCGCGCGCAAGCCGCTGTTCCTGCACCAGCGCGATGCCCACGCCGATTTCATGGCGCAGATGAAGAACTTCGAGGGCCGACTGGGCGCGGCGGTGGTGCACTGCTTCACCGGCGAGCGCCAGGAGCTGTTCGACTACCTGGACCAGGACTGGTACATCGGCATCACCGGCTGGTTGTGCGACGAACGCCGTGGCGGCCACCTGCGCGAGCTGGTGAAGCACATCCCGGCCAACCGCCTGATGATCGAAACCGACGCGCCGTACCTGCTGCCGCGCTCGCTCAAGCCGATGCCCAAGGACCGCCGCAACGAGCCGATGTTCCTGTCGCACATCGTCGAGGAGCTGGCGCGCGATCGGGGCGAAGACGTGGAGACCACGGCCGCCAACGCGACGGCGGCCACGCGCGCGTTCTTCCGGTTGCCTGACGCGGCCTGATACATCCCCCACGACCAACGGTCGTGGGCTACCGGTGGCCGTCGCCGCTTGCCCAGGCGTCGGCGAGACCGTCGCGGTAGGTCGCGAAGCGGGGCTGCCACTGCAAGGCCGCGCGCGTGCCGCGGCTGTCGATGCGTTTGTTGCTGGCGTAGAAGCGTCGCAGCGAGGCGGGGACAGCCGGGTCATCCCAGGCCTGCGCGGCGGGCAGCGGCAGGCCACTCAGCAACGCGGCATGCGCCAGCACGTCCTGCGGCGGGGCCGGCGCGTCGTCGGCCGGCAGATACAGCGCGTGCCCCTGCGGACGCTGCATCGCCGCCAGCACCGCAGCGGCCAGGTCTTCCACATGCAGCCGGTTGAACACCAGCCCGGGCCGGACCACATGCCGGGCCTTGCCCTGCGCCAGCTGCACCAGCGCGTTGCGCCCCCGACCGTACAGGGCGGGCAGGCGGAACACCGCCGAGGCGATACCGCGTGCCTGCGCGAACGCACGCCACTGCTGCTCCGCACGTAACCGTCGCAGGGCGGTGGCGTCGTCCGCATCGGCACGGGCCTGTTCGTCCACCCAGCCTCCGTCGCGGTCGGCGTAGACCGCCGTCGAGGACAGATAACCCACCCAGCGCAGCGCGGGGCTGTCGTGGAGTGCATCGGCGAGCAGGCGCAGCGCCGGGTCGCCCGCGTCCTCCGGCGGCACGCTGCACACGATCGCGTCCGCGCGCCGGAGCGCCGCGCGTAGCTCCTCATCAACCGGCACGCCCTCGGCCAGCCGATACCGCGTCAGTCCGTCATCGGGGGCGGTGCCAGGGTCACGCACGGTGCCGCTGCATGCGATGCCCTGGGCCTGCAGCCGGGCGGCCAGGTGCCGCCCGCTGTAGCCCATGCCCAGCACCAGCACGTGCGCCGGCGCGGCCATCTGCATGGTCAGGCGCCGCGCTGGCGCTGGTAGGCCTGCAGGTGGCTGTAGGCCACCGCCAGCAGCGGGGCTGCCTGCCCGGCGGCACGTACACGCGCCAGCATGTCGCCCACGATCTGCTCGGCCTCCACCTGCTGGCCCGCTTCCAGGTCGCGCAGCATGGACGCCTTCAACGCCGAGCCGGGCTGGGTCGTGGCCGTCAACGCGATCTCGCGCGCCTTGGCCGGAATCGGCTCGCCCGCGGCATCGGCCACGGCCAGACATTCGTCATACAGCCCACGCACGATCGCCGCGCCATCGTCGGTGGCCACGATCGTGCCCACATCGGCGCGCATCAGGCACGTCGCCGCCGCCAGGGTGGTCAGGAACGTGTACTTGATCCACTGCTCCTGCCCGATCGCATCGCTGGCCACATGGTCCACGTTCGCCTGCACGCACGCCGCCGCCAGCGCCAGCACCCGCGCGCTGCTGCCGGTACCGTCGCGCTCGCCGAAGGTCAGCTTGGCCGCCGGCGCCAGGTGCAGCACTGCGCCATCGGCGGCCTTGGTCGCACTGATGAAACACAGCCCGCCCAGCACCGCATCGCGCCCGAAACGCGCATCCAGTGCCGCGTAGTGGTGCAACCCGTTGAGGATCGGCAACAGCGTCGTACGCGGCCCCATCGCCGGGGCAATCGCCTCGATCGAACTGTCCAGGTCGTACGCCTTGCAGCTCAGGATCACCAGGTCGAACGGCTGCGCCGCCGCCAACGCAGGCAGCGCATCGGCCGTGACATGCGCCACCGGGAAGCGGGCATCGCCAAGCGGACTGCGGATCACCAGCCCCTCGGCCGCCAGCTGCGCCGCACGCGCGGGACGCACCAGGAAGGTCACATCCACACCGGCCTGGGCCAGCCGACCACCAAAATAACCACCGGTACCACCGGCGCCGAGGATCAGGATACGCATCGCACGCTCACTGCAGTTGGGGGATTCACCCTGCGATTGTGCCGGAGTTTTGCGGCACCCGCAGGGCGCTATGTGGCGGTTGGCGGAGCGCCTTCGTGAGCAGGACCGATGGATTTCGAGCACGGCGGCCATCACACAGTGCAACCCCATCAATTGCAAAAGCCGAAGTGCCCAGCGCACGGCCGAGACCACCGCGCGTCAACACCCGAATTCCTCTCCCCCAGATTTCACAATTCATCCAATCGCATACGAAAAGAGCCGGGCAAACGCCCGGCTCCACAGAAACAATAATTGCCGCGAGGTTGCCGGCCAGCGGCCGGCACTACCGGAACCTCGCAACCGCCTACCCCGATTCAATCCAGAGCCGCAGTTGACGTTGCTTCAGCAGTGGCAGTGGCAGTAAAGCGGGCCGCCGGGCCGCAGGCCCGGCAAAACACCCCTCAGCTCCGCATCCCCACGCCCCGCTTCAACAACCACAGTGCCAGCGCCGTCAGCGCCACCACGAAGCCGATCATCAGCGCATACGCCACCCACAGCGGCACATCACTGGTGCCCAGCAGCCCATAGCGGAACGCATTGACCATGTAGAAAATCGGATTCGCGTGCGTCGCCGCCTCCGCCCACGTCGGCAGCAGCTGCACCGAATAGAACACACCGCCCAGGTAGGTCAGCGGGGTCAGGATGAAGGTCGGCACGATCGCCACATCATCGAACTTCTTCGCGTACACCGCATTGATGAACCCGGCCAGCGAGAAAATCGTCGCGCCCAGCAGCACCGTCGTCAGCGTCACCAGCGGGTGCGGAATGCGCACCGGCGTGAAGAACATCGCGATGATCAGCACGATCACGCCCACCATCAACCCGCGCAGCACCGCACCGGACACATACCCCCACAGGATCACCCAGTTCGGCATCGGGCTGACCAGCAGCTCCTCCACGTGACGGCCGAACTTGGCGCCGAAGAATGACGAACTGATGTTGCCGTAACTGTTCTGGATCACGCTCATCATCACCAGGCCCGGCACGATGAACTGCATGTAGGTGTAGCCGCCCATGTCGCCCACGCGCGAGCCGATCAGGCCGCCGAAGATCAGGAAATACAGCGTCATGGTGATCGCCGGCGGCACCAGGGTCTGGCCCCAGATGCGCAGGATGCGCGCCACTTCGCGGCGCACGATCGTCATCAACGCGATGCGGTTGCGCTGGCCGTCGGTCAGGACCGGGGTAGGGGTGGTGCTCATGCCGCATTCTCCTGGTTGCCGGTGAGGCGCACGAACAGCTCCTCCAGGCGGTTGCTCTTGGTCCGCATCGAACGCACCCGGATACCGGCCGCGTTCAAGGCTTCAAATACCCGGTTGAGGTCCATCGCGCGCGGCATGTCCACGTCCAGCGTGTGCCCGTCGGTGGCGATCAGCGTGGCGCCTTCGATCACCGGCAGCTCGGCCGGCAGGCTGCCGTCGATGTCGAACAGGAAGCCTTCCACGTCCAGCTTGGCCAGCAGCTCACGCATCGGCCCCTGGGTGACGATCTGGCCGTGATTGATGATGGCCAGGTTGCGGCACAGGTGCTCGGCTTCTTCCAGGTAGTGCGTGGTCAGGATGATCGTCGTGCCGGCGGCATTGATCTCCTTGAGCACCCGCCACATGTCGCGGCGGATCTCGATGTCCACCCCGGCCGTGGGCTCGTCCAGGATCAGCAGGCGCGGGCGGGTCATCATCGCGCGGGCGATCATCAGCCGGCGCTTCATGCCGCCGGACAGCGTGCGGCTCATCACCTGCGCCTTCTCCCACAAGTGGGCGCGCTTGAGCTCCTCTTCGGCCATCTTCTCGGCCTCGGCACGGGCCACGCCATAGAAGCCGGCGTAGTTGACCAGGATGTCGAAGGGCTTTTCGAACAGGTTGAAGTTGATTTCCTGCGGTACCAGGCCGATCAGGCGCATCGTGGCGCTGCGGTTGCGCACCAGGTCGCTGCCGAAGACCTCGACCTGGCCCTCGCTGAGGTTCACCAGCGAGCTGATGATGCCGATCAGGGTCGACTTGCCGGCGCCGTTGGGGCCCAGCAGGGCGAAGAAGTCGCCCGGGGCCACGTCCAGCGAGACGCCCTTCAGGGCCTGGGTGCCGTTGTCGTAGGTCTTGCGGAGGTCACGCACCCGCAGGGCGGGGGCGGCGGTGGGCGCGGGAGTGTTCTGGGAAGCCAAGCTCTTGCCTTCGCGCCCATGGGCTGGCGCTGGATAGGGGCGGGGAGCGGCTATTATAGAAGACCCCGAGGGCTTGCCCCGGCTACACACTGTCCCGAAAAGTCGTGCCTGCCCAATTCCCCCTCAAACTGGTCGACCGGCGCATGCTGGCCCCGACCGTCGGCCACTACCAGTTCCTGCGTGATGACGGCCAGCCGCTGGATTTCCAGCCCGGGCAGTTCATCCAGGTCCATTTCGAGTACGCCGACGGCACCGCCACCAAGCGCAGTTACTCGCTGGCCACCATTCACAACCACGCCCTCGGCGCGGGCGAAGCGGTCGATATCGCGGTCAGTTTCGTCCCCGGCGGCGCCGCCACGGCCCTGTTCGAGGGCCTGGACATCGGCGGCCACGTCACCGCCAGCGGCCCGTTCGGCCGGTTCTGCCTGCAGCCGGGCGACCACAACGCCCGCTACCTGCTGATCGCCACCGGCACCGGGGTCACCCCGTACCGGTCGATGCTGCCGCTGCTGGCCACCGCCATGGCCGAGCGCGGGGTGGAGGTGGTGCTGCTGCAGGGCGCCCGCACCCCCACCGAGCTGCTCTACAGCGACGACTTCTATGCCTTCGCGGCCGCCCACCCGGGCTTCCGCTACGTGCCGTGCCTGTCGCGCGAGCTGCCCGACAACCCGCATCCGGACGTGCGCCACGGCTACGTGCAGCAGCACCTGGCCGAGTTCGCACCGAACCCGGCCACCGACATCGCCTACCTGTGCGGCAACCCGGACATGGTCGATGCCACCTTCGAGTCCCTGAAGGACGCCGGCCTGCCGACCCCGCAGGTGCGGCGCGAGAAGTACGTCAGCAGCAAGTAACCGGTGCGGCGCGCGCTAAGATGCGCGCGCCGCCCTGAGGCGCGAGGCCGCATGACCCTGGATTTCCCCACCGTCGCCGTGCTCGGCTACCTGCTGTGCCTGGGCATCGCGCTGGGCTTCTCACTGCTGTTGTTGGTCCTGCGCGGGCAACCGGCGCTGCGGCTGTGGACGGCCAGCCTGTGGCTGCTGGCGCTCAGCCTGACCTCGGTGGCGCTGCGCGCCCAGCTGCCCGTCGTGCCTTTGGTGATCTTCGGCAACGCCGTACTGGCGCTGTCGGCGGTGCTGATGCTGTACGGCGTGGCGCGCCACCTGCAGCGACGGCTGCCGGCCTGGCAGCCGGCCCTGCTGGCCGGGGCATACGTGGCCGGCATCGTGGTGTTCGTGGTGCCGTTCCCGAACCTGGCGGTCCGGCTCAACGTGGCCAGCCTGTTCGCGGTGCTGATCAACAGCTGGATGGCCTGGATGCTGGTGCGCCATGCACCGCCCGAGCAGCGCACCAGCTGCCGGCTGGCCGCGGCCATCTTCGCGGCCGAAGCGGGGGTGTACGTGGTGCGGCTGTGGCTGCCGGTGGCGCCCGATGCCGGACAGGACATCTTCCGGGCCGGCGCGCCGATGTTCGCCACCTACCTCGCGGGCATTTTCCTGGAACTGGCCCGCTGCTTCGCGCTGGTCCTGCTGCTGGTGGAGAAGATGCTGGTCGACCTGCGCCGCGTGGCACGCACCGACGGGCTCACCGGCCTGCTCAACCGCGGCGCGGTGCTGGCCGATGGCCAGGCGTGCCTGCAGCAGTGCCAGCGGCAGCAGCAACCGCTGGCCCTGCTGCTGCTGGACGTGGACCACTTCAAGCAGGTCAACGACCGCTGGGGGCATATCGCGGGCGACCAGGTGCTGCACCACTTCGCCTCGGTCGTGGCCAACTGCCTGGCCAGCCAGCAGCCGCTGCTGGGCCGCTACGGCGGCGAGGAGTTCGTGGTGCTGCTGCCGGGTGCCGACCATGCCCGTGCCCTCCAACACGCCGCCTACATTCGCGCGCAGCTGCAGGCGCACCCCGCCTACGTGGGCGACATGCCGGTCACGGTCACCACCAGCATCGGGTTGGCGGTCGGCACCGGCGCGCACGACCTGGCGGCCTTGCTGGCCGCCGCCGACCGGGCGCTCTACCAGGCCAAGGCCGACGGCCGCGATCGCACTGTCAGTGCGGTGCCACTGCCTGCCTGAGCCTGGCCGGCGCACGCCGCCCGTGCCACCGGTACCGCGCTGGTCACATCCAGCGCGCCCCTTCGTCATGGCATGCTGAGACCCTTCAATCCAGGATGCGATCGAACATGCGAGTTTCCTGCCGTCCCTTGGCGACCGGTGCAGCCTTGCTGCTGCTGGCCGCCTGCCAGGCCACACCGGAGGCCACCCCGGAAGCCGCGCAACGTCAATACGGACACCTGACGTTCAAGCCGTGCACGCTGACCAGCACCCAGGCCAGCGACAACGTGGAAGCGCAATGCGCCACCCTGCAGGTGGCCGAGAACCCGGCCGCGCCGGACGGCCGCAAGATCGGGTTGAACATTGCCTGGCTGGATACCAGCAACGAAGGCGAGGGCAAGGGCGACCCGGTGTTCTTCCTGGCCGGTGGACCGGGCCAGGCAGCGACCGAAGTGGCTGCGGTGATCAACGTGGCGTTGCGCGAAGTGCGCAAGCAGCGCGACATCATCCTGGTCGACCAGCGCGGCACCGGCAAATCCAACCCGCTCACCTGCGTGGGGGCCGACGGCAAGGAAATGGCGCTGGACGACACCATCGCCCCGACCACCCAGGCCATTGCCGACTTCGCCGCGCAGTGCGCCACGTCGCTGGCCAGCCGCGCCGACACCCGCTTCTACACCACCACCCAGGCCATCGCCGACATCGACACCGTGCGTGCGGCGCTGGGCGTGGACAAGATCAACCTGATCGGCGGGTCCTACGGCACCCGCGTGGCCCAGCAGTACGCCGCGCACTACCCGCAGCACACCCGTGCGGTGGTGATCGACGGGGTGGCCCCGAACGACGTGGTAGTTGGCGGTGATTTCGCCAACACCTTTGAAGCCGCCATCGACCTGCAGGCGGCGCAGTGCAGGAAGGATGCCGCCTGCGCCAAGCGCTTCCCGGTCGATACGCGCACCCAGCTGAAGAACGTCATGGACGCGCTGGCCAAAGCCCCGGTCGAGGTCGAGTACCGCGACCCGGGGACCGCCGAAACCAAGCGCGATGTGTTGACGTCCGATTCGGTCACCGGCCTGGCCTTCATGTTCTCCTACATGCCCGAGTTGTCCTCGCTGCTGCCGGTGGTGCTGGATGAAGCCGCGCATGGCCGCTACGCCCCGCTGATGTCGCTGAGCAGGATGGCCAGCCGCTCGCTGGGCGTGCAGATGAACCGTGGCATGCAGTGGTCGGTGATCTGCGCCGAGGATGCCGACCGCTACCAGGAGCCGGCCACAAGCGATCGCCTGCTCGGTCCGGAAGTGGCGCGCATGTTCTTCGCCGCCTGCCCGGGCTGGAAGGTGGGCACGCGCCCGAAGGATTTCACCGCGCCGCTGACGAGCGACCTGCCGGTGCTGCTGCTGTCGGGCCAGTTCGATCCGGTCACCCCGCCGCGCTACGCCGAGCAGGTGCTCAAGACGCTGCCCAACGGCCGCCACCTGATCGCCAAGGGCCAGGGCCACGGCACCCTCAACGCCGGTTGCATGCCGCGCCTGCTGGGCCAGTTCATGGACAAGGCAGATGCCAAATCGCTTGACGCCACCTGCCTGGACTCGCTGAGCCCGGTGCCGGCCTTCACCTCGTTCAACGGATGGGAACCATGATCGTCGCCGAGAACCTGCACAAAGCCTTCAAGACCAAGACCGGCCTGATCAAGGCGGTGGAGAACGTCGGCTTCCAGGCCGAGGACGGCCAGATCACCGGCCTGCTCGGCCCCAACGGCGCCGGCAAGACCACCACCATGCGCATGCTGTACACGCTGATGACGCCCGACCAGGGCCGCGTGCTGGTGGATGGCATCGACGCGTCCGCCGACGCGGTCGCGGTGCGCCGCCGGCTGGGCGTGCTGCCCGACGCGCGTGGTGTGTACAAGCGCCTGACCGCCCGCGAGAACATCGCCTACTTCGGGCAACTGCACGGCATGAGCGCCGCGCAGATCCGCGCGCGCACCCAGGTGCTGTCCAAGGCACTGGACATGGACGACATCCTGGACCGCCAGACCGACGGTTTCTCGCAGGGCCAGCGCACCAAGACCGCCATCGCCCGCGCGCTGGTGCACGATCCGCGCAACGTGATCCTGGATGAACCCACCAACGGCCTGGACGTGATGACCACGCGCGCGCTGCGCGGCTTCCTGCGCGGCCTGCGCGACGAGGGCCGCTGCGTGATCTTCTCCAGCCACATCATGCAGGAGGTGGCCGCGCTGTGCGATCGCATCGTGATCATCGCCCACGGCACGGTCATGGCGGCCGGCAGCGCCGATGAGCTGCGTGCACAGACCGGGGAAGACAACCTGGAAGATGCCTTCGTCAAGGTGATCGGTTCGGAAGAAGGATTGCACGCATGAGTTCGTTGAGCACGTTGTTGACCGTGATGCGCAAGGAACTGCGCGATCTTTCCCGCGACCGCCGCACCCTCGCCCTTACCTTGCTGCTGGGCCCGCTGCTGTATCCCATCCTGATCCTGGGCATGGGCAAGCTGGCCGAAAGCCGGGTCAAGACCCAGATCGACAAACCGCTGGACATCGCCACCATCGGCCGCGAGAACGCCCCCAACCTGGTGCGCTTCCTGGCCGCGCAGGGGCTCAACGCGGTCGATGCGCCCAAGGATCTGACCGCGGCCATCCGTGACCAGCAGATCGACGTCGCGCTGCGGATCAGCCCGGACTTCGGCAAGGACTGGGCCGAAGGCCGCCCGGCGCTGGTGGAGATCGTCAAGGACAGCACCCGCCGCGCCGCCGACATCCCCAGCATGCGCCTGCAGACCGCGCTGGCCGGCTACAACCAGCAGGTGGGCGCGTTGCGCCTGCTTGCCCGTGGCGTGGATGCCCAGGTCGCGCGGCCACTGGATCTGGCCACCCAGGACCTGGCCACTGCCGAAGCCAAGCGCGGCCAGGTGCTGTCGTTCCTGCTGCCGGTGCTGCTGACCATCACCTCGTTCCTGGGCGGTGCCTACCTGGTGATGGACACCACCGCCGGTGAGCGCGAGCGCCAGTCGCTGGAACCGCTGCTGGCCACCCCGGCCTCCCGCAGCGCGATTGTCAGTGGCAAGATCGTCGCCGCCTGCGTGGTGGGCATGGCGTCGCTGCTGCTCACCTTGCTCGCGTTCAAACTGAGTGCGCAGCTCTCCAGCAGCGGGGCGGGGCGACAGCTCAACATGGGCTTCCTGCCGATGCTGCAGATGCTGCTGATCATGCTGCCGATGCTGTTCATCGGCACCTCGCTGCTGACGTTCCTGTCGGCCGCGGCCAAGAGCATGAAGGAAGCCCAGAGCCACATGACCTGGCTGATGCTGCTGCCGATGCTGCCCGGCTACGCGTTGATGGTGTACCCGCTGAAGAGCGAGCTGTGGCAGTTCGCGGTGCCGTTCCTGGCGCAGAACCAGATGCTGCTGAAGATCATCCGCCACGAAGCGATCAGCATGCAGATGTGGGCCGTCTATCTGGCCGCCGGCTTCGGCCTTGCCGCGGTGCTGTGGTATGCGGCGGTGCGCCGTTACCACCAGGAGCGGTTGGCCATTTCGGGCTGAGCACACCGGGGCGATGGCGAGTGCGCCATCGCCCCGTCGGCCGCTCTCATCCGCGTGCATCCCGCGCATACCGCGCCGGTGTATCGCCCAGTTCGCGTTTGAATACCGCGATGAACGCGCTGGTGGTCTCATACCCCAGCGCCAACGCGGTACGCGTGACCGTGTCACCTGCCGCCAGCCGGGGCAGCGCATGCAGCACCCGCAGCCGTTGCCGCCAGCGCGACAGCCCCATACCGGTTTCGCGCTGCCATTGGCGGGTGAGCGTGCGGCTGGACAGGCCGGCGAACGCTGCCCAGTGCTCGACGCTGCGGTTGTCCTCGGGGTGGGCGGCGAACGCGCTGGCCACGCGTCGCAACCGTCGA
This sequence comes from Stenotrophomonas rhizophila, assembly GCF_000661955.1. Classification (NCBI taxonomy): domain Bacteria; kingdom Pseudomonadati; phylum Pseudomonadota; class Gammaproteobacteria; order Lysobacterales; family Lysobacteraceae; genus Stenotrophomonas; species Stenotrophomonas rhizophila. Next base: position 143,663 of record NZ_CP007597.1, read on the forward strand.
TCCTGCGGATGTGCCAGGGCCAACGGCAACGCCGGGTGGGTGGCGATCTCATCCACGATCACCCCTGCCAGGCGTCGCTGTGCAGCATCCAACGGACCGGGCGGCCACTGCTGCGCGCGCTGGATGGCGGCCTGCAGCAGCGGCCCCGGTGCCAGGATCCGGGGCTGGTCGGGCAGCAGCGCGCTGGCGGCTGCGTTGAAGTACAGGCTCCACCCCTCAAAGCCCTGTGGCGCCAGCAACGCGTGCGGCAGGTCAGGCGGAATCCAGGCCAGGTGGCCGGCCGGCAACAGCCAGTGCGTGGCCCCCACGTCGATCTGCATCAGGCCGCTGTCGGCGCCCAGCAGTTGCCCACGCGCATGCTGGTGGCGCGGTGTGCGCCGTGGACCGGCCCGGCCGCCACGCCGGACCGTGTGGGCAGCGAACAGAAGCGGGCCCGCGGGCGCATCGGCCAGCGCCGGGTCGAGCAGGGCGGGATGTGTCGGATCTGCCATATCAGGTGGCAGTTATACGACAGAACCGCCGTTGCGGTCCTTGGATACTGGCATTCCCCCCCTTGGAGCGTGCCCCGATGCGACCTGAAGACCTGCTGCCGGATGACCACAACCATGTGCAACGCGCCGGCATCACCGTGCGCAAGGGAAGCGTCGGCGCGTTCCTGGCCAATGCGACGATCCTCCTCGATGCCGATCAGGACCCCGCGGCGCGCAACGCCGCCGAGCGCGACCTGCTGGCGCTGCTGCCCGGCCTGCACGCCCTCGGCCTGTTCGACGTGCTGGTGCCGAAAGATGCAGCGCTGCGACAGCTGGTGGAACAGCACCGGTGACGGCGCTACCTGCGCGGCGCGCCGGTCATGCGCAGCGTGTCATCGCGCACTGACCTTTCGCAGCGCTGTGGAGCGTTGGATGTTCGTGGCACGGATAGGCATGTCATATGGAAGCTCGCGAGTCATCCACAAATCGAAATAGAAAAACTGTGAAGCCCGCGACGCATACTGAGCGGGGTAGCGGGAATGATCCTCGGAGCCTTGACAATCACGGAAGGAATAAGCGACTTCTCTCTGGATAAAGTCTATGGTGGCCTGATGATTTTCAGCGGACTCGCAACTGCTTTCGCGGCGCTCATGATGCTCTTTGGCTGGGCGGTGCCGGTTGCAATAGCTCTGATGCTCATTGCTGCAACGGTGACCATTGTCGTGGCGTGGTTCAAGCCGGATGAAATTGAGCGCTGGCTCGATAAGGCGCTCCACTTCGGCTCGAACAATAAAGGCGCGTTCACCCACCTGAGCCTACAGATGGCGGAACTTGAGAAGCTGAGGAGACAGTGAGTGCTCACAGGCTGGTATCCGCATTTCAGCCTTCACAAAGGCCTCTGTCCGCAGGAGGTTCACGGAAAGCTTGATATTGAAAACCCAGGGACATTCATCCCGGATGACGCACTTGGCTTGATTGCGTGCAACTCGACATATATCGAGTTCGTAAACAGAACCTTCAAGGTGAAAGGTATGGCCGCGACCTTGATGTCGGTGTGTTTCATGGTCGCCGCAATTTCCGTAGGTATCTGGACAGTCCATGCGCTTTTGAGATCGTTGGCAGATGATCATGTGCTAACGGCGCTGATGGTCGTGCTGATCACTACGTGTTCATGCGGGCCATGCGCGTTCTTGTGGTTCATTCATTTGCGCAAAGACCTCTTCCAGTACACGCACTATCCCGTCCGCTTCAACCGCATCACCCGCAAGATCTACTTCTTCCGTCACAACGGCCCGGGCGGCGTCGTGGTCGTGCCATGGGGGTCGTCCTTCGCCTTCTTCCACATCGGCCGTGGCGGCCAGGACCCCAATCTGCGCGACCTTCGCTGCCACCTGCTTGATCGCAACCGTCAAGTGCAGCAGACCTTCACCATCGGCCACTTCTGGGATCACGACCAGGACATCCGGGAAGAATGGGCGTTGATCTGTCGCTACATGCAGGAGGGTCCGGAGACGTGCTTCGACGACCCGCTGGATCGCGTCATCACGCTGTCCACCCGGCCCACCTTGCGCAACCACTGGATGCTGGTGTGCCTGATGATGGGCACCGCGCTCTTCCCGCTGCGCTACACGTTGATGTTGCCGGTCTACGGCGCGTTAACGCTCAGCCGTTGGCTGACCTTCAAGACCTGCAAGGCCCCAGTCTTCTCGCCGGAGATCGAAGCCGAATGCGCTATTGCGCCCCACGATCCCTACGCGCTGCCGGAACCCCGATTCATGGCCGAGTTCGCCAGTGATCCTGCCATCTACGCACGGGCACGCCAGCGCCACCTGGATCGCCAACTCTGGCGGTAGAAGCCCACCCGCAAAAAACAAAAAAGGCCCGGATCGCTCCGGGCCTTTCTGCAAGTCACTATCGAAACCGATCAGCCGCCCGGCGCGAACGCCAGCGTGCGCCGGGTGGTCACTGGGGCGCCCACCGGTTCGAACTTCCAACGCTTGACCGCGTTGAGCGCCTCGCGATCGAACACGCGCGACGGCGTGGCGCGCAGCACGCGGGCGTTGGTGACCGAGCCGTCGGTGCCGACAGTGATTTCCACCAGCACTTCGCCGGAGGTACCCGAACGCAGTGCTTCGGCCGGGTAGCGCGGGGCCGGGGTGCTGACCGGACGCAGGCTCGGTGCCGCTGCCGCCGGGGTGGCGGCCTGACGGGCCGCGGCGGCCTGCTGGGCGGCGGCGGTCTGCTGGCGCTGCTCGGCCTCGCGGCGGGCGCTGGCCTGGCGCTCGGCATCCTGGCGTTCGCCGTCGCGGCGCGCGGCATCCTGCTGGGCGGCAATGGTGCGGGCCGCTTCGGCTTCGACCGCCTGCTGCTGGGCCAGGCGCTGCTGGTCGGCCAGCTGCTTGGTGCGGTTCTCGGCGTCCTTCTTGACCTTGTCGGTCTCTTCCTGGGTGCGCTTGAGGGCGGTCTGCATGCCGCCGCTGATGCCCTGCTTCAGGCGCGGCAGGGCCGGTGCGGTGGCGTCCACCTTCTCGATCAGCGCGACCAGCCGCTGCGACTCGGCGAAGTCCTCACGGCCCAGGCTCTGTTCGGCGGCGATCAGGGTGTAGGGCAGCAGGTCGGTGAGCGCGCTCTTGACCGAGGCGTCATCCGGGGTCTTGTCGCGCAGCGCCAGGTAGTACTCGATGGCGTTGTCGCCGGCCGGGGCGTACATGCGGTTCTCGCGCAGGGCCTTGCTGGCCAGGTCGCGCAGTTCCTCGGTGCCCATCGACTGCACCTTGGCCGACACGGCAGGTGCTGCAACCGGTGCGGCAGCGGGGGCAGCGGCGGGCGCGGCCGGCGCCGGTTCGTCCTTGCCTGAACAGGCAGCCAGAGCGACCAGAAGGGCCAGCGGCGCCAGCCGGCGCAGCGTGGCAATCGTGTTGACGTGCGACATCCAACTCCCCTTTGAATACGACGGTACGTAAGGCCCGATGCGGTCAGGCTGGCCGAGGCCGATGGACGTTTCCCGGCGTCCACGGCGGTACTGCAGGTGTGCAATCTAGCATCACCCCGGCCAGCCAGGGGCCGGACGGCGAGGGCAGGCCGGCATCGTGACCGATGCCGGCGCCGCCCGGCAAGTGTCAGTGCGCCGACGCCTTGCTGGGCGTGCCGCTCATCAGCTTGTCGGTGTAGGCGATGCCGATGGCCGACAGGATGAAGGCGCAATGGATGATGGTCTGCCACATCACGCCGGTGGAGGTCATGGTGGTGCACTTGAACGCGGCTTCGGCGCTCGGGCCAATCGTCTTGATCGCGGTCTGCACGGCCAGGATGTAATCGGGACTGCTGCACAACGGCAGACCGTCCAGGTTGCCGGAGGCGATGAAGGTCTTGAGCAGGTGGATCGAGGAGATGCCGATGATCGACAGCGCCAGTTTCACCTTGAGCACGCTGGCATTGACATGGCTGAGCCACTCCGGCTGGTCGGGGTGGTTCTCCAGGCGCAGGCGCGAGACGAAGGTTTCGTAGCCGCCCACGATCACCATCACCAGCAGGTTGGAGATCATTACCACGTCGATCAGGCCCAGCACCAGCAGCATGATTTCCTGTTCGCCCATGGCATTGGCCTGGTGCAGCAGGTGCCACAGCTCCTTGCCGAACAGGAACACGTAGACGCATTGGGCCAGGATCAGGCCCAGGTACAGCGGCAGCTGGAGCCAGCGCGAGGCGAAGATCAGGGAGGACAGGGGGCTGATGGGCCGGGGAGTGGGGCTCATGCTGGAATGCTGCGTTGCGGGAGACGCGGCAGGGTAACGGGTCCGCCGTGACCCTGCCACCCAACTGACGCACTAGACTCGGTGTTCCTCATCCGCGAGTGCTGTCGCCATGATCGATCTGTATTACTGGCCCACCCCCAATGGCCACAAAGTCACGCTGCTGCTGGAAGAGCTGGGCCTGCCGTACCAGATCAAGCCGGTCAACATCGGCGCCGGCGACCAGTTCAAGCCGGAATTCCTGGCCATCTCGCCCAACAACAAGATGCCCGCGCTGGTCGACCACCAGCCTGCCGATGGCGGCGCGCCGCAGAGCGTGTTCGAATCCGGTGAGATCCTGCTGTACCTGGCCGAGAAGACCGGTCGCTTCCTGCCGGCCGACAGCCGTGGCCGCGTGGCGGTGCTGGAGTGGCTGTTCTGGCAGATGGCCGGGCTGGGCCCGATGAGCGGGCAGATGGGCCATTTCAATGTGTACGCGCCCGAGCAGATTCCCTATGCCATCGAGCGCTACAACAATGAAGTGCGCCGCCTGCACGGGGTGATGGACAAGCGCCTGGCCAACAGTGCGTACCTGGGGGGCGAGGCGTACAGCATTGCCGACATGGCCAGCTACCCGTGGATTGGCGCATACGACAAGCTGCCCGTGGACTTTGCCGCCTTCCCGCACCTCAAGCGCTGGCATGAGGCGATTGCGGCCCGGCCGGCCACCCAGCGCGCCTATGCGCTGCGCCAGCAGGTGAACCCCGATGCCGGCAAGCCGCTCAGCGACGCCGAGCGCAAGCACCTGTTCGGCCAGCGCTGACAAACCCCGTAGCGCCGGGCTCCGCCCGGCTGCGCCTTGCCGCCGAAGCCCAAGGCAGCGGGGCAGAGCCCCGCTCTACGCAGGGGCGCGGTTCGGTCCGTAGAGCCGGGCTCTGCCCGGCTGCGCCTTGCCGCCGAGCCCAGGGCAGCGGGGCAGAGCCCCGCTCTACGTGGGGGCGCTTCGGTCCGTAGCGCCGGGCTCTGCCCGGCTGCGCCCTGCCGCCAGAGCCCAGGCCGCCGGGCTCCGGCCGCGCCCGGGTAGAAGGTCATGCTGCCTTCCCGCACTGCCTTGGTTAGGATGGGGGCTGACCGCCCCATGCCTTCCTTGGCAACGGGCGGACCTGTCGCTTGCCGGAACCCTTCATGCGCCACCTGTTTGCCTCGCTCGCCCTCATGCTCGCTTCGACCACCATGGCCCACGCTGAAAAACTCACCCTGGAGGCCATCACCGGTCCGCTGCCGTTGTCCGGTCCGACCCTGATGAAACCCAAGGTGGCCCCGGATGGCTCGCAGGTGAGTTTCCTGCGCGGCAAGCAGGAAGACCGCAACCAGCTGGACCTGTGGAGCTTCGATATCGCCAGCGGCCAGACCCGGCTGCTGGTGGACTCCAAGGTGGTGCTGCCCGGCACCGAAACCCTCAGCGATGAAGAGAAGGCCCGCCGCGAGCGCCAGCGCATCGCCGCGATGACCGGCATTGTCGATTACCAATGGTCGCCCGACGCCCACACCCTGCTGTTCCCGCTGGGCGGCGAGCTGTACCTGTATGACCTGTCCAAGCAAGGCACGGCCGCGGTGCGCCAGCTCACCCACGGGGAGGGCTTTGCCACCGACGCCAAGCTGTCGCCGAAGGGCGGCTTTGTCAGCTTCGTGCGCGCGCGCAACCTGTGGGTCATCGACCTGGCCAGCGGCCGCCAGATCCAGCTGACCCGCGATGGCAGCGACACCATCGGCAACGGCGTGGCCGAGTTCGTCGCCGACGAAGAGATGGACCGCCACACCGGTTACTGGTGGGCCCCGGACGACTCGGCGATCGCGTTTGCGCGTATCGACGAACGCCCGGTGCCGGTGCAGAAGCGCTACGAAATGTACGCCGACCGTACCGAAATGATCGAACAGCGCTACCCCGCTGCCGGCGACCACAACGTCACCGTGACGCTGGCCGTGATTGCCCCCAAGGCCGATGCCGCACCGCGCTGGGTCAACCTGGGGGCCGACCCGGACATCTATCTGGCGCGCGTGGACTGGCGCGATCCGCAACGGCTGACCTTCCAGCGCCAGTCGCGCGATCAGAAGCACCTGGCGCTGGTCCAGGTCGACCTGGCCAGCGGCAAGCAGCACACGCTGGTCACCGAAACCTCCACGACCTGGGTGCCGCTGCACAACAGCCTGCGTTTCCTCACCCAGGGCGGCTTTGTGTGGTCGTCCGAGCGCAGCGGTTTCGAGCATCTCTACCGCATCTCCGATGACGGCAAGACCGTTACCGCGCTGACCGCCGGCAACTGGCCGGTGGACGAACTGCTGGCGGTGGACGAAGCGGCCGGCAAGGTCTACTTCCGGGCTGGTGTGGAGTCGCCGCGCGAGAGCCAGATCTATGCGGTGTCGCTGCAGGGTGGCACGCCGCAGCGTCTGTCCCAGGCACCGGGCATGCACAGCGCCAGCTTCGCGCGCAATGCCAGCGTGTACGTGGACAGCTGGTCCAACACCACCACCCCGCCGCAGATTTCGCTGCACCGCGCCGATGGCACGAAGATCGCCACGCTGGTGGAGAACAACCTGGCCGATCCGCAGCACCCGTATGCGCGTTACCTGGAGGCCCAGCGCCCGGTCGAGTTCGGCACCCTGAAGGCCGCCGACAACCGCACCGAACTGCACTACAGCCTGATCAAGCCGGCCGGTTTCGACCCGGCCAAGCGCTATCCGGTGGCGGTGTACGTGTACGGCGGGCCGGCCAGCCAGACCGTCACCAACAGCTGGCCTGGCCGCGGCGACCACCTGTTCAACCAGTACCTGGCCCAGCAGGGCTACGTGGTGTTCTCGCTGGACAACCGCGGCACCCCGCGTCGCGGTCGCGACTTCGGCGGCGCGTTGTACGGCGTGCAGGGCACGGTGGAAGTGGCCGACCAGCTGCGCGGCGTGGCCTGGCTGAAGCAGCAGCCGTGGGTGGACCCGGCGCGCATCGGCGTGCAGGGCTGGTCCAACGGCGGCTACATGACCCTGATGCTGCTGGCCAAGGCGTCGGACACCTACGCCTGCGGCGTGGCCGGCGCGCCGGTCACCGATTGGGGCCTGTACGACAGCCACTACACCGAGCGCTACATGAACCTGCCGGGCAACAACCCGAAGGGCTATGAAGAGGCACGCGTGCTGACCCACATCGACGGCCTGCGCTCGCGCCTGCTGCTGATCCACGGCATGGCCGACGACAACGTGCTGTTCACCAACTCCACCGCGCTGATGAGTGCGTTGCAGAAGCGTGGGCAGCCGTTCGAACTGATGACCTACCCGGGCGCCAAGCACGGTCTGTCGGGCAGCAACGCGCTGCACCGCTACCGCCTGGCCGAGGACTTCCTGGGGCGCTGCCTGGCACCGTAACTCTTGCGGTACACCGCATCACCGGCATAACAAGGAGGACGCCGATGAACCAGCCACCCCCGCTTCCCGGGGCGCGCCGTGCCGGCACCGGATGGTGGCGCCGACACTGGCGCTGGGCCATGCCGTTGGCCGTACTGTCGGCCAGCGCGGCGGCGGCGGCCGTGGTGTGGCTGGCGGTCACCCAATGGGCGCACTGGAGCCGCAGCAGCGAGCCCTACCAGGAAGCCATGCGCCGCGCGCGCTGCAGCGTGGAACTGGTAGCGGTACTGGGTGAGCCCATCGAAGACGGGTTCCTACCCGCCGGCAGCATGCGTTCGGCGCCCGGTGGCGGTGGCCACAGCCAGTTCCTGGTGCACTTGAATGGTCCGCGCGGCCACGCGCGGATGTTCCTGCAGGCCACGCGCCAGCAGGGGGAATGGGACTACCCGATGCTGTACGTGCTGGCCGGGCAGTCCGAGCCGATCGACCTGACCGCACTGGACGACGCCGAGGCCGCGCAGGAATGTGCGCTGCGCGACTGCCGCGCGCGCGGCGACTGCCCCCTCACGGCGATGCTGTGAGTGCAGCGCCTGCTGCGGCGTCGGCCGCAGCAGGTCGGGCACAGGCGCCCGGCGGTGCGCCCACCATGACCCTTGGCCGATTGTCGGTACCGTCCTGACCGGGTAGGGTCGCAGGCATCCGTTCCCGGGAGTCGTGCATGAAGCCGCTTGTCCTTGCCGTTGCGTTGGCCCTTTCCGTTCCCGCTGCGCTGAGCGCACCCCCGGCCCTGGCCGCCAAGGCTGCCGCCGCCAAGGCGCCGTCCAGCCCGGCCTGGGTCACCCGCAGCAACCAGCTGGCGCAGATCCTGCTGGATGCGCAGGGCCCGTTCCAGCCGGAGGAAACCGGCTTCTTCGGCGTGCCGGGCTACGACGACAAGGTCGCCGATTTCGGCCCGGACAACGGCGCCCGCTACCGTGCGGCCATGGCCAAGGCACGCAGCGAACTGCAGGCCAAGCTGGCCACCGAGCGCGACCCGAACGTGCGCCAGGACCTGGCGATCATGATCGCCGCGGCCAGCCAGAACATCGAAGGCAGCGAGCTCAACGAGAAGTACCTGCTGCCGTGGACCGACACGCCGCAGACGGTGTTCAGCGGTATCAACATGCTGCTTTCCGACCAGGTATCGGCCGAGCGTCGCGCCAAGGCGCTCGATCGCCTGAAGGCCTACGCCGGCCTGGCCCCCGGCACCCAGCCGGTGACCACGCTGTCGCGCCAGCGCTATGAAGAGCGCCTGGCCGACAAGGGTCTGCTGCAACCGACAAAGATCGAGGTCGAGCAGTCGCTGGCCAACGTGGACACCTACATCGCCGGCATCGAACAGCTGTTCGGCAAGTACAAGGTGGCCGGCGCCGACGAGACGCTGAAGACGCTTGCCACCCAGCTGCGCGAGTACCGCGACTGGACCCGCAAGGACGTGCTGCCCAAGGCCCGTACCGACGCGCGCCTGCCCGAGCCGCTGTATGCCTACCAGCTCAAGCGCGTGGGCATCGACATCGCCCCGGCGGTGCTGATGCAGCGTGCGCAGCTGGAATTCATGGAAACCCGCTCGGCGATGCGCCAGCTGTCGCCGCTGGTGGTGCAGGCCAAGGGCCTGAAGGTGACCGACCCCACCGATCCGGTGGCGGTGGTGCGCGCGCTGAAGGGCGACAAGATCGCCGACGACCAGCTGGAGCACCACTACCGCGGCGTGATCGATGCGATCGACCCGATCATCCGCCGCGAAAAAATCGTCGACGTGCCGCAGCGCCCGATGCAGATGCGCCTGGGCTCGGCCGCCGAAAGCGCGGCCTCGCCGGCCCCGCACTTCCTGCCGGCGCCGCTGGTGGGCAACACCGGCCAGCAGGGCACCTTCGTGCTGCCGCTGGGCAACCCGGCTGCGGGCGACAAGGCCGCGCAGTACGACGACTTCAACTTCGGTTCGGCGGCCTGGACGCTGAGCGCGCATGAAGGCCGCCCGGGCCACGAGCTGCAGTTCACCGCGATGGTTGAACGCGGCATCTCGCTGGCGCGCACCATGTTCGCCTTCAACTCGGTCAACGTCGAAGGTTGGGCGCTGTATGCCGAAGCGGAGATGGTGCCGTACGAGCCGCTGGACGGGCAGCTGATCGCGCTGCAGTTCCGCCTGCTGCGGGCCGCGCGCGCCATGCTCGACCCGATGCTCAACCTGGGCCTGATCGACCGTGCCAACGCCGAGCGCGTGCTGATCGACGAGGTCGGCCTGTCCAAGGCGATGGCCACCCAGGAACTGGACCGCTACATGGTGCGCATGCCCGGCCAGGCCGGCAGCTACTTCTACGGCTATACCCGGATCCTGGAACTGCGCATGCAGACCGAACTGGCGCTGGGCAAGCGTTTCGACCGTCTGGCCTTCAACAACTTCCTGCTCGACCAGGGCCTGCTGCCGCCGGACCAGCTGGCGCAGGCGGTCAACGAGGTGTTCGTGCCGAAGTACAAGGCACCTGCAAAACGCTGACCTGGCAAATGCCGGTGGGCACCGACCGTTGGTCGGTGCGCCGTTGCGGGGCCGCCACGACCAACGGTCGTGGCCTACCGGTTACCGGGTCGGCGTGATCGTCTGCGTCGGCAGGCGCGCCGGTGCCGTGGGTGCGGCCGGGTTCGGTACCCAGATCGCCACGCCGGCCGCGCGCTTCTGCGTGGTCGGAATGCCGATGCCGACACCGCCGCCCACATGCGAGCCGTAGCTGCCGCCGCCCACCGACATGCCCACCGGCGAGCCGCTGGAGCCTACGCCCATCAGGATCACGCCGTTGGCGCCCAGGGCGGCCGCTTCACGCTTGAGCCGCATCACCGCCGCATCGGTCTGGCCCTGGGTGCCGAAACCAACCGCGCTGGACGATTCCAGCTGGGCGATTTCCACCGAGCCGGCCGGCGGGGTCGAATAGATCTGCACGCTGGCCGGGTCCACCGGCGCACGCGCCTGGCCCAGCATCACTTTGGACGTGCTGGCGCAACCGGCCACGGCCAGCAGTACGCCGAGTACGGCAATCGATCGGATGTTCATGCATCACCCCTGTTCGGTAGGGACCGGTGGTCCGTGGCGCGATCATCGGCGCTGGCAACTGAATCGGTGCCAACGTTCTGACTGCCACGCTAGCACCCTGCGGGTGATCGTCATGGCACTGCTGCGATGGCCGGCACAGATGGGCCGATGAACGCGTCAGGTTCGGCGCCGACGGCCCGGATCTGGGCTATGGTGGCGCCACCGTCATTCAAGGAGCCTGGCATGGGATTGATCAGTCTGTTGTGGGGCATCCTGGCCCTGCTGTGGATGGTGCTGGCCCTGATCCCGCTGCTGGGCTGGGGCAACTGGTTCCTGATTCCGTTCGCGGCGGTCGGTGCGGTCATCGCCGCGCTGGGCATCCTGTTCACCCACCCCAGCAAGCGCGGCCGGGCCTGGGCCGGGCTGGTGCTGAACGGCATCGTGGTGGTGGTGGGCATCGTCCGGCTGGGCCTGGGCGGCGGCATCATCTGAGCCGACCCGGCGGCTGCGGCCCGGGCTGCGACCATCGGTCGCAGCGGGCAGGCGCGCGCGTGCAGGGGCGTACAATCAGCCGCTGCCGGGGCGTTTGCGCCACTGGCCCACGCCTTTCCAGGCGCCATGTCCGCTTTCGATGATCATTCGTCCCCGCCCCCACGGCTGGCAATTGCTGTACATCCTGCGCGGCTCCATCGTTCCGGCGGTGGCGCCCAAGGTGCTGGCGATCCTGGTGCTGGCCATTGCCGTGGCCGCCTTCGCCGAGGTCTGGCACCCGCCGGGCATCGAACGCGTCTCGGTGGCGCCGTTCACCCTGCTCGGCCTGGTCCTGTCGATCTTTCTGAGCTTCCGCAACAACGCCTGCTTCGAGCGCTGGTGGGAAGGCCGCAAGTTGTGGGGCCAGCTGGTCTACGAATCGCGCAGCCTGGCGCGGCTGTGCAGCGCTTTGCTGGCAGACGACGCGCCGCGCCGGGATCGCATCTGCCGGCTCGGGATCGGGTTTGCCCATGCGCTGGCGGCCAAGCTGCGCGGCGGTGACGCCGCGTTGGCCGCGCTGCCCTGGGTGGCCGAGCACGACCACGCCCGCTTCGGCGCGCGCCTCAACGCGCCCGACCAGCTGCTGGCGATGATCGCCGCCGACCTGGCCGAGCCGCTACGTGCCGGTCGCCTCGACCCGATCCTGTACGCCCAGTTCGAGACCCGCCTGCACGCGATGTCCAGCATCCAGGCCGGTTGCGAGCGGATCCTGTCCACCCCGCTGCCGTTCGCCTACACCCTGCTGCTGCACCGCTGCGCGTGGATGTTCTGCGTGCTGCTGCCGTTCGGCCTGGCCAGTTCGCTGGGCTGGGCCACCCCGGTGGTGTCGGCGGTGCTGGCCTACGCCTTCTTCGGGCTGGACCAGCTGGGCGAAGAGATGGAAGAGCCGTTCGGGCTGGAGCCCAACGACCTGCCGCTGGACGCGCTGGTGCGCACCATCGAAATCGACCTGCTCGACAGCCTTGGCGTGGACCCGCTGCCCGCGCCGCTGCAACCGCATCGTTACCTGCTGCAGTAATCCTGCCGCGCCCCCCGCATACCGTTACGGAGCATCCCCATGGCCCACCCCGACTATCGCCCCCGCCGCATGCGCCACGACGAGTTCTCGCGCCGCCTGATGCGCGAGAACACGCTCACTACCGACGACCTGATCTACCCGGTGTTCGTGCATGAGCGGGAAGGCCGCGCGCCGGTGGCATCGATGCCGGGCGTGGAGCGCCTGTCCATCGACGAGCTGCTCAAGGTGGCCGAAGAGGCACTGGAGCTGGGCATCCCGGTGATCGACCTGTTCCCGGTGATCGACCCGGCCGGCAAGTCGCTGGACGCGGCCGCCGCGTGGGATGAAAACGGCCTGGCGCAGCGCGCCATCCGCGCGTTGAAGTCGCGCTTCCCCGAGCTGGGGGTGATGACCGACGTGGCCCTGGACCCGTACACCACCCACGGCCAGGACGGCATCATCGACGACAAGGGCTACGTGCTCAACGACATCACCGTGGCCGCGCTGGTGAAGCAGTCGCTGTCGCACGCCGCCGCCGGCGTGGACATCATTTCGCCGTCGGACATGATGGACGGCCGCATCGGCGCCATCCGCCGCGCGCTGGATGCCGATGACCACGTCAACGTGCGCATCATGGCCTACTCGGCCAAGTACGCCTCGGCCTTCTACGGCCCGTTCCGCGACGCGGTGGGCAGCTCGGCCAGCCTGGGCAAGGCCGACAAGAAGACCTACCAGATGGACCCGGCCAACGGCGACGAGGCCATGCGCGAAATCGCGCTGGACCTGGAAGAGGGCGCGGACATGGTGATGGTCAAGCCGGGCATGCCGTACCTGGACCTGGTGCGCCGGGTGAAGCAGCAGTTCGGCGTGCCGACCTTCGCCTACCAGGTCAGTGGCGAGTACGCGATGATGAAGGCCGCCTTCGCCAACGGCTGGCTCGACGAGCGCGCCTGTGTGCTGGAGTCGCTGATCGGGTTCAAGCGCGCCGGTGCCGATGGCGTGCTGACCTATTTCGCCCCGCAGGTGGCGCGTTGGCTGCGCGAACGCTGACAATACGCGCCACTACGCCGACAGGACGATGACGATGCAGACGATGGGATGGGTCCAATGGGTGACCTGGGGCACCGGAGTGGTGGTGTTCGCGGCGGTGATCGGGCTGGTCATCCGCGGCGTGCTGCGCGCGGCCAAGCGCCCGCCGGAACAGCCGTCCGCCGCCGCCCGGGTGGCGCGTGAGGCGCAGCTGTCGCCCGAACTGCAGGCGCAGCTGGCCGCGTTGAACCAGCGCAAGGATCACGGCGACATCAGCGAAGCGGAGTACGAACGGCAGCGCGCCGCGCTGCTGGCGTCGCGCTGACCGCATCGATTCCCCTCAGCGGCACGCACCGCCCGGTGCGACCGGTGCCTTCATCCGGTACAGGTCCAGCCCGCCGGCACGCGGTGCGCGGGTCATGCCGGCCAGCACCAGCTCGCCCGGCTTGGCGGCATCCACCACCGGTGCGCCGGTCTGGCCATCGGCCGTGTTGAACGACAGCACCAGCGGCGTGGCCGGTTGGCGGTAGTCGCAGCCCACCACCCACACCTGCGCGTGCCCGCCGCTGACCCGGGTGAGGGCCAGTGCGCCGTCGTTGCCCAGCCACGCGCCCCCCAGTTCGTCGGCGGCGCTGTTGAGCGGGGCCGGCAGCGCGGCCACCGCGCCAAAGCCCTTGTCCTGCACGGCAGCCCGATACAGGTCGAAGCCGCCGCGGGTGCCGGTGCCATTGCGCGCGAACAGCAGCGCCTGGCCATCCGGGCGCAGGGCCGGGCGGCGCTCGTCGGCGGCGGTGTTGATCGTCACCGGCAGCGCCATCACCGGCCCGAAGCTGCCGTCGCCACGCACCGCCACGCTGTACAGGTCGAACCCGCCGCGCCCGCCGCTGCGGTTGGAGGCGAAGTACAGCCAGCGCCCGTCGTGGCTGAAGTAGGGGTCGGTTTCATCGCTGCCGGTGTTCAACGCCAGCGGCGTCGGGTCCTGCCAGCGTCCATCGCGCAGTGCCGCCTGCCACAGGTCCCAGCCGCCGGCACCGCCGGCGCGGTCGGAGGCCCACACGATGCGCTGGCCGTCCGGGGCTATCGTGGCCTGGGCCTCGTTGGCCTTGGTCGACACCACGCCCATGCCCTCGATGCCGAATTCGGAAAGCGCCATCGCCTGCGGCGTGGAGAGTAAACTGGCGCACAGCGCGAGCAGTGACAATGGAGTGCGCATAGCCGCTTCCGTTGGGGGTTTGCGTTCCATTCTAGGCCCGGAGCAGACACACCCATGACCGCCGATCGTTACGCCGTATTTGGCCAGCCCATCGCCCACTCGCAGTCGCCGCGCATCCACGCCGCGTTCGGCCGCCAGGAGGGCATCGCGCTGGACTACCGCGCCATCGAGGCCAGCCCGGACGCGTTCGCCGCCGCACTGGAGGCCTTCGCGGCCGAAGGCGGCGTGGGCGCCAACATCACCGCCCCGCACAAGGAAGCAGCGTTCGCGCTGTGCACCACGCTGACCTCGCGCGCGCGCCGCGCCGGCGCGGTCAACACCCTGCTGCGCAAGGGCGACCGCTGGCACGGCGACACCACCGATGGCATCGGCCTGGTGCGCGACCTCACCGACCGCCACGGCCTGGACCTGCGCGGCCGCCGCACCCTGCTGATCGGCGCGGGCGGATCGGCGCGCAGCGTCGCCCCGGCGCTGCTGGATGCCGGCATCCTGGAACTGGTGGTGGTCAACCGCACCCCCGAGCGCGCCGATGCGCTGATCGACGCCATGGGCGAACCCGGCCGCGCCATCACCCGCTACTGGGAAGACATCCGCGAGCTGGGCGACTTCGAACTGATCATCAACGCCACCTCGGCCGGGCGCGACCGCGCCAATGAATTCACCCTGCCGCTGGGGCTGGTCAACAGCATGACCACCGCGGTGGACCTCAACTACGGCGAGGCCGCCATCGGCTTCACCGCGTGGGCGCGGTCGGCCGGCTGCCGCAACGTCGTCGACGGGCTGGGCATGCTGGTCGAGCAGGCCGCCGAGAGCTTCCTGCAGTGGCATGCAGTGCGCCCGCAGACCGACCCGGTGTACACCGAGCTGCGCGCCGAGCACGCGTTGGCCGGCGAGGACTGAGCCGATGAACATGGAGCTGCTGATTTCCGTGCTGGGCATGACCGCCACGCGCCTGCCGATCCTGATTGCCCTGGCCGTCTCGGTGGTCTGGGTCATCGACACCCCGCGCACGGCCGTGCGTGACGTGGCGTTGTGGTCGCTGATCCTGCTGGCCGTGGCGACCGTGGCCGGGCTGGTGTTGAACCTGGTGCCGATGTGGATGGTGCAGCAGGGCAACTACGAGTCGATCCGCAGCCTGTCGATGTGGCTGGGCGTGGGCCACTTCGTGCTGGGCCTGCTCAATGCGGTCGGGGTGGTGCTGCTGGTGTGGGCCCTGACCCGCACGCTGCGTGCCCGCCACGCCACGGCGGCCGCTGGCTGAGGATCGGGCCGGCGTTCCGGCCCGACGTGCTGCGGGGTTTGCAGCAAAGCAATTCACACACAAGGAGGTGGACCGATGACGCTGTCTGATATGGGTGTGCTGTGGGGGCTGGTACTGCAGGGCGTGCTGTGGCTGGCCAAGCCGGGGGTGCTGATGCCGGTGCTGGGTCTGGTGGCGCTGGTGCTGCTGTTGCGGCGGCCCGCGCAGCCGGGGCGACGCCTTGGCCTATGGGCGGCGGGCGCGCTGCTGCTGGCTCCCGCAGTGGGGGTGCTGTGGGATGCCTCGCTGATCATGCTGATGTCCTTCATCAGCAGTGAGGTGTCGCTGGGTCTGTTGCTGGGCGCCTTCGGCTGGGCCCGGACGCTGTTGCTTGCCGCTGCCGTGGTGCTGCTTGGCAGGGCACTGCGGCAGGCGCTGGCAGGCTCTGCAGGAGAAGGCGCATGAGTTCGCCGCTGTCGCTGTCCGGTCTGATGATGGTGGGGCCCATGCACATAGCGCAGCTGCTGCAGCACGTCACTGTGCTGGGGGTGGCGGTGCTGCTGCTGGTGACGTTGCGGCCGATCGTGCGGCGCCGCGGCGGGCGCATCGGTCTGGTCGGTGCCGCGTTGCTGTTGGGCGGCACGGCGCTGGACATCGTGCGGATCCTGCTGGCCCTGCTTTCCGGCAGTTCGGACGCCGTGGAGTCGCTGTACCTGGCACAGAGCACCGGGCTGATCGTGCTGGTCTGGGCCCTGCTGGCCGCGCTGCGTCGGCGCTGAGGTCCCGGCCATGCGTGTCCCCGGTTGCTCCGGCACCGGACCTGCATCCCGGATCTGAACCGGCGCGGAAATCCGCGCCGGTCCCGACCCTCCGCTCGTGAGAAAATACCCGCCGTGATCCAGGCAGGTAGCTCTTGGCGTGACCGAAAAAGTTGAAGCCCCGCGTGCGCTGAACGACGACATGAAGGCCGCCATCCGCGATGCCTACGCCAAGCTGCAGGCCAACACCCCCGGCTTCAGCACCCGGCGGTCGCAGAGCCAGATGATCGGCGTGGTCTCGCGTGCGCTGTCGCACAGCGGCGGCGTCGGCGTGGTCGAAGCCCCCACCGGCGTGGGCAAGTCGCTGGGCTACCTCACCGCCGGGGTGCCGATCGCGCTGGCCACCAAAAAGAAGCTGGTGATCAGCACCGGCACGGTGGCCCTGCAGTCGCAGCTGTTCGAGCGCGACATCCCCAACTTCCTCAAGGCCACCGGCATCGAGGCCACGGTGGCCCTGGCCAAGGGCCGCACGCGCTACCTGTGCACGCGCAATGCCGCCGAAGCACATGGCGATGGCGCCCAGGAGGGCATGTTCGAGGACGAGCAGCCGCTGTTCGACCGGCCGTTGGCGCCGATCGAGATGGACCTGGCGCAGAAGCTGAGCAAGGACTTCCTGGAAGGGCGCTGGAATGGCGACCTCGACAACGCCCCGGAGACCATCAGCAACACGCTGCGCTCGCGCATCACCACCCCGGCGTCCGGCTGCGCCGGGCGCAAGTGCGCCTATTCGGCGCAGTGCGCGGTGCTGCGCTCACGCAACACCGTGCGCGAGGCGCAGATCGTGGTCACCAACCACGCGCTGTTGTTGTCGGCGCTGTCCATCGGTGAGAGCGACAACGGCCAGCCGCTGATCGCGCCGCCCTCGGACATGCTGCTGGTGCTCGACGAAGGCCACCATATCGGCAGCGTGGCCATCGACCAGGGCGCGGCCAGCCTGGCCCTGGACGAGATGGCCAAGCGCACCGGCCGCCTGCAGGTGCTCATCGCCGCGTCCTACCGCGCGGTGGACAAGGACAAGCTGGGCAACCTGCTGCCCAACGAGGCCATCGAGGCCGCGGCCAAGGTCAGCAAGCAGCTCAAGGCGTTCCGTGACGTCATCGACCGCAGCTGGCGCCCGGACCCGGCCGCCCAGGAGCCGATGTGGCGCGCCCCGAACGGGCGCCTGCCGGACATCTGGATGGCCGACATCGAGGCCATCGCCGACGACACCCGCAGCCTGTTCAACTGGGCCCATGCCGCGCTGGCCCAAGTAGCCAAGGGCAAGCCCGAGGACGCCGCGCGCGAACGCCTGCAGCGCAACCTGGGCATGGCGCTGGAGATGATCGAGCAGCAGCACAACCTGTGGACGGCCTGGCGCCGCGAAGACAAGGAAGGCCAACCGCCGATGGCGCGCTGGATCACCCTGTCGCGCGACGGCGACCTGATCCTGCACGGGTCGCCGGTGTCGGCCGCGCACGTGCTGCGCAAGCTGCTGTGGGACGAAGTGGACTCGGTGGTGATGACCTCGGCCACGCTTACCGGCGGCGGCGATTTCCAGTCGCTGGCGATCGACAACGGCATTCCGGCCGAAGCCGAGATGGTGTCGCTGGCCTCGCCCTTCGACCTGCCCAACCAGGCCCAGCTGATCGTGCCCGCGTTCCCGGTCACCCCGGACGACCGCGAGCGCCATCCCAAGGAAGTGGCCAAGTACCTGGTCAAGGAACTGGATTGGGGCAAGGGCAGCATCGTGCTGTTCACCTCGCGCTGGAAGATGGAAAAGGTGGCCGAGCTGATGCCCGCCGCGCAGCGCAAGCTGATGCTGGTGCAGGGCGAGGGCGCCAAGCAGAAGATGATCGACGAACACCTGCGGCGCACCGCTGCCGGCGAGGGCTCGGTGCTGTTCGGGCTGAACTCGTTCGGCGAAGGCCTGGACCTGCCCGGCGAGGCGTGCACCACGGTGGTGATCACCCAGGTACCGTTCGCGGTGCCCACCGACCCGCAGACCTCCACGCTGAGCGAGTGGTTCGAAAGCCGTGGCCTGAACGCCTTCAACCTCATCGCGATCCCGCACGCGCTGCGCACGCTGACCCAGTTTTCCGGCCGCCTGATCCGCACGTCCACCGACACCGGCCGCGTGATCATCCTCGACTCGCGCCTGCTGACCCGCCGCTACGGCAAGCGCATCATCGACGCGTTGCCGCCGTTCAAGCGGGTGATCGGGTAGGAAACCGGTAGAGCCACGCCATGCGTGGCTGCACGGCGTGACCCAGGTGCACACCCCGGCGTTACCCGCCCGGGGTGCGGCAGGCCATCCCGTAGGCATCGCGGTAGGGCTTGCCGAAGCAGCGGACAAAGGCATCCACCACGTCGAGGTTGGGCGGCCAGGCCACCTTCATCGTTTCGCCGCTGGGCAGGGTGAACGAAAAGAACCCGTCCTTGACGTTCGCCTCCGGGGGCGCCGGCACGGCTGCCAACGCCGCGCGGGCCGAAACCAGCGCAGGCTTGTTCTTCTCGATCAGCGCGATGCTGGCATCCACGTAGGGATTCCAGCCCCCGGCATCGGGGGCGGGCTTGTAGGTCTGGCGCATCAGCGCCACGGCCTGCGCATCCTGTCCGGCCTCCGCGCGCACCTGCGCTTCGTGCCAGATCAACGTGGTGTTGCCCGCAGCCTTGGGCTGCGCACGGTAGGCGGCAATCAGGTCCGCAGCGGGCAGCTGGCATCCCGGCTTCTCCGCCATCGGTCGCCAACCGCCGGTCAGGTCCTGGTCGAAGGCATCCGGCGACAACGCCAGCAGCGCGGCCCGATCGACCACGCAGTCGTCGGCAAGAGCGGGAAGCGCAACGGCTGAAACGGCCAGTGCAAGCAGACAGCGAACAGCACGCATCGTCACCTCCTTGTGCAGAACCATCCCCGGAGTGTTTGCCAGCAGCGCGCATCGGGTCAAGCCGTTGCTCACTCCGACGCGGCCGGACACGCCTCATACGCCAACGCATACGGCTGGTACATGCAGCGCACCAACGCATCCACCACCGGCAAGCGCGGCGGCCAGGGCACCTGCTCGGCCTCCACCTGCACCATCCCATTGCGGACCACGCGGCCCGGTGGCGGCGGCAGCGCGGCCAACCGCGCCCGCGCCTGCTTCAACGCGGGCAGGTCGTCGTCCAGGAAGGCGATGGTGGCGTCTACATAGGCATTCCAGCCGCCCACATCGGCGTGCGCGGGTTTGTAGGTGCTGCGCATCAGCGCGCTGGCCGGGTCGCGTTGCCCGCCCAGTGCGCGCAGCTGCGCCTCGCGCCAGATCAACGGCCGGTCACTGGTCGCCTTGGGCTGCTGGCGACGGTAGTCGGCGATGAGGTCGGCGGTCTCCAGCGAACAGCCCGGCCGGTCGGCCAGCGGCCGCCAGCCGGCATCCGGATCACCATCGAACACCTGCAGGGGCAGCGCCAGCACCGCGTCGCGGTTGGCCACGCTGCAATCGGCCGCCAGCAGCGGAGCGGAAGCGCAGGACAGCGCAAGAAACATCAGGCATGCAGTCAGCCGCATCGTCACGTCCATGTGTGAAGGACGCCAAGTATGAAGGCTGCGTGCCGTTCCCGCATGGGCAACGGTCACCGTTGGCCATGCCAACGCGGATCGGTAGTGCCGGCCGCTGGCCGGCAGCCGCACACCCGTAGTGCCGGGCTCTGCCCGGCAGCACTTGTTTGGCTGGGGAGCCGGCCAGCGGCCGGCACTACCGGGGTGTGCGATAGATGCCGGTTACAGCTTGGACAAATCGCGCACCGCGCCCTTGTCGGCGCTGGTGGCCAGCAGCGCGTAGGCCTTCAGCGCGCCGGTGACCTTGCGCGGGCGTGCTTCGCGCGGCGCCCAGCCCAGCGCGTCCTGCGCGGTGCGGCGTGCGGCCAGCGTGGCGTCATCCACCAGCAGGTCGATGCGGCGCGCCGGGATGTCGATGCGGATGCGGTCGCCTTCCTGCACCAGCCCGATCACCCCGCCGGCCGCGGCCTCGGGCGAGGCGTGGCCGATCGACAGCCCGGAGGTGCCGCCGGAAAAGCGCCCGTCGGTGAGCAGTGCGCACTGCTTGCCCAGGCCTTTGGATTTCAGGTAGCTGGTCGGATACAGCATTTCCTGCATGCCCGGGCCCCCCTTCGGGCCCTCATAGCGGATCACCACCACGTCGCCGGCCACCACCTGATCGGCGAGGATGCCGGCCACCGCCGCGTCCTGGCTTTCGAACACGCGTGCGCGCCCTTCGAAGACGTGGATGGACTCATCCACGCCGGCGGTCTTGACCACGCACCCGTCCACGGCCAGGTTGCCGCGCAGCACGGCCAGCCCGCCTTCGGCGGAGTAGGCATGGGCGACGCTGCGGATGCAGCCGTCGGCGCGGTCCACGTCCAGCGTGGGCCAGCGCGTGGCCTGGCTGAAGGCCACCTGGGTGGGAATGCCTGCCGGACCCGCACGGAAGAAGTCGTGCACCTTTTCATCGTCGCTCACGGCCACATCCCAACGCGCGATCGCGTCGGCCAGGCTGCGGCTGTGCACGGTGGGCACGTCGGTATGCAGCAGCCCACCACGCGCCAGTTCGCCCAGGATGCCGTACACGCCGCCGGCGCGGTGCACGTCTTCCATGTGGTACTTCGGCGTGTTCGGGGCCACCTTGCACAGCTGCGGCACGCGCCGCGACAGCGCGTCGATGGCATGCAGGTCGAAGTCGACCTCCGCCTCCTGCGCGGCCGCCAGCAGGTGCAGGATGGTGTTGGTGGAGCCGCCCATGGCGATGTCCAGGGTCATCGCGTTTTCGAACGCGGCCACGCTGGCGATGGTGCGCGGCAGCGCGTTGGCGTCTTCGCCGCCGTACCAGCGATGGCACAGCTCCACGATCAGGCGCCCGGCACGACGGAACAGCTGCTCGCGGTCGGCGTGGGTGGCCAGCGTCGAGCCGTTGCCCGGCAGCGACAGCCCCAGTGCTTCGGTCAGGCAGTTCATCGAGTTGGCGGTGAACATGCCCGAACACGACCCGCAGGTGGGGCAGGCGCTGCGCTCGTACTCGGCGACCTTCTCGTCGCTGGCGCTTTCGTCGGCGGCAATCACCATCGCGTCCACCAGGTCCAGCTTGTGCTCGGACAAGCGGGTCTTGCCGGCTTCCATCGGGCCGCCGGACACGAACACCACCGGGATGTTCAGGCGCAACGCGGCCATCAGCATGCCGGGGGTGATCTTGTCGCAGTTGGAAATGCACACCAGCGCATCGGCGCAGTGCGCGTTGACCATGTACTCCACCGAGTCGGCGATGATCTCGCGGCTCGGCAGCGAATACAGCATGCCGTCGTGGCCCATGGCGATGCCGTCATCCACCGCGATGGTGTTGAACTCCTTGGCCACGCCGCCCACCTGCTCGATCTCGCGCGCCACCAGCTGCCCCAGGTCCTTGAGGTGCACGTGGCCCGGCACGAACTGGGTGAAGGAGTTGGCGATGGCGATGATCGGCTTGTGGAAGTCGCCATCGGTCATGCCGGTGGCGCGCCACAGGGCGCGGGCGCCGGCCATGTTGCGGCCGGCGGTGGAGGTGCGGGAGCGGTATTCAGGCATGGTGGCTGGCAGGATCTGGCGGGCCGTGGGGGCGCGTTTCACCTCGATTCTGCCGAAAAATTCCGGTTGCGTTTGCAACCAAGCGCCCGCCGCCCGTAGCGATGGCGGGTCGCGTGGCGCGACGGATTTCTGAAATGCCATTCATCTTCCCGGCTTTGCCGGTTTTGGTTGTTCGGCCCGATGAGGCATGATTGAACCGATAACCGTACAAGGGGGCATGACGCCATGAAACGTTCCAGGACCACCGCGCTGCTGTTGATGAGCGCCGCACCGCTGCTGTTCACCGCCTGCCAGAAGGACGCCGGCGTCCAGACGCAGGAAGGGCTGTACACCTCGGTGGAGGCCTGTACCGAAGCCACCGGTGACCCGTCCAGCTGCCGCACCGCCTTTGCCGAAGCGAAGAAGCAGTCGGCCGATGCGGCGCCCAAGTACGCCTCGCGTGCCGAATGCGAAGCCGAGTACAACGCCGAGCAGTGCGTGGAACAGAAGACCTCCACCGGCCACTCGTTCATCGGCCCGATGATGATGGGCTTCTTCATGTCGCAGATGCTCGGCAACCGCGGCGCCGGCCTGGCCCAGGCCCCGGCGGCCAGCCCGGCCTACCAGGACAAGGCCAAGGGCTGGGCACGCCCGGCACCGGGTGGCAGCGGCGGCTTGAACACCGCCAGCGGCATCGGCGCCGGCAAGGCCGGCCTGGCCCCGGTCAACGCCACCCCCAAC
The DNA here is from genome assembly GCF_000661955.1 of Stenotrophomonas rhizophila. NCBI lineage: Bacteria > Pseudomonadati > Pseudomonadota > Gammaproteobacteria > Lysobacterales > Lysobacteraceae > Stenotrophomonas > Stenotrophomonas rhizophila. The sequence continues at coordinate 166,435 of NZ_CP007597.1, forward strand.
CGCGCCGTGACCGCCAGCCGTGGTGGCTTCGGCAGCACCAGCAGCGGCCGCAGCAGCGTCGGCGGTTGATCGATGCAGCGTGTCCGTATTGCCGAGCGCAGCCAATGGCGCGCCCGGGCCGAGGAATCCGGCTTCCGCTTCCACACCATCGACGGCCTGCCGTATTGGGATGAAACCGCGTACTACGCCTTCACCCTGCGCCAGATCGAGCAGGACATCGAAGACCCCAGCGCCGAGCTGCACGCCATGGCGATGGGGTTGGTGGACGAAGTGGTGGGCAGCGAACAGCTGATGGACCAGCTGGCCATCCCGCCGGCGTTCCGCGACTGGATCGCCGACAGCTGGCGCCGTGGCGAGCCGCACCTGTATGGCCGCCTGGACTTTGCCTACGACGGCACGGGCCCGGCCAAGCTCTACGAACTCAATTACGACACGCCCACGTCGCTGTTCGAGGCGTCGTTCTTCCAGTGGCAGTGGCTGGAAGACCAGCGCAACCAGAACCGCCTGCCGCCGCACGCCGACCAGTTCAACGCGATCCACGAAGCATTGGTGGACCGCTTTGCACAGCTGTCCGCGCAGTTGCCGCCGCCGCTGTACTTCAGCGCGGTGGGCAGCTCGGAGGAAGACCAGGGCACGGTGGCCTACCTGCGCGATTGCGCGGCCCAGGCCGGCCTGCGGGGCGAGGCGATCGCGATCGAGGACATCGGGTTGTCCGAAGACGGTCGCTTCACCGCGATGGATGACACCGTCATTGGCAGCCTGTTCAAGCTGTACCCGCTGGAAGACCTGATGACCGAGTCGTTCGGCCAGGCCTTGCCCGGGTCGGGCGTGCAGCTGCTGGAACCGGCGTGGAAGGCGATTCTGAGCAACAAGGGCGTGCTGCCGTTGTTGTGGCAGCGTCACCGCGGCCATCCCAACCTGCTGCCGGCCGAGTTCGACGATGGCAGTGCGCTGCCGCGTGGCTGGGTACGCAAACCGCTGTTCTCGCGCGAAGGCGCCAACGTGGCCATGCACCTGGCCGATGGCAGCTGGCAGGAGAGCGAAGGCCCGTACACCGGCCCGGCGATCCGCCAGGCCGCGCACCCGCTCACCGCGTTCGACGGCGGTTACCCGCTGGTGGGCAGCTGGGTGGTGGGCGACCAGGCCTGCGGCCTGGGCATCCGCGAAGACAACAGCCGCATCACCCGCGACAGCGCGCGCTTCGTGCCGCACGCGATCATCGACGAAGCCCCCACCCGCATTTACGTGTGATGGCGATCCAGCGCGACCGCAGCCTGCGCCCCGGGCCGTTGGCCGGGCGACATCTGGATGACGGACATGCCCTGTGGCGCTACGCGGACCGCATCGCGGTGCGCTGCCATCGCTGCGATTTGCCGGGCTGGGTCACGCGGCAGGACCAATTGAGGCGCTTCCGTTGCCTGGGGTGCGCCATGGCGCTCGACGGGGGCTGCGGCTGCAGTCGCTGCGGCCCCGGCGACTGGGTGGGGCCGATGCTCTACAGCGGCTACCGACCCTGCGGCCACTGCGGGTACAAATGGGTGGGCGTGGAGATCCGTCGCCCGCGCCCAACGCCAACGTTGACCACGTCTACCGCGGCGTGTCGGCAATGCGGTCGCGACAGCGAAGTGGAGGTCACCGCGCGGCCACTGGGCAGCGCTGAGTCCAACGACCCGCATTTTGGCATGCCGCTGCTGCTGGTCGAGAAGACCGCAGCCGGCGTGCTGTGGGCGTACAACGCAGCGCACCTTCAGGCGCTGCACGACTATGCCGCCGCACCGCTGCGCGAACGCGCCGGCATGTCCAACGGCTCCATGTTCTCGCGCCTGCCGCAGTGGATGAAACTGGCACGCAACCGCGTGCTGCTGCAGAAGGCCACCGCCCGTCTGATCGCCAAGGCCAACGCGATCCGGTAGGTACCGACCGTTGGTCGGTACGCGTGCGTTACAGCAACCCGTCGCGCTTGACCGCCAGATACCGCTCCACCAGCGCGCCGGGCAGTGCATCGGCGGTGACATCCAGCACCATCACCCGATGGCTGCGCAGGGCCTCGTGGGCGTCGCTGCGCTGCTGCAGGTAACGCGCAATGGCGCCGGCCTGGGTGGCGTCCTGCAGGGTGTCCACCGGCTGGTCCAGCGCGTCGTCCAGCTCGCGTTCGCGCAGGCTGGCCACGCACACCAGGTGCTGGCGCTGCAGCAGCCGCACCGCGGCCAGCAGGTCTTCGATGTCTTCGTCGCGGACGTTGGTGACCAGCATCACCAGTGAACGCCGCCGTTGGCGCAGGGTGAGTTCGGTGGCGGCCGCCAGGTAATCGGTGGCGACCGGCCGCGCCTGCAGGTCGTAGCTGGCGCGCAGCAGAGCGTCGATGGCGCCCATGCCGCGCTGCGGTGCCACCCAGCGGCTGTCGCCGCCGCTGGCAAACAGGCCCACGCCGTCGCCCTGGCGCAGCGCCAGGTAGGACACCACCAGCGATGCGTTGAGCACGTGGTCGAAATGCGACAACCCACCTTCGCTGGCCATCATGCGTCGGCCGGTGTCGATCATCAGCATCAGCTGCTGGTTCTTCTCGTCCTGGTACTCGCGCGAAATCAGCTTGCGCGCGCGCGAGGTCGCCTTCCAGTCGATCTGGCGCAGGCTGTCACCGATGCGGTACTCGCGCATCTGATGGAAATCGGTGCCTTCGCCACGGCGACGCTTCAGGTGCGCGCCGACCAGCCGCGAGGCCTGTTCGGCACTGAACAACGCAAAACGGGTCAGCGGGGCGAAGTTGGGGTACACCCGCACGCTCAACGCGGGCGGCAACGTACGCCGCTGCCACCACAACCGCCACGGCGCATGTACGCGCAGGTGCACACCGTCCAGCTCGAAACGGCCGCGCGCGGTGGGGGTCACGGTGTACTGGAAACTGCTGGCCACCATCGGCTTGAGCGTGAGCCGGCGCGGCAGGCCCTGGAGCGTCCATTGGCCCGGTGCCAGGTCGAACACCTCCACGCGCTGGCGCAGGCTCGATTCCAGCCGCAGCGTGACCGGCCGTGCCACGTTCAAGGCCAACGCCTCGGGCATGTCGCGCTGGATGCTGGGCGAGGGCTGACGCCACAGGCGCAGCAGATCCACCACCGCCAGCACCGCGATCGCAGCGCCGGCGGCGGCCCAGCTCCAGCGCGGCCACAGCCCGAACGCCACCGGCAGCCCGAGCAGGCTCCAGGCCAGCAGCAACACCAGCAGCAACGGCGCTGGCCTCATCGGCGCAGCCCCCAGGCGTCAATGGCGCGGCAGGACCTCATTTGCGCGGTGCTTCCACCTTGGCCAGCAACGCTTCAAGCGCATCGTCGGCACTTTGCCCTTCGATCTGCAGTTCCGGGGCCAGCGCAATGCGGTGGCGCAGCGCCGGCTTGGCGATGTCGCGCACGTCATCGGGGGTGACGAAATCGCGACCGGCCAGCACCGCCTGCGCGCGCGCCGCACGGACCAGCGCGATGCTGCCGCGCGGACCGGCGCCCAGCGCGATGCCCGGCCACTGGCGCGTGGCGGCCACGATCCGCACCGCGTAGTCGATCACTTCCGGATCCACGGTGATCGCGGCGGTGGCCTGCTGCAGGGCCACCACCTCGGCGGCGGTGAGCACGCGCGGCACCTGCGACAGGTCGAAGTCGGCCGCGCTGCGCCCGGTGGTGATCGCATCCACCATGCGCTTCTCGTCTTCCAGCTGCGGGTAGTCGATCAGCACCTTGAGCAGGAACCGGTCCAGCTGCGCTTCGGGCAGCGGGTAGGTGCCTTCCTGTTCCACCGGGTTCTGCGTGGCCAGTGCCAGGAACGGCGGGGTCAGCGCGAACGCCTTGCCTTCGATGGTGACCTGGCCTTCCTGCATCACTTCCAGCAGCGCCGACTGGGTCTTGGCCGGGGCACGGTTGATTTCATCGGCCAGCAGCAGGTTGGTGAACACCGGGCCGCGGCGGATCTTGAAGCTCTCCGACTTGGGGTCGTACACCGCGTGCCCGCTGACGTCGCTGGGCATCAGGTCGGGGGTGAATTGCACGCGTCCGTAGTCCAACTCCAGCGCCTGGGCCAGTGCCCGTACCAGCAGGGTCTTCCCCAGCCCGGGCACGCCTTCGATCAGCACGTGGCCACCGGCCAGCAGCGCGATCAGGATCTGGTCGAGGACCTCCGGTTGGCCGATGAACGCGCGGCCGACCGCGTCGCGCACGGCATCGACGCGTTCAACCAGGCTGGGGCCGGACAGCGCGGCCGGGGCCGGGCTGGGGTCGGGCGGGGACAGCGGCGGCGGCTGGATGGACTCGGTCATAGCAGGTTTCTCATCTGGATCAGCAGGCGGATGCGCTCGCGCAGCGCGGTGAGGTCTTGCGAAGCGGGGGCGTGCAGGGCGGTCTGCACGCGGCCGTGGGGCCACTGCAGCAACGTGGCGATGGCCTGTACCTGCGCCTCGCCGGTGAGCGCGGCGGCCGTTGGTGCCCGCCGCCGCAGCCGTGCCAGGAACGCACGGCGTACCGCGTCGTACAACAGTGGGGCCTTGCCGTACCGCAGCAGGTGCTCGCCACTGGCGCGCACGTGTTCCAGCAGCGAGCGGCGCTCGATCGCCGGTGACGGCAACAGGCTCCCCATGCGCTGCGCGCGCTGCCACAGCCAGGCCAGCAGGGCCAGCAGCAGCGGCACCCAGACCGGCCAGCCCTGGTAGAAGATCCGGTGCCACAGCGAGGGCGGGCGCGATCCGTACACCAGCCACATCGTGCCCTGGCCATAACGCGGGGCCAGCAGGTAGCGGGTGAGGTCGCGGTGCGCCTTGTCGTGCAGCCCGTCGATGAAGTCGCCCTGTTTGGCGCTGGGCGTGTCCGACGGCGCCGGGTGGCCCAGCCCTTTCATGAATTCCATGTCGGCCAGCACATCCACACTGCCCTGGCCGTGCTGCAGGCGGGCGAACACCAGCCCATAGGCCTCGTTGTCTTCGTCGTGCTCGCCCCAGCTGCGCGCAAGCGTGACGCCCGGTGGTGGTGCCACGCTGAAGCGGCGGCCGCCACAGAATTCCACGTGCTGCGGGTCATCGCGCACGTGGAAGGGCTGGCAGCCGGCCTCCCCATCGATGCTGTCCACGCCCAGCGCGTCCAGCAACGGCCCATTGCGCTCGAGTGAGTCGTCGCCGGTGATCGGCGGGGTGCGCACCAGCAGGTGGCCGCCGCGTGCCACCCAGTCCAGCAGTGCCTTGGCGGTGGGGGCGGGCAGCAGCGCGCTGTCCTGCAGCAGCACCAGGGTGTCGTGCGGCTGCAGCGCCATCGTGGTCAGGTCCACGCGCGGCTGCGAATGCACCTCGATGCCATCGGCACGCAAGGCCTGCCCCAGCACGTACAACGGGTTGTAGCTGGCTTCGCCCTGCGGGGGCAGGTGCTGGGTTTCGGTGATGCGCTCATGCGAGCGCAGGAACAGGATCGTCAGCGGCACGCCGATCGCGAGCAGCCCCACCACCACCAACAGCCAGCGCAGACGGACGCTCATCCGCGCCACCGGAACTGCTGCTGCAGGGTGCTGGCCAGGCTCTCGAAGGCGTCATCGTCGGGCAGTCGTCCGGCATAGGCGGCGTACTGCCACACGCGCACGACACGCGCGAACAGGCTGCGGTCGTCCGCGTCGGGCATGCGCCGCGATACGCGCAGGCACTGCGCCTCGGTGGCACCCGGCGGCAGCGCCATCTGCGCCCGTTCGCTCATCGATTCCACACTGGCGCGGTACAGCAGCGCCAACGCCTGGCGTGGCCGCCCCTGGTGCCACAGGGCGCGTGCACGCGCCGCCGCGTCCGGTGGGACCTCCTGCGGCACGGTGATGTCATCTTCGACCACGGCCGACACCGTGCTGCGGCGCCGCGCGCCATCGCCACGCAACCAGCGCAGCCAGCGCGGTGCGGTGACCATCAGGATCACCAGCAGGATGCCAACCAGCCCCCACAGCATCCATTCGGCGATCTGCGCCGGCAGCAGCGGGCCCTTGCGCTTGCGCGCCGTGTCGGCGTCCTTGGGGTCCGGTTTTTTCTCTTCTTTCTTGGCGGCATCGTGGTCGATGCGTTCCCAGCGGCTGACCTGGCGGGTGGGGCTTTGCAACGGATCCTCATAGGCGCGCTGCACCGCCTGGCGGAAGCCGGCGGTGTCCACCGGGTCGGTGCCGAAGATGCCGTCGGCGGTATTGGTCGGGTCGTTGGCGTAGGTGGCGGTGGGCCGCTCGGCGGCGTCCGTGTCCGTCTCTGCCTCGGCCTCGGCTTGCGCATCGTCCAGCAGCTGCTCCAGCGAGGGGGCATCCGCATCGGCCGACTGGGCATGCACGGCGGTGCCGGGCCATGCCAGCACCAGCGCAAGCACGAGCAGCGGTGCGGCCTGCTGCAGGCGGTCGCGCAGGCGCCGGAAGGCGATCTCCACGTCCCACGCTTCCATCTCGGTGCGCCGGTTCAAGTACAGCCCGAAGCCGGCGCCGGTGTAGAACGGCCCGATCAACGTCGCCGACAGCCAGCACACCAGATTGAGCCCGAGCAGGGCCCACGCCGGGGTGTCGTCGCGCACCATGGCCCACGCGGCGCGCCACGAGTCGGACAGCAGCTCGAACGGCACGAACAGGAAGACCGCGGCGATGCAGCCTGCCACCAGCACCAGCTCGAAGGCCATGCAGGTGGCAGCCAGCAGCACCGCGTGCCCGAACGCACCGCCGGCAATCGCGCGGCGGCGCGCGCCGCGGTGTTCGGGCGGGTTGCCTTCCAGCAGGTTCACCGGCAGCAACAGCGCGCGCAGCGGGCTGAAACGGCGCCAGCCCAGGTAGCCCCAGAACCCGGTCCAGCCCCACTGGCGCTGTGCGCGCAGGGTCTGCAGGGCACCGGGCGCTTCGCCGAAGATGCTGCGCGACATGACGTACAGGGCCAGCCGGTCGATCACCGGCTTGAGCCACCACATCAGCAGCCACGCCCAGCCGAATGCATCGGCCCACCACGCCAGTGCGTTGACCAGTGCGAACACCGGCAGGCCCAGCAGCAGGATCGGCGCCCAGATCGCGCGTGCGTGCCGGCGCACCAGCGCCGTGCCCAGTTCCACTGCTTCCCAGCCACTGCGTGCGCGCAGCACTACGTCGAGCTGGTCAATGCGCATGCCCGCTCCCACGCCCACCACGCCACAGCCAGGCAAACACCGCGCTCCACAGCACGGAGGCCACGGCGAACTTGCCCCACGCGGGGATCTCGGCGATCGAGGACCAGAAGGCTTCGATGAACGCGGCCACCAGCAGCATCGCCGCCACGCCCAGGCACAAGCGCGCGCCGATCACGCCGCCTTCGATCAAGGCATCGATGCGGCGCCTGCGCCCCGGTGCCAGCAGTTTCATGCCCAGCTGCAGGCCCGCGCCACCGGCGATCACGATCGCGGTCAGCTCGAACGCACCGTGCCCGACCACGAAGCGCCAGAACGGTTCGCCATGGCCCACGTGCTGCAGATGGCCGGCCACCGCGCCGATGGTGAGCCCGTTGAACAGCAGGATCAGCACCGTGCCCACGCCGGCCAGCAGGCCACTGGCGAAGGTGCGCAGGCCGATGCTGATGTTGTTCATGATGTAGTAGCCGAACATCATCCAGTCGGTGCCGCTGTCGCGCCCCAGGTGCGGTGCGGCCGGATCGTACATGCGTTCCATCGCGGCGATCTGCGCGTTGTCCATCAGCAGGTGGATGAACTGCGGGTACCACTGCACCAGCGCGAAGGTGCCGACCAACGGCACCACGAACAACGCGGTGGCCACCCACATGCTGCGCGCCTGGCTGCGCACCAACTGCGGAAAATCCGCGAACAGGAATTCCAGCGCACGCCGCCAGCGGGGCGGTGGGGTGCGGTAGAGCAGGCGGTGGCCCTGCTGCATCAGCAGCTGCAGGCGTGCCACCAGCTGCGGGCTGTAGCCGCGCTTGCGGGCCAGCGCGAGCTGCTGGCACAGGCGCCGGTAGTGCTGCGGAATGTCCTCATCATTGAGCCCGTCGGCTGCCGGTTGCCCGCGCCCACTGCGCGGGTTGTCGCCGCGCGTGGCCAGCCAGTGCTCCAGCGCCTGCCATTCGTGCTGGTAGCGGGCGACGAATTGTTCCTGCCTCATCGGCGCCCCAGCAGCCAGTTGGCCATCGCATACAGGCGCAACACGCCCACCTGGCCACCGCCGCCGCTGAGCGGGGCGACAATACCGGCCAGTTCCTGCTGGCGCGGGGCCGACAGCCGCGCGGCACGTTCGGCAAAGGCGACCACGGCGGCCTGTTCGGCCGGCTGCAACGGTTGCGGTGGCGCCAGTACGGTGTCGATCGGCACGCTGCCCAGCGCCGGGCGCGCGCTGTCGTGGATCACCACGGTGCCGGCGACCAGGTCGCCCAGGCGGCGCCCGTGCGCATCGAACAGGCTCGACAGCAGGCCCAGCGCGTAGCCGAACGGCAGCATGTCCACGGTGCGCAGCAGGTTGCGGGTGATGGCGGCCATCCAGCCGATGGGTGCGCCGTCGCGCGCGACCACGCGCAGACCCAGCACGCGCTTGCCCACGGTGCGGCCCCACAGCGCTTCCTGCACGATGGTGTACGCCCACATCAGCAGGAACATCAGCGCCAGGTAGAGGCCTTGGCCGAACTCGCCGAGGAAGGCCAGCGGAATGCTCAGCATCATCAACGCGCCGACGCGGAGCATGAAGTCGATCGCCCACGCCAGCGCACGCGGCACCGGACCGGCGGCCGGCAGGTGCAGCGGCACGCCTTCGGGCGTGATCACTTCACGGTAGGTGTCCAGCATCGTCGCGCTCATGCGCGCACGGGGCCGGAAAAGATGTGCCGGAATCCTCTCCGGTCTGCTGCCAGCGGGGGCATGCGGGTTCTCGACTGCTTCCTGGTCGGCTGTGGACTTTACCGTGCGGCCGGGCCGATGCCCAGCACCGGGGGCGGGGTGGTGGCGGTTGCGACCGCCGCGACCGGGATCAGCCCAGGTACTTGTCCTTGAGCCGGACGTAGTGGTCGGCCGAGTAGTGCAGCGATTCGATCTGCTTGCTGGTCAGCGTGCGCACCAGGCGCGCCGGGTTGCCCACCCACAGTTCGCCTTCGCCCACCACCTTGCCCGGGCCCACCACGGCACCGGCGCCGACGAAGCCGTGCTGCTCCACCCGTGCCCCGTCGAGGATGCACGCGCCCATGCCGATCAGGCTGTAATCGCCGATGGTGCAGGCATGGATGATGGTGCCATGGCCCACGGTCACCCCTTCGCCGATCAGGGTCGGGAAGCCTTCCATGTTGTACGGGCTATGGTGGCTGACATGGATGATGGTGCCGTCCTGGATGTTGCTGCGCGCGCCGATCCGGACATGGTTGACGTCGCCGCGGATCACCGTGCCCGGCCAGACCGATACGTCATCGCCCAGGACCACGTCACCGATGATGGTGCAGGCCGGGTCGATGTAGCAGCGCTGGCCAAGGACGGGAAGCGTGTCGAGGAAGGGGCGGATCGGGGACATGTGCAAACTCCGGCAACGCAGGGACAGGGACGCCGCCTGCAGCGTTGTCCCGGCCCCCGATGATAACGCGGGGGCGCCCGACGCCCGCCATGCGCAACGGCACGCACCCACCCGGGGGGTAGAGCCGACCGTTGGTCGGCTGCCAGGAACCCGGCGACGCGTGCTGTGCAGCCGACCAACGGTCGGCTCTACCGGGGGGCGTGGGTGGCCAGCATCTGGCGGAACAGCGTGTCCAATGCCTCGCTGTCGCCATTGCCCGATGCCAGTGGCGGGGCTGCATGGCCCATTGCCGCCAGTTCGGCCTCGATGTACGCGCTGATCACCCCCACCCGTGGGCCATCGGCAACCTCGGCGCTGGCACGCTTGACCACCAGCAGCTGGTCGATTGCCGCGCGCACCGGGCCGTGGGGCAGCAGGCGATCCAGTAGCAGCTCGAAGGCCATCGGCGGCGGCTCGGCCTCGCACTCGATCCAGCGGCAGGCCAGTAGCGGGCGCAGCACATACAGGTACTTCTTGGTGCGCACCCCAACCCGGGGTAGAGCCGACCGTTGGTCGGCTGCACGGAACCCCAGCGGCGATTGGTGTGCAGCCGACCAACGGTCGGCTCTACCCATCCAGCAGCGTGGCCACCGCGGCATCGTCCTGCCGATACACGATCGGCGAGCGCAGCCATTCGGACAGGGTCGGGTTGGATTTGGACACCAGCCGCAGTGCCTTGCGCAGGTCCCAGCCGCTCACATCCAGTTCGTCGTCGATCGGCAGCTCGATGACATCCCGCTGTGCTTGGCCGGGGCCGGTGGCCTCGTTGACGCTGACGTACCACGGTTGGCGGTGCACGTAGATGAAGCGCGCGTCGTAATCGCTGTCGGGCGAGGAGAAGCCCCAGCCGCGACTGCCCGATTCGCAGGCCATCAGCACGCGCACGTCGTGTTCGCGTTCGATGCGCTCCAATTCGACGATGACGGCGGCGCGCTTGTCCGGCGCGATTGGATGGATATCCATGTCTGTTCTCCTGCGTCCTGCAGCGGTGGGTTGGGCGTGGACCCGGTAGAGCCGACCGTTGGTCGGCTGCGCGGGACCTGGGGCAGCCGGGCAACGGTTGCTGTGCAGCCGACCAACGGTCGGCTCTACCTGGTGGGGGCCGCGTTACCCGGTGGGGTGGCGTGTCATGCGGCGCGGATGCGGCGCGCGCGTTCCAGGTGCACCAGCAGCAGCGAGATCGCCGCCGGGGTCATGCCGGGGATGCGCTGGGCCTGGCCAATGGTCTGCGGGCGCACGCGCTCGAGCTTCTGCTGCACTTCGGCCGACAAGCCGCGCACGCCGGCATAGTCGAAGTCGCTGGCGATGGCGGTGTTCTCGTGGCGCTGCTGGCGCGCGATCTCGTCGCGCTGGCGGTCCAGGTAGCCGGCGTACTTCACGCCGATCTCCACCTGCTCGGCGACCTTTGGGTCGGCCACCGCCGGGCCCAGCGACGGCACCTGCATGAGCTGGGCGTAGTCCAGTTCGGGGCGCTTGATCAGGTCCAGCACGTTGGTTTCGCGGCTGACCGCCACGCCCAGGGTGGCTTCCACTTCGCGGCCCAGTGCGTTGCCGGGCGTAGCCCAGAGCGCGCGCAGGCGCGCCGATTCGGTGGCCACGGCCGCCTGTTTGGTCTGGAACGCGGCCCAGCGGTGGTCATCCACCAGGCCCAGCTCGCGGCCGGTGCCGGTCAGGCGCACGTCGGCGTTGTCCTCGCGCAGCTGCAGGCGGTACTCGGCGCGGCTGGTGAACATGCGGTACGGCTCGGTGGTGCCGTGGGTGATCAGGTCGTCGACCAGCACGCCCAGGTAGGCCTCGTCGCGGCGCGGGCACCAGCCGGCCTGTTCGCGCACGTGGCGGGCGGCGTTGATGCCGGCCAGCAGGCCCTGTGCGGCGGCTTCTTCATAGCCGGTGGTGCCGTTGATCTGGCCGGCGAAGAACAACCCGGACACGCTCTTGGTCTGCAGGGTGTTGTCCAGCCCGCGCGGGTCGAAGAAGTCGTACTCGATCGCGTAACCGGGGCGGGTGATGTGCGCGTTCTCGAAGCCGCCGATGCTGCGCACCAGCGCCAGCTGCACGTCGAACGGCAGCGAGGTGGAAATGCCGTTGGGGTAGATCTCCACCACGTCCAGCCCTTCGGGCTCGACGAAGATCTGGTGGCTGGCCTTCTCGGCGAAGCGCACCACCTTGTCTTCGATCGACGGGCAGTAACGCGGGCCGATGCCTTCGATCTGCCCGCTGTACAGCGGCGAGCGGTGCAGGGCACTGCGGATGATGTCGTGCGTGCGCTCGCTGGTGTGGGTGATCCAGCAGCTCACCTGGGCCGGGTGTTCGGCCTGGTGGCCCAGGAAGGACATCACCGGGCGCGGGTCGTCGCCGGGCTGCTCGTCCATCACCCTGTAGTCCAGCGAACGGCCGTCGATGCGCGGCGGCGTGCCGGTCTTCAGGCGGTCGATCACGAACGGGCGCTCGCGCAGGCGGGCGGCCAGCGTGGTGGCCGGCGGGTCGCCCATGCGGCCGGCGGCGTACTGGGTCTGGCCCACGTGGATCTTTCCGGCCAGGAAGGTGCCGGCGGTGAGCACCACGGCGGCGGCGTGGAAGGTCAGCCCGGTCTGGGTGATCGCGCCGCGCACGGTGTCGCCGTTGATCACCAGGTCGTCCACCGCTGCCTGGAACACGGTCAGGTTCGGCTGGGCTTCCACGATCTGGCGGATCGCCATGCGGTACAGGTTGCGGTCGGCCTGGCAGCGGGTGGCGCGCACGGCCGGGCCCTTGGAGGCATTGAGGGTGCGCCACTGGATGCCGGCGCGGTCGGCGGCATGCGCCATGGCCCCGCCCAGGGCGTCGATCTCCTTCACCAGGTGGCCCTTGCCGATCCCGCCGATGGCCGGGTTGCAGCTCATCGCGCCGATGGTTTCCACGTTGTGGGTCAGCAGCAGGGTGCGTGCACCGCTGCGCGCAGCCGCCAGCGCAGCTTCGGTGCCGGCGTGGCCGCCGCCGATGACGATGACGTCGTAACGGTAGAAGGAGTCGGTCATTTCGATGGGGCTCGGGGGCGCGGGGGGCCCGGAACGGCCCTGGACGCAGGGCGTGGGGTGGTGATTTTAGCGCCAATCGGGCCTGTCGCTGAAATCAACCCTCAAGTTGGCACGTTTTCTGCAGATAACCCAATAGCACCCAGGCTGGCAGGCGTCGTTTGGCGCTACGGACCGGAATTGGAACAGGGGCCGGTCCATGCGCAACCAGGGGAAGCAGAAGGGCCGGCAGTCGGGGGACTGCCGGCCCTGTTTTTTTCAGCCCATGCCACGATCCAAAAACAGAAGGCCCCGCCATGGCGGGGCCTTCTGCGTTGTAGGTGCCGACATCCGACAGGGCCGGAACAGGGGGGATCCAGAGAATCCCGGCGGATATCGACATAGAGCTGGATGTGACGTGCTGTGTCGCTTTTGTCACTTTGCGACCGAAGCTGTCACCACCCGCCTAGATTGAACCGGGTGGGTGGTGAAAATCAAGATGGATCAGGGCTCAACTGTGCGCTGGTTCAAATTGTTCATGTTCCGCCACGGGGAACCGTTCATCCGCTGTGCCGGGCGCGGTGCCTGCGCCGGACGTGCCTGTGGCGGCGCCGACGGGCGCTGCTGCTGCGGACGCTGCTGTTGCTGCCGGCCCCCCAGCGAATCCATGTTCCGCCACGGCGAGCCGCCGTTGTACGACGGACGCGGTCGATCCGGGCGATCGGGCCGGACCGGCGGATTGCCGCCGTTGCCCGGACGCGGCGGCGGGCGGTGGTTGTGCGGCGGGCGATAGTTCGGATACGGGCGGTAATACGGGTTGCCGTAGCCATAGCCACCGCCGTAGTACCCGCCACCGTAGTAGCCCGGGCCGTAACCGGACGGGTACCCATAGGGATAGCGGTACTCCACCGACGGCGCGCCGTGGTAGTAGCCGCTGCCAGCACCACCGCCAACGTAGTCGTAGGTGGCGCAGCCGGACAGGGCCAACAACAGGCCACCGGCAAAGATCAGGCGCATTTTCATGGTGGGTTCCCCCCGAGGGTATGCGGCCAGCTTCGGCCCGGCGCATTGAATCGGCCCTTAACTCCGGCCCGATCCGCTGAATGATTGCCATCGTGTCACGTTCAGACGGGGCGGTGCGAACCGGGGCCATACGTTAATCTTGCGTCATGAGCGATTCACCCTTGCCCTGTGTCGACGACCTGCTGGCGGCCGCCGCACGCATTGCCCCGCATGCCAGCGTGACCCCGGTGCTGCACTCGCGCGCGCTGGACGGGTTGGCGGGGGCGTCGCTGCTGTTCAAGGGCGAGCACCTGCAGCGTGGCGGGGCCTTCAAGTTCCGGGGGGCCTGCAACGCGGTGTGGTCGCTGGACCCGGACCAGGCCGCGCGCGGGGTGGTCACCCATTCCTCGGGCAACCACGGTGCCGCGCTGGCGCTGGCCGCGCGTACCCGCGGCATCGCCTGCAACGTGGTGGTGCCCCAGGGCGCGGTGGGCGCCAAGCTGGCCAACATCGCCCGTCACGGCGCCACGGTGTGGCGCTGCGAGGCCAGCATCGCCGCGCGTGAAGCCATGTGCGCGCAGGTGCAGGCCCAGACCGGCGCCAGCCTGGTGCACCCCTATGCCGACCCGCGGGTGATCGCCGGGCAGGGCACGGCGGCGCTGGAGCTGCTGCGCAGCCACGGCCCGTTCGACGTGCTGGTGGTGCCGGTGGGCGGCGGTGGGCTGGCGTCGGGCACGCGGCTGGCGCTGCAGGCGCTGGCACCGCAGACCCGGCTGGTGCTGGCCGAGCCGGAGGGCGCGGCCGACACCGCGCGCTCGCTGGCCGCTGGCGAACGCCGCATCGATTTCACCCCCGACACGCTGTGCGATGGCCTGCGCACCACCCTGGGCGCCCCGAACTTCGCGCTGCTGCACGGCGCGGCCGAGGTCATCACCGTGGCCGATAGCGCCACCGTGGCGGCCATGCGCCTGCTCTGGCAGGTGCTCAAGCAGGTGGTGGAGCCGTCGTCGGCGATCGCCCTGGCCGCCATCCTCGCCACGCCGCAGCGGTTTGCCGGGCAGCGGGTGGGCGTGGTGCTGTCGGGCGGCAATGTCGACCTGGATGCCTTGCCCTGGGCGCGCGCATGAGCGGCCGTGCCGGGGTAGGGCTGCTGGGCTGGGTGTGGCGGCTGTGCATTCTGCTGGTGGCCTGGCTGCTGGGCGTCACCGCGTGGATCGTATGGGTAGGCGAGCGCGACCAGGCGGCCAAGGCCGACGCGATCATCGTGCTGGGTGCGGCCGCGTATGACGCCAAGCCGTCACCGGTGTTTGAAGAACGCATCCGGCACGGCCTGGATCTTTATGAGGCCGGCTATGCGCCGCTGCTGATCTTCACCGGTGGCTACGGCGGTACCGGCGCGCGCTTCTCCGAATCGCAGGTGGCGCGCCGCTATGCGCTCAAGCAGGGCATTCCGGACGAGGCGATCCTGATCGAGACCGCCTCGCGTACCACCCGCCAGAACCTGATCGAGGCGCGGCGGCTGATGCAGCAGCGCAAGCTGCACCGGGTGATCATCGTCAGCGACCCGCTGCACATGGCGCGCGCGCTGCGGCTGGCGCGTGAGCTGGGCATCGATGCGCTGGCATCGTCCACGCCGAGCACGCGCTTCCGCAGCTTCCACACCAGCTGGAAATTCCTGGTGCAGGAGATTTACTTCTTCCACCGGGATCTGTTTCCGGCGTAGAGCCGACCGTTGGTCGGCTGGATTGCCTGGCCGCCGTAAGGGCAGCCGACCAACGGTCGGCTCTACCGCTGGGCCGGTAGACGTGCAGCCGACCAACGGTCGGCTCTACCCCCGGCAGGTTTCAGGGGGTGCGGCGGCGGATCGGGATGGCCGATACCGGCACGCTGGCCACGTCGTGGCCCTGTTCGCGGATGGGGGCGCCGGCTTCGGGGGCCCAGGCGTGGGCGTAGATGACTTCCCAGCTGCTGGGCAGCTTGCCGTCTTCGCGGCGCAACGGTTCGTAGGCGGCGCGGGCGGCGGCGAAGCGGCCGCGGCCGGTGAGCGTGTGGCGGCGGTCATGGCGCGCGTTGGTGGCGCCGATGGCCTGCAGCTCGCGCATCAGCGCGGTCATGTCGTCGTAGGTGAGGGTGAACAGGTCGCGGTCCAGCACCGGGTCGCGGAAGCCGGCCATCATCAGCGCGTCGCCGAACTGCGCGATCGGCGCAAAGCGGCTCACGTGCGGCACCGCGTCGGCCTGGGTGAAGGCGTCGCGCAGTTCGATCAGCGTTTCCGGGCCGAAGGTGGAGCACAGCAGCAGCCCGCCCGGCTTGAGCACGCGGCGGAACCCGGCGAACACCGCCGGCAGGTCTTCCACCCACTGCAGGCACAGGTTGCTGTAGATCACATCCACGCTCTGGTCCAGCAAGGGCAGGGCCTGCGCATCGGCGCACACGCGGGTGAACGGCCTCCACCAGCCGGCCTGCTTCTTCGCCTCGCGCAGCATCGGTTCGGCCAGGTCCAGCGCGATCACCTGCGCCTTGGGCCAGCGCTTCTTCATCGCGGCACTAGCATGGCCGGTGCCGCTGCCCACGTCCAGCACGACCTGCGGCTGGCGGTCTTCCAGGTAGTCCAGCGATTCCAGCAGGCGTTTTTCCACCTCGCGCTGCAGCGCGGCGGCGGCGTCGTAGCTGGCGGCGGCACGCGAGAACGCGCGGCGGACGTGGCGGGGATCGAAGCTGGACGTCATGGAAGGCTCACTGCGAAAACAAGGGTGCGAAGGTCAGAACGTGCCCGGGTAGGCGCCGCCGTCGATCAGCAGGTTCTGCCCGGTGATGTAGCCGGCGTGCGCGCTGCACAGGAAGGCGCAGGCGGCGCCGAACTCATCGGCGGTGCCGAAGCGGCCGGCCGGAATGTGGGTGCGTTTGCGCTCGGCGATCTGGCCGGCGTCGATGCCCTGCTGCTGGGCCAGGTAGGCGAAGTTGCCGCGCAGGCGGTCGGTGTCGAACTGACCGGGCAGCAGGTTGTTGAGGGTGACGTTGTGCGCCACGGTCTTGCGGGCCAGGCCGGCGACGAAGCCGGTGAGGCCCGAGCGCGCGCCGTTGGACAACCCCAGGATGTCGATGGGCGCCTTCACCGACGAGGAGGTGATGTTCACCACGCGGCCGAAGCCGCGTTCGATCATGCCGTCCACGGTGGCGCGGATCAGCGCGATCGGGGCCAGCATGTTGGCATCCAGCGCGGCGATCCAGTCGTCGCGGGTGAACTGACGGAAATCCCCGGCGGGCGGGCCGCCGGCGTTGTTGACCAGGATGTCGACCTGCGGGCAGGCGGCCAGGGCCGCGTCGCGGCCAGCCTCGGTGGTGATGTCGGCGACCACGCCGACCACCTTACGCGCGCCGGGCAGCGCCTGCAGTTCCAGCACCGCGCGGTCGAGCGCGTCTTCACCGCGTGCAGCCACCACCACGTTCACGCCCTCGCGCACCAGCGCACGGGCGCAGCCCAGGCCCAGGCCTTTGCTGGCCGCGCAGACCAGCGCCCAGCGACCGGCGATTCCAAGATCCATGGGTCACTCCTGCAGTGAAAGACGGGCGTACATGATCGGCGATGCGCGCGGTGGATGGGTCAGGGAAGGCCGGCAACGAAGTGTTGCAGCTGCGTGGCCACCTCGTCGGTGTGGCCCAGGAACGGCGCATGGCCGCCCTGGGCGATCGCATGCGCCTGCGCGCCGGGCGACAGCGCGGCGGCCGCCTGCATGGCGCGCGCGGACACCAGCCGGTCGCGCGCGCCGGCCAGCCACAGGCTGGGCTTGCCCAACCCGGCCAGCGCGCCGCGCAGGTCGGTGGTCTCCAGCAGGCGCAGCCCTTCCTGCAGCGCACGCGCGGCCGGCTCACCGCGCGCGATGAGCATCTCGCGCAGGGTGCGCAGTTCCTGCCGGGCGTGTTCGGACCCCATCGCATCCAGTGCCAGAAAACGCTCCAGGGTGCCGCGGTAGTCCTGCGCCAGATCCTGCCCGAACTGTTCAAACACCGCCGGTTCCACTGCGTGTGGCCAGTCGTCGCCGCGCACGAAACGCGGGGTGGCGGCGATCATCACCAGCGCGCGCACCTGCGGCAGCGTGGCGGCGGCATGCAGGGCGAACAGCCCGCCCAGCGACCAGCCGCACCACACCGCCGGTGGCGTGGCGGCAGCGATGGCGTTGACCACATGGGGCAGCCGCAGCGGCGTGGCATCGTCGTGGCTGAACCCATGACCGGGCAGGTCCACCAGATGCAGCTGGTAGTGCGCGGCCAGGCGGTCCACCAGCGGCGCGAACACGCCGCCATGCAGTGCCCAGCCATGGATGAGCACCACTGCCGGCCCGTTGCCGACCACCTCGATATGCAGGCTCACAGCACCGGGCTCACGCGCTCAGTGCATCCAGCGACTGCTGGCGCAGGACGGTATCGCGCGCGTGCCCGATCGCGTCGGTGAGCGCGCGCACCTGCGCCGGGGTGTGCAGTGCCGACAAGGTCACGCGCAGGCGCGCTTTTCCTTCCGGCACGGTAGGGGGACGGATCGCGCTGACCAGGAACCCGGACGCTTCCAGCGCGGCCGACAAGGCCATCACGGTGGACTCGGCGCCGCACAGCAACGGCTGGATCGGCGTATCGGACGGCATCAGTTCCAACCCGTGCTGGCGCGCACCGGCGCGGAACACGGCAATCAGCTCGCCGAGTTTTTCGCGTCGCCAGTCGTCACGCCGGGCCAGTTTCACCGCGGCCAGCGAGGCGGCCGCTTGTGCCGGCGACACCGCCGTGGTGTAGATGTACGGGCGGGCGGTTTCGGCCAGGTGCTGGATCAGGGCGTCATCGCCCAGCACCACCGCGCCACTGCCACCCAGCGCCTTGCCCAGGGTGGCCAGCTGCAGCGGCACGTCGGCCACGCCCAGCCCGGCATCGGCCACGCAGCCGCGGCCATGTTCGCCCACCACGCCGATGCCATGCGCGTCGTCCACGTACAACAGCGCTTCCTGCATGCGCGCCACCAGCGACAGCGAGCGCAGCGGGGCGATGTCGCCGTCCATGCTGAACACGCCATCGGTGACCAGCATCGCCGCGCCGTCGGGTGCGTGCTTCAACTGGCGCAGCGCGCCTTCGGTGTCCAGGTGCGGGTAACGGCGCAGCCGGCAACCGGCCAGGCGCGTGGCGTCGAGCAGGCTGGCGTGGTTGAGCCGGTCCTGCACGCACACATCGTCTTCTTCGCTGAGCAACGCCTGCTGCACCGCCAGGTTGGCGGCAAAGCCGCTGCCGAACAGCAGCGCGCGCGGGTAGCCAAGCCACTCGGCCATTTCCCGCTCCAGCGCCTCATGCAGCGCATGGTGGCCGCAGATCAGGTGCGAAGCGGTGGCACCGGCGCCCTCGCGCGCGGCGGCGTCCTGCAGCGCGCTGACCACCCCGAACTGCTGTGACAGCCCCAGGTAGTCATTGCTGCAGAAGCCGGTGAGCCATTGGCCGTCGATCTCCAGCCGCACGCCGTCGCGACGGGTCACCGTGCGGCGCACGCGGATGCGGCCCTGCGCGTCGCGGAGCTTGCGCTGGGCCTGGATGCGGTCGTGCAGGTCGGGGCGGGCCATGGTCGTCGGCTGGCATGGATGGGCGGTTAGCGTACCCGGTTGGCGGGCGCGGCGCTGCCCCGGGGGGCGGGCCTCAGGCGGCCTGCTCGCAGCCGCCACCGCACCGCCCTGTGTCCTGGGTGATGTCGGCATGGACCGTGCCGGGATGGTCGTGGTCGGCCGCATCCACCTGGACCGGCATCGGGCGCAGGCCCAACCGCGCGAACAGGGCCAGGTCGCGTTCGGTGTCCGGGTTGCCGGTGGTCAGCAGCTTTTCCCCGTAGAAGATCGAGTTGGCCCCGGCCAGGAAGCACAGGGCCTGCAGCTCGTCGCTCATCGCCTCGCGCCCGGCCGACAGCCGCACCATCGCGCGGGGCATGGCGATGCGGGCCACCGCGATCATCCGCACGAACTCGAACGGGTCCAGTTCGGCGGTGCCGTGCAGGGGCGTGCCGGCCACCTGCACCAGCCGGTTGATCGGCACCGAATCGGGGTGGGCCGGCAGGTTGGCCAGCGCCAGCAGCAGCCCGGCGCGGTGCTCGCGGGTCTCGCCCATGCCCACGATGCCGCCGCAGCAGGTCTTCAACCCGGCGTCGCGCACGTGGCCCAGGGTGTCCAGGCGGTCCTGGTACTGGCGGGTGTGGATGATCGAGTCGTAATAGTCCGGCGCGGTGTCCAGGTTGTGGTTGTAGTAGTCCAACCCGGCCTCGCGCAGGGCCACGGCCTGGTCGCCGCTGAGCATGCCCAGCGTGGCGCAGGTTTCCAGGCCCAGCGCCTTCACCTCGCGGATCATCGCCGCCACCTTGGGGATGTCGCGTTCCTTGGGCGAACGCCAGGCCGCGCCCATGCAGAACCGCGACGCGCCGGCCGCCTTGGCCTGCCGCGCCTTGGCCACCACGTCCTCGGTGGCCATCAGCTTCTGCGCATCCACCCCGGTGCTGTAGCGCTGGGCCTGCGGGCAATACGCGCAGTCTTCGGGGCAGCCGCCGGTCTTGACCGACAGCAGCGTGGACACCTGCACCTCGGCCGGGTCGAACTGCTCACGATGCACGCTGGCGGCGCGGTGCAGCAGTGCAGGCAACGGCAGCGCGAACAGGGCCAGCAGCTCCTCGCTGCGCCAGTCGTGGCGGATGTCGCTTGGCATGGAGCAGCCCTCGGCGTGCAGGAACGGGGGCGGAAGTGTGGTCGCCGATCCAACCCTCTGTCAACCAACAGCCTATGATTAAGGTTTACAGCCCGGTAGTGCCGGCCGCCGGCCGGCAACCCAGCCAACCCGATGCCCTGCAACCCCCCAACCCAAAGCCACTACAGTCTCCACCCAAGCACCAGAAGGAGACCGCATGACCCTGCCCCGTTTCACCTACCACCCCGACCCGATCGCCACCGGCAGCGTCATCGCCTCCCCCACGGTCTGCGTCAGCTGCCATCAGGCGCGCGGCTACGTCTACACCGGCCCGGTGTATGCCGAAGAGGAGTACGACGCGGAGATCTGCCCGTGGTGCATTGCCGACGGGTCGGCCAGCGCGCGGCTTGATGCCAGCTTCACCGATGACGAAGGCATTGGCGGCGGCGGTGAATGGGACGAAGTGCCGGAGGCGGTGGTCGAGGAAGTCGCGCGGCGCACCCCTGGCTTCAGCGCCTGGCAGCAGGAAAAGTGGTGGACCCATTGCGGGGACGCGGGCCAGTTCATTGGCCGTGCCGGGCAGGCGGAACTGCAGGCATTGGGTGCGGGCGCGATCGCGGCGATCCAGGACAGCACCGGGCTGGATGATGGCCCGCAGTGGGACCATTTCTTCGGTGCGCTGCGCAAGGACGGCTCGCCCACCGCGTATATGTTCCGCTGCACGCACTGTGGCGAACTGGGTGGCTACCAGGACTGCGATTGATCGGCGGGTGCGTCCGGTAGACGGCTGACCGCACGCACCGGCAAGCACCGACAGACACGCCTGGGGCGGGCCGCCACGCTGGGGGCCGGCCTCTTCAAACGGTGATTGCGTGCTTGCCCGGTTGTCTGCTGCGCTGACCTGGCTGGACCGGCAGGCCCTGCCCCTGCGCTGCCTGGTCTGCGAAGAACCCGGCAGCGCCGGGCTGGACCTGTGCGTGGCCTGCCATGCCGCCCTGCCCTGGAACGACCACGCCTGCCCGCTGTGCGCGCTGCCGCTGCCGGAGGGCACGCCTGCACGGTGCTGTGGTGCCTGCCTGCATGACCCGCCCCGGCAGGCTGCCGCTGCCGCGGCGTTCCTGTACGCCGCACCGGTGGACCAGCTGCTGCGTCGCTTCAAGTTCCACCACGACCTGGCCGCCGGGCGTCTGCTGTCGCAGTTGATGCTGCAGCGGGTGCCCGCGTTCGTCATCGGCCCGCTGGCCCCGGTGCCGCTGCACCGCCAACGGTTGCGCACGCGCGGCTACGACCAGGCGTTGGAACTCACCCGGCCGTTGGCGCGCGCGCTGCGGCAGCCGTTGTGGTGCGGGCTGCAGCGGGATCGGTTGACGGCCGCACAGTCGGCGCTGGATGCCGATGCGCGGCGGCGCAACCTGCACGACGCCTTTGCGATCACCACCCCACCGCCGGCGCGGCTGACCGTGGTGGATGACGTGATGACCACCGGCGCCACGCTCGACGCGGCCGTGCACGCCCTGCAGCGCGTCGGCCTGCCCGATCCCGCCGTGTGGGTCTGCGCACGGGTGCCGTGAGTGGCCGCTCTATACTCGGGGGCTGTCATAGGGAAAGACCGCCGCCGATGGATCCGTTCGCCACGTTCGACTTCGCCGATTTCTGGGACGACTGCGAGTACTCGCAGCAGAACTACCAGGAACCGCCGCCCAGCGACGCGCTCATTGCCGAGCTGCAGGCCGAGCTGGGCTATCGCATCCCCGATGCGTACATCGCACTGGCCCGCCGCCACAACGGCGGCCTGCTGCAGCGCAGTTGCCACCCGATGGACGAGGCCACCAGCTGGGCCGAGGATCACGTGCAGGTCTGCGGCCTGTACGCGCTTGGGCGACAGAAGCCCTACGCGCTGGGCGGCGAATTCGGTTCGCGCTTCATGCAGGAGGAGTGGGGCTACCCGGATATCGGTATCGTCATCGCCGACTGCCCCAGCGCCGGGCACGACCTGGTGATGCTCGACTACCGCCAGTGCGGCCCGCAGGGCGAACCCCAGGTGGTGCACGTGGACCAGGAGGCGGACTACGCGATCACGGTGGTCGCACCGGACTTCGCCACGTTCATCCACGGACTGGTGGATGAAGATGCGTTCGACGATGCAGCCGAAACCCTGGAGATCGATCTGGTCACGGTGGACCGCGGCACGCTGTCGCCGATCGTGCAGCGTGCGCTGGAGGCATCGGCCGGTGTGCTGCCCGACGGTGAGCGCGCGCTGCGTGCGCTGGCGCGCTGGATCACCGAAGAAAAGGGCTTCTTCGCGCTGCATGCCGATCCCGACTCGCACCGGATGTACGACCTGATGTTCTGGTTGTACTCGCAGCTGACCACGGCCACCTCGTTCACGCATTTCCTCAAGCTCCCCGCCGAGCAGGACGACTACGCAACGCCGTGCTACGAACTCATGGTGCCGTTCGACCTGGTCGTGGCGCCCTTCGGCTTCAAGACCGGTGGGTTCGCGCCCGGCTTCGTCGAAGAGTGGTGGGATACGCGGGTGGCCGAGGGGGCGATCGTGCCGGTGGGCGGAGGCTGGCGCTTCAGCGCGGCGGCCGAACAGGCGCTGCTGGACGAACTGAAGGCAATACCCGGCGGCGCTGCGGTGTGACTGCGGCTTTCATGCGCGGGCGCTAGCATGGGCCGGTCCCCCTCCCTGCATGGAGAGCTGCCCATGAACATTCCGGTATCGCCTGTGGTGTCGCTGGTTGCCCGTAGCTGGTGGGTGCTGCTGCTGTACGGCCTGGTCGCGCTGGTGTTTGGCGCGGTGGCCATCCTGCAGCCGCTCGCGGCCGCCACCGCGCTGGCATGGGCGATCGGCGTGATGGCCGTGGTGGAGGGCGTGATCAGTCTGGTTGCACTGTTCGGCGGCAACAGCGGGGTATCGCGCGGTTGGCTGGCGGTGTACGCGCTGGCATCGCTGGTGTTCGGCGTGCTGGCGGTGATCAATCCGTTGGCCACGGCCAGCGTGCTGGTGTTGCTGCTGGCGGTGTGGCTGATCGTGGCCGGCATCCACCGCATCGTGTTCGCGGTGCGTGTGCGCCGCCACATCCAGGGCGAATGGCTGCTGATTCTCAGCGGCGTGCTGGCGATCGTGCTGGGCGCATTGCTGGTGGCCAACCCGCTGGCCGGTGTCGCCGTCACCACCTTGTGGATCGGAATCGGCAGCCTCATCTATGGCGTACTGCAGGTGGTGGTGGCGTTCCGCCTTCGCCGCCTGCGCTGACCGGTGCCGGGCCAGGCCCGCACCCCCCAACAAGGAGGAGGGCGTATGCGCAGGATGTTTCTTGCCGTGATGTTGCTGGCCGGCACGGTGGGCCTGGCCGGTTGCCAGAAGATCCACCAGGTGTTCGATCCCCCCTCCTCGGCGGCACCGTTGCCGCAGGCCCGCATCCAGATGCGCGAAGTGGACGAGCACGGCAGTGCCGCTGCCACCCTGTTGAAAGACGAGAATGGACGCCCGCTGGCCGTGCTGGAACCGGCGTTCATCACCACCGCCGATATCGCATCGGTCGCGCTGGACCGCAACACGCAGGGCGGCGAGCCGCTGCTGAGTCTGACCATGACCGACGCCGCCGCGCCGCGCATCCAGGCTGCCACCGAGGCCCGCATTGGCCGCCGGGTGGCCTTCAGCGTTGGCGAGAAGGTGCTGTCGGTGGCCACCATCCAGGGACCATTCGGCAAGGGCATGCAGGTGTCCGGCCTGGGCGATGCCACCCAGGCACAGCGCATGTACACCGAAATCACCGGGAAAACGCCCTGAGCGGAGAGCACTGCCGCGGAAAGGAGTCTGCTCAATGCGCACATCAACGTGGTGGGTCGGCCTGGTAATAATCATGGCGGCGCTATCGGCACGCGCCAGCGAACCGTGCCGCTGGCCGGCGGCGATGCCGTCGCCCGCCGTGGTGCTGGTGGGTGAGATACATGGCACCGACCAGGCGCCGGCCTTCGTGGGCCAGTTGGCCTGCGCCGCCTCGGCCGACGGCACGGCGGTGACCGTTGCGCTGGAAATCAGCGCCCGGGAACAGCCGCGGCTGGACGCCTACCTGGCGTCGGCGGGCACCCCGGCCGCGCGGGCGGCGGTGCTGGCCGGCCCGTTCTGGACCCGATCCACCCAGGACGGGCGGTCCAGCACCGCGATGCTGGCGTTGCTGGAACGGCTGCGCCGATTGAATGCCGACGGCCGCCGCGTCGCGGTGATTGCAGTGGACGAGGAACGCATCGGTGCCCGCGATGTGGACATGGCCGAGCAGATCACGCGTGCGGTGCAACCCGGCCGGCGCGTGATTGCGCTGCTGGGCAACGTGCATGCCAGCCAGCGGTTGGGGCGGCCGAACCTGCCCGGCTACGCGCCGGCGGGCTATCTGCTGCGTGGGCTCGCCCCGCTGGGCGTACGCGTGGGTGCCCACGGCGGTGAGGCGTGGGTATGCGCGCCGGTGTGTGGGGTACGCGCGTTTGGCCAGCAGCGCGTGAGCGGCGCGCCGATCGGGTATGCCGCTGGCGACCGTGCGCAGTCGGGGTATGACGGTGATTACACCGTGCCTGTGTATACCGCGTCGCTGCCCGCCGTTGGGGTGGTCGGGCAGGCGGCCGGGCAGAGCCCGGCGCTACGCTGGGGCGGGGCAGAGGCGGCCGGGCAGAGCCCGGCGCTACGGTAGGGCGGGCAGAGTCGGAGCCCGGCAGTACGCGTCAGCGGAAGTTGGCTTCGATCTGTTCCAGCGACTTGCCCTTGGTTTCCGGCAGCCAGAACGCGGCGATCAGGAAGTACAGCAGCGTGCACGCTGCCCAGAAGAAGAACATGCTGGCGTAGCCGTGGTGGCCTACGGTGGGCAGGAAGATCGCGGCGATCACGGTGGACACGAACTGGTTGATCAGCAGGGCGATGCTCATGCCGTTGGAGCGGATGCGGGTGGGCATCAGTTCGGACAGCGCCAGCCACACGCACACGCCCGGACCCACCGCGAAGAACGCCACGAACAGCAGGATGCAGCCGGCCACCAGCCAGCCGTGGGTGGGCGAGGGCACCGGGCCGATCATCGCGCGCTCGATCACCAGCGGCGCCTGTGCGGCGTGGGCGGGATCGGGGAAGGGGTTGAGGTGCAGCCGGCGGAAGAACGCGCCGATCACGCTGTCGGCCGACACCGCGTCTTCGCGGCGGATCTGCAGCGAGGCATCGATCGGGTTGTCGCTGCGCAGCGACCGCACGTTGCTGAAACCGCCGTACGCATACGACACGGTGAGCTGCTGCGGGGCGTCGCCGGCGTTGCGGTCCAGGCGGTGCCACTGGGCCGCATCCAGCGGCAACGACAGGCTGCTGCCGGCCACCTGCTGCTGCAGCTGCGCGTGCACGTCCAGCCGCCCGTGCTCGCTTTTGACGAACAGCAGCGCGGCGGCCAGCAGGGCCACGGTGATGCCACCGGTGCCCAGCATCAGCAGGAACTTGCGGCCCTTGCGGTCCACCAATACCAGCGCCACCACGGTCATCACCGCGTTGAGCAGCTTGATGGCCACGTCGGCGCCATTGGCCACCGACCCGGGCAGGCCGGCCTGGTTGAGGATGTTGACCGCATAGGCCAGCACCGAGTTGATGCCGGTGGCCTGGGTGAAGGCCAGCACCAGGCAGGCCAGCACGAACGGCCATACATAGCGACGGCTCAGCAGCGGGTCACGCTTTCCGCTGGCGCCGGTCTGCACGGCATCGGGTGCCTGGATGCGCTGCAGGGTGGGTTCCACATCGCGGGGCGCCACCGTGCGTTGCAGGGCAGCCCGCGCCTTATCGATACGGCCACGGCGTACCAGCCAGCGCGGCGATTCGCTGATCAGCAGCACGCCGCCGGTGAACACCAGCCCCGGCAGCAGGCAGGTCCAGAAGATGGTGCGCCAAGCGTGGTCCTTGACGTCGAACAGCAGGCGCTGCTGTTCGGCAACGGGCAGCTGGCGCACCGCCTCGGTGGCCGCGTCCACCGCATGGGCGTGGTACAGGCCGATCAACGCAGCCAGCACCAGCCCGATGGTCAGCAGCAGCTGGAACATCGCCGCGCCACGGCCGCGTCGTTCGGGACTGAGCACTTCGGCCAGGTACAGCGGCACCACCACGCCGATCAGGCCGCCGCTGATGCCCTGCAGCAGCCGCCCCATCAGCAGCGCGGCGTAGCCGTCGGACAGCGCCATGATCGGAATGCTGGCGGTGAACAGCACGCCGGCCACGAACATGGCGCCACGTCGGCCGATCAGGTCGGCCACCATGCCGGCGAACAGCGACGACAGCACGCTGCCCAGCAGTACCGCGGCCACCACGAAGCCCAGTTGCTGGCTGGTGAGGTGCCAGCTGGCGGTGGCGGTGGCCTCCAGGTAGGGCAGGGCGCCGGCGATGATGCCGATGTCGATGCCGTAGAGCAGGCCGCCCATGCCCCCCATGAACAGCAGGTAGCGGATTGGCCAGCGCGGGGCGTCGGCGGTGGGAACGGCAGTGGCGGCGGCGGTGGTCATCTACGCGTTCCTGGAAAGACGGGAAGAGGGGGCGGTGCCAGCAGCCGGGCCTGGCGAAGGTGGGCTGCTGGCCGGGCAGCGCCCGGCATTACAGGGGGATCGGGTGGCCGGTGACGAAGACCTGCTGCAACTGCAGTGCGGCATCCAGTACCACCAGGTCCGCGCGCGCGGCCGGGGCGATGCTGCCGCGATCGTCCAGGCCCAGGTACTGGGCCGGGAAGGTGGACACGCGCTGCGATGCATCGGCCAGCTCCAGCCCCACCTGCACCAGGTTGCGCAGGGCCTGGTCCATGGTCAGCGCGCTGCCGGCCAGTGAACCGGTGGCCAGGCGCACGCAGCCGCCGCACTTGTGCACGCGCTGCTCGCCGAGCGCGTACTCGCCGTCGGGCATGCCGGTGGCGGCGGTGGCGTCGGTCACCGCATACAGGCGCGGAATCGCGCGTGCGGCCAGCCGGATCACGCCCGGGTGCAGGTGCTGCAGGTCCGGGATGATCTCGGCGTATTGCGCATGCGCCAGGGCGGCGGCGGCAATGCCGGGGCGGTAGTGGTCCACGCCGGTCATGCCGTTGAACAGGTGGGTGAAGCCGGAGGCACCGGCCTGCAACGCGGCCACACCGTCTTCGTAGGTGCCGGCGCTGTGGCCCAGCTGCACGCGGATGCCCAGTGCGCACAGCGCGGGAATCAGGACGGTGTGCGCGCCGATCTCCGGGGCCAGTGTCATCACCCGGATCGGTGCCAGCGCCTGCAGCTGCTGGACCAGCGCCAGCGTCGCCTCCAGCGTGCGGTTGGGCTGCGCGCCCAGCCGCTGCGGGCTGATGAACGGGCCTTCCAGGTGCACGCCGGCGATGCAGGCGGCCGCGGCGTCGGGGGCGGCCATGGTGGCGGCAACGCCCTGCAGCGCATGGGCGATCTCGTCCAGGCCGGCGGTCATGGTGGTGGCCAGCAGCGTGGTGGTGCCGAAGCGCGCGTGGGTGCGGGCGATGGTGCGGGCCACGTCGCCGCCCTGCATCAGGTCCACGCCGGCCGCGCCATGCACATGCAGGTCGATGAAGCCGGGCAGGATCACCGGCAGCTGCGGATCATCGGCGCCGCTGTGGTCGTCCACCTGCAGCTGCCGGATATGGGTGTCGAAGTGCACGTGGCCGCGGCGCCACCCCAGCGGGGTGAGGATGCGGCCGTAAAGGGAGCGGGTCTGGGTCACGCGGGGGACTCGGCGATGATCACTTCGATGCCCAGCCGCTGCAGCCCTTCCAGGTACTCGGCGTCGATGCTGGCGTCGGTGATGACGGTGTGGACCTGGTCCAGCCGCGCGATGCGGTGCAGGCTGACCCGGCCGAACTTGGAGGCATCGGTGAGCACCACGATGCGGCGTGCGCGCTCGACCATGCGGTGGTTGAGGCTGGCTTCGGCCTCGTGGTGGGTGGTGAGGCCGAACTGCAGGTCCAGGCCGTCCACGCCCAGGAACAGGGTGTCGAAACTGTAGGTGTTGAGGCTGGCCTCGGCCTGGCTGCCCTGCAGCGACAGCGACTGCTTGCGCAGCAGGCCGCCGGTGAGCAGCAGTTCCACGCCCGGCGCGTTGGCCAGTTCCCAGGCGATGTTCAGACCGTTGGTCATCACCGTCACATCGCGATGCGCGCGCAGGTGCCGGGCCAGGGTCATCGTGGTGGAGCCGGAGTCGATGATGATGTTGTCGCCGGCCTTGACCAGCCCGGCCGCGTGCGTGCCGATGCTGTCCTTCACCGGCAGGTTCAGGGCGTCCTTCTCGTGGATGTCCTGTTCCTGCGGCGGGGTGCGCACCAGGGTGGCGCCGCCATGGGTACGCGTGGCCAGGCCCTGCGATTCGATGTGGGTCAGGTCGGCGCGGATGGTCACCGCCGACACGCCGAAACGCGCGACCAGCTCGCTGACCTGCACGTTGCCGTGCTCGACCAGCAACTGCAGGATCTGTTGGCGACGCTGGCGTGTATTGCGCATGGGGGCGATTCCGTTCGGAAGGAAAGCCGAAGCTTACCGTTCCGAAAGCTCCGTGGCCCGGGAAGTTTCGTTATCGGCCCCGGCGCGGTTGCGATTGCAGGCGCGGGCGTAATCGCCCAGCCGTTCGGCCACCTTGTGCTGGATCAGCGCCAACGGCTCGGCCGTCAACTCGCCGGCTTCGATGGCCAACTGCTGGTTGGGCAGGAACTGGCTGAGCAGGATCTGCGGCGGCGCGTGCTGGCGCAGGTTGGCCACCAGCGTCTGCAGTGCCGCCACCACGGCCGGCTCGCCCCAGTAGTAGCGGCTGCGGTCGCTCAGCGAATAGGCGCGCAGCAACCGCAGTTCGCGTTCGTCGCCCTGGTAGTAGCTGCGCCAGCTGCCCGGCTTGTCGCGCATGCACTGGTCCAGCACGGCGATCACGTTGGAACACTGCGCCGCCGGCAGCAGCTCGGCTTCGATCATGGCCAGGGCGAACACCGCTTCGCGGAAGGCATAGGTGGCGGCCGGGCCAACCTTGAGGATGGCGAAGTGGTCGCGCACCAGCGCGTGCAGGCCGGCTTCGGTCTGGTAGTCGGTGGAGTGCGCCTCGAACACGATGCGC
Organism: Stenotrophomonas rhizophila; assembly: GCF_000661955.1. Classification (NCBI taxonomy): domain Bacteria; kingdom Pseudomonadati; phylum Pseudomonadota; class Gammaproteobacteria; order Lysobacterales; family Lysobacteraceae; genus Stenotrophomonas; species Stenotrophomonas rhizophila. The sequence continues at coordinate 195,763 of NZ_CP007597.1, forward strand.
GGCTGCGCGTCAACAAACGCCGACAACGCGCGCGCTGCGGACGGGTCGTAGTAGTGCACGCTGCTGTGGTCGAAATCGACGCCGGGCTGCACCACCATCGCAATCACGCGCTCCCATGCCGGCAGGAGGTCCGGGGCGGAAAACGCCTCGCGGTGGATGGCCAGGGTGGTGGCTGCCGCCGCCGGCGTGGTGACCTGCAGGCCACCGGCCAGCGAGGCTTCGCCGCCGGGGATCGGGACTTCAGTGCCGATCACGTACACCGGCGGCGGCAGGCCGTGCGCGGCGGCGGTGCGCTCGGCGATGCGGGCCAGCTCGGCCGAGCGTGCCGCCACCACCGCATCGGGCAGCGGGGTGGGGTCATCGACGCAGGACATGCTGCAGTCCAGGTGGATCTTGTGGAAGCCGGCGGCCACGTACGCTTCGATCAGCGTGCGCGCGTTGGCCATCGCCACCTCGGCCGGGCCCTTCTGCCACGCATTGGGGCCCAGGTGGTCGCCGCCGAGCACCAGCCGCTCGGCCGGGAAGCCTGCATCGCGCGCCAGTTGGAGCACGTAGTCGCGGTACTGCGGCGGGGTCATGCCGGTGTAGCCACCGAACTGGTCCACCTGGTTGGAGGTGGCCTCGATCAGCAGCAGGGTGTCGTAGCGCTGGGCGACCTGCATGGCCGCCAGCAGCACCTGTTCATTGCTGCAGCACACGCTGTACAGGCCCACGGGGTGGCCCTGGCGATGGGCGGCGATCAGCGATTGGATGGCAGACATGGCAACTCCGGAAACAAGCGGTGCAACAAAGGGGTATCAGCAGGCAGGGTGGTGCTGGCGGGCCAGCAGCGCCGCGCCACGCGCACCGCCGGCATCGCCGAAGGTGGGCGGCAGGATCGGCGGCACGCGCACCCCCTGGAACAGGTAGGGAACGATCGCGGCGGGCAGGTCGTGGTACAGCTGCTCCAGCTTGGACAGGCCGCCGCCCAGCACGATCACGTGCGGGTCGATGGCCAGGATCAGGTTGGCAAAGCTGTAGCCGAGCAGGTCGCGGTGGATCGCCAGCGCCCGCGTGGCGACGGCATCGCCGGCGTGGGCCAGCGCCACCACGGCGGTGGCGTCCACCGCGTCACCGCCGCGGCCTTCGTGGATCAGGGCCAAGCCATTGCCGGACACGTAACGCTCCAGGCAACCGCGCAGGCCGCACGCGCAGGGCAGCACCGGCAGCGCGTGGCGTTGCAGCAGGGTGGCCGGAATGCTCCAGTGCCCCCACTCGCCGGCGATGCCGTTGGCACCGGTGAGCAGCTGGCCACCCACACAGAAACCGCCGCCGGCGCCGGTGCCGAGGATCGCGCCGAACATGCTCGGGTACCCCGCGCCCGCGCCGCCGTGGGCCTCGCTCAGGGCGAAGCACTGCAGGTCGTTGCCGAACTGCAACGGCCGTTGCAGCCGGGCCTGCAGGTCCTCGCCCACCAGGCGGCCGGTGAGGCTGGGCACGTTCGCACTCAGCTGCCGCCCGGTGCTGCGGTCGCGCACGCCCGGCAGGCCGATACCGATGGCACGGCACGCGCCGCCCAGCGTGCGGTCGGCGCTGTGCACCAGCCCGGTGATCGCCTGCAGGAAGGTGTCGTAGTCCTGCGTGGGCGTGGTCACCCGCTCACGGTGCAGTTCGCGCAGGGTGGCGTCGTAGGCCACCAGCTCGATCTTGGTGCCACCAACGTCGATGCCGTACCAGCACTGCATGGGCATGCCCTGCTCAGCCATGGGAATGGATGGTCACGCCCTGCACGACCCGGTTCACGGTGCCGTCGGGGAAGGGGTTGTCCGGGGTCATGCCCAACGCCGCCGAACGCTGCAGCGCATAGCACTGCGGCATCAGCAGCCACAGCGGGGCCAGCCAGCTGTCGTCCAGCGCGGGTGCGTCGAGCACGAAGTCGCCGTCGGCGCGGTCATCGCCATCTGGACCCACCGAGATCACCCGTGCGGCGATGCCATCGCCACGCAGTTCGTCCAGCAGGTCCTGTTCGTAGCGGCGCGACAGCGGCTGCGCGCTGCGCAGCATCACCACCAGGGTGTCGCCATTGAGCGTGGACTTGGGACCGTGGCGGAAGCCGAGCGGGGTGTTGGCCAGCGCCAGCACCTGGCCGGCGGTGAGCTCGAGCACCTTCAGCGCCGCTTCGCGGGCCAGTGCTTCCAGCGGGCCGCTGCCCAGGTAGATGACGCGCGAATACGCGGCCTGGGCCAGCGTGCCCACGGCACCGTCCCACGCCTGCAGGGCACGCTCGCCGTGGCTGGCCAGGCTGCGCAGGCGCTGCACGCGCTGCGGCCACGGCGCGCTGTCGAACACGCTCAGCGCGGCCAGCAGCATGCTGCTCAGGCTGCTGGTCATGGCAAAGGCGCGGTCGCAGCTGGGCGGCGGCATCAGCAACGACAGCGTGTCGCTGCGGCCATGGCCACGCCGGGCCAGTTCGCCGTCGGCATTGCAGGTGATGTCCAGGAAGCGCGCGTCGTCGACCTGGTCGCGCACCAGTTCCACCGCCGCCACGCTTTCCGGGCTGGAGCCACTGCGCCCGAACGACACCAGCAGGGTCGGGCGGTCGCGGCGCAGGTACAGCGCCGGGTGGGTGAGCAGGCTGGTGGTGTGGAGCGCGCGGACCTCGGCGGGCCACTGCGCATTGATGTGGTCGGCCACCATTTCGGCGATGAAGCCCGAGCTGCCGGCACCGGTGAAGATCACCAACTGGCCGGGCTGGCGCAGTGCCTCCCCAAGGAAGCGGTCGATGCGCGCCTGCGCGTCATCGAGGAGGTCGGCCAGGGCAGTCCACATGCGCGGCTGCTGGGCGATTTCTTCGGCGGTATAGGCGCCGCCAAGGCGCTGCCACGCGGGCAAGTCGGTAAGCACAGAAGCGTCCATTCGCAATTCCTGTTGGGCGACCGCACCTTCTGCGTTTTCTTTCGAAATGTCAAATATCGAAAGATAAAGAAAAGCTAGGGCGGTCACAGTTTTTACGAATCGATCGGGTCGACCGCAGGGCGCTCCCCTGCGGATGCCGCACCGCAGCAAGGTTTCAGGCGGCAACAATCGCGTATTCAGCCGCCATATAGAAAGCAGCTCCCGTCATATCTTTCGTTTTAAAGAAAATATCCTTCCTTTTTCTTTGCAATTTGTTGACATCTTTCGAGACCCTGCCCTAGAGTCGGCCGCACTGGTTTCAGATTCCCGCTGACCGCGGGCTTGGGGGCAAGGTGGAATCCCGGTTTCGACGTACTGGCCTGATGGTGGCCCTGCTGTCCGCGTTGGCGGCGGCACCGGCCGTGGCCGAGCCCTTGGGCAACCTGGCCCGTATCAGCGCTGCTCCCAACAAGGACGGCAGCCCCGGCTGGGATATCCGCACCGACAACGGCATGCTGCTGCGCGTGGACCTGCTGGGCGAGGACATGCTGCGCGTGCAGGCCGGACGCAACGGCACGCTCAGCGGCGCCGGCGACAAGGCCGCACCGATCGTGGTGCCGCAGCCGGCCGCGAAGGTGGCCGCCCAGCTGGAAGAAGACGGCACCGAAGTCCGCATCCGCACCGCTGCGCTGGTGTTGCACATCCAGCGCCAACCGCTACGCCTGGCGCTGGACCGCCGCGACGCAGGCGGCGCGGTACCGCTGTGGCGCGAGCTGCAGCCACTGGACCTGGGCAAGGACCAGAGCGTGCAGGTGCTGTCCAGCGACGCCGACGAACACTTCTTCGGTGGCGGCCAGCAGAACGGCCGCTTCGCCTTCAAGGGCCGCGAACTGGAGGTGTCCTATTCCGGTGGCTGGGAAGAGGGCGACCGCCCCAACCCCGCGCCCATGCTGCTGAGCGCACGCGGCTGGGGCATGCTGCGCAACACCTGGAGCGATGGCACCTACGATCTGCGCCAGGCCGACCAGGCCACGCTGCTGCACCGCGAAGACCGCTTTGATGCGTACTACTTCGTCGGCCCCAGCCTGCACACGTTGCTGGATCGCTACACCGCACTGACCGGCCGCGCCGGCCTGCTGCCACGCTGGGCGTTTTCCTATGGCGACGCCGACTGCTACAACGATGGCGACAACATCAAGAAGCCCGGCAGCGTGCCCGATGGCTGGAGCGACGGTCCCACCGGCACCACCCCCGACGTGGTGGACAGCGTGGCCAAACAGTACCGCGACCACGACATGCCCGGTGGCTGGATCCTGCCCAACGATGGCTACGGCTGCGGCTACAAGAAGCTGCCCGAGACCGTGCAGGGCCTGGCGAAGTACGGCTTCAAGACCGGGCTGTGGACCGAGAACGGCGTGGACAAGATTGCCTGGGAAGTGGGCACCGCCGGCAGCCGCGTGCAGAAGCTGGACGTGGCCTGGACCGGCAAGGGCTACCAGTTCGCGATGGACGCCAACCAGTCCGCGTTCAACGGCATCCTGCACAACTCCGATTCGCGCCCGTTCCTGTGGACGGTGATGGGCTGGGGCGGCATTCAGCGCTACGCGGTGGCGTGGACCGGCGACCAGAGCAGCAGCTGGGATTACATCCGCTGGCACATTCCCACCCTGGTCGGCTCGGGGCTCTCAGGCATGGCCTACGCCAGTGGCGATGTGGATGCGATCTTCGGCGGCAGCGCTGAAACCTTCACCCGCGACCTGCAGTGGAAGAGCTTCACCCCGGTGCTGATGGGCATGTCCGGCTGGTCGGGCAACGCCCGTAAGCACCCGTGGTGGTTCGACGAGCCTTACCGCAGCGTCAACCGCGACTACCTCAAGCTGAAGATGCGCATGACCCCGTACATGTACGGGCTGGCGCATGACGCGGCCACCACCGGCGCGCCGCTGCTGCGCGCGCTGATGTGGGACTACCCGCAGGACCCGCAGGCCTACACTGAAGCCTACAAATACCAGTTCCTGCTCGGCCGCGAACTGTTGATCGCGCCGGTGTACCGCAGCCAGGCGGCCAGCCGTGGCTGGCGCCGTGACATCCACCTGCCGCAGGGCCGCTGGATCGACTACTGGGATGGCCGCCAGCTGCAGGCCGGTGCCGACGGCCGCACCCTGGACCGCGCCGTGGACCTGGCCACGATCCCGGTGTTCGTGCGGGCCGGCGCGATCATTCCGATGTACCCGGACATGCTCTACGACGGGCAGAAGCCGCTGGATGAAGTCACCTTCGACCTGTACCCGCAGGGCGATGCGCAGTACACCCTGTACGAAGACGACGGCAACACCCGGCGCTACGAGAAGGGCGAATCCAGCACCCAACAGGTGACCGTCAAAGCTCCCACGCAGGGCACTGGCCCGGTGCAGGTCACCATCGGTGCGGTGCAGGGCCAGTACGCCGGCCAGCTTCCGCAACGCCGCTACGCCTTGCGCGTGCTCAGCCGCCAGCGCCCCACCGCGGTCACCCTGGGCGAGCGCGCGCTGCCGATGCTGGCCGACAAGGCGGCGTGGCAGGCGGCCAGCGAAGGCTGGTACTTCGATGCCGCCGAGCGTCGCGGCACGCTGCATGTACGCACCGCGCCCACCGACATCCGCCAGCCGCTGGCGCTGCAGCTGGCCCTGCCGGTAGCCGCCGCCGTTGCGGACGACGCGTACCCCGCCGCGCCGGAACTGGGCCGCGCACTGCCGTCGGACAGCCTGCTGGTGGTCAACCGCCCGGCCGAAGAGCAGGGCTACGAACTGGAAAAAGCCTTCGATGACGACCCGGCCACGTGGTTCCGCACGGTGCGCAACCAGGCGGTGAAGACCGGCGCGCACGAATGGGTGCTCGGCTTCGGCGAACGCAAGCTGATCGACGGCATCGAGCTGGCGCCGCGCAACGACCAGCACTGGAAGAACGGCCAGATCCGCGACTACGAGATCTACCTGGCCGACAGCAATGGCGAGTGGGGCGAACCGGTCAAGCGTGGCCGCCTCACCCTGCAGCAGGGCACGCAGCGGATCGACTTCCCCGCCCACGCCGGCCGCCTGCTGCGCTTCCGCGTGCTGAGCACGCAGAACCCCGACGGCGACGGCGCCGGCGCCAGTGATCCGATGGTGACCGCCGCGCAGGGCAGCGTGGCCCGTGCGGTGGATGCGCTGCAGCCGCGCGACGTTGGCCCCATCGTGCTGTCCAGCTTCCATGTACTGGAACATCCGCAGCCCACCACGCCCGCCCAGCAGCTGTACCTGTCTGCGCTGACGCTGCCGGCCGCGTTGCAGGCAAGCGTGGCCAGCGACCACGCCTTTGGCGGCCAGGCGGCATTGCGCATGAACGGCCTGCTGTTCCGCCGCGGCCTGGGGGTGAATGCCAACAGCCGCATCGACCTGAAGCTAACCGGCAGCTGGCGCCTGCTGCGCGCCGATCTCGGCATCGATGACCAGTGCCGCGCCGCCGGTGGCATGCAGTTCCAGGTGTGGGGCGACAACCGGCTGCTGTATGACAGCGGCCTGGTCAAGGCGCCCGGCGTGGTCAAACCGGAGCTGGACGTGCGCGGCCTGCATACCTTGAGCCTGCGCACGCTGGGCGCGCAGGGCGACCACCCCGCGCAGGTCTGCGGCAACTGGGCCAACGCCGCGCTGATCGGACAGGAGGGCGATACCGCCAGCATCGTGTCGCCGTAACCAACGCAACACGCTTTCAGAAAAACAGCTCTCTCCGTTTCCCGTCTGCGGCCGTGTGGCCGCGGCACGGGGGACGTTTGCCCGAAAACACCCATCCACCGCCAGCCCCACGCTGCGGATCGAACAAGGAGACACAGATGTTGACCGAACGCCATCGCCATCGCTGCATCCCCGCTACCCCCTTGTCCATCGCACTGGGCCTGGCCCTTGCCGTGGTCGGCAACGCCGGTGCGCAGGAGGCCGCGCCCGCTGCCAAGGCCACCGAGCTGCAGCGCATTGAAGTGACCGGCTCCAACATCCGCCGCAGCGACGTGGAAACCGCCTCGCCGGTGCAGGTGATCAGCAAGCAGGACATCGAGAACATGGGCGCGCGCACGCTGCTGCAGGTGCTCGACAACCTGCCCGCCGCGCGGCCGGCCCAGCAGGATTCCCGTTCGCTGTTCACCGGTTCCGACGGCGCCTCGCAGGCCAACCTGCGCGGCCTCGGCGCGCAGGGCACGCTGGTGCTGCTGAACGGCCGTCGCCTGTCGTACTACGGCGCGCCCGCCGGTTTCCAGACTCAGTTCGTCAACATCGATGCGATTCCCGCCGCGGCGATCGAACGCATGGAAGTGCTCACCGACGGCGCCTCGGCGGTGTACGGTACCGACGCGGTGGCCGGCGTGATCAACGTGATCACCAAGCGCTCCTACCAGGGCGCGGAGATCAACCTCACCACCGACAAATCGTCGCGCATCAGCTCCTACGGCGAACACCAGGGCAGCATCACCGCCGGCTTCGGCGACCTGGATGAAGACCGCTACAACGTGTACGCCTCGGTCAACCTGTACCGGCGTGATGCGATTCCGCTGAGCGACTTCTACGACAAGCGCCCGTCCCAGTACTACGTCAACAACCCCAACTACCTGCCCAACCTGCGCCTGGGCACCGGCAGCAAGCCGGGCGAGTTCAACCCGGGCAGCTACTTCGCCTTCGACCCGGTCACCGGCCGCCGCGTGCAGGAAGCCGCGCCCGGCTGCAACAACGTGCTCACCAGTGAAGCGGCCGGCCCGCGCTGTATCTGGGAGACGTGGATGAACAACGAGATCGACGCCGGTGCCAAGTCCGAGCGCAACACCGCCTACGTCAACGCCCACTTCCTGATCGGCGACAGCACCGAAGCCTTCGCCGAAGCGACCTACACCGATATCGACCTGACCGCCAATGGCGGCACCCCGCGTGCCTACGGCACCACCACCGGCAACCCCACCAGCTGGTTCTCGCGCAACACCGGCACCACGGTCAACCAGTTCCTGTACCCGTACCTGGGCCCGAACAACGAGTACAACCACGCCTCGCCCGAACTGAAAGCCCTGATGGGCGGCGTGGTGGGCCTGCAATACCTGCTGCAGGACGTGGGCGCCAACCACTTCGGCCAGCGCAACACCGACCAGAGCTACCGCGTGGTGGCCGGCCTGCGGGGCGACGTGGGCGACTGGAACTGGGAAACCGCCTTTGCCACCGCCGGCAGCCACTCGGTCACCTACCAGACCACCAACGTCAACCTGGCCGGCTTCGAGAAGGCGTTTGGCCCGTACAGCGTCGACCCGGGCACCGGGCGGGTGATCATCTCCGACCACCCGGCCTATAAATTCGGCGAATACAGCGAAGCCAACGCGGCGCTGATCCGCGAAGCATTCCCCACCTTCGACATCCAGTCCTGGACCCGCCTGCACACCCTGGACGGCAAGATCGAAGGCCCGCTGTTCCAGATGCCCGCCGGTGAAGTGCGCGCGGCCTTCGGCTTCAATGCCAGCCGCGAAACCTTCTACACCCCCGGCAACCCGGACGCGGCCAACGGCCTGATCACCCAGCAGGGCGGCTCCTGGTTCGACGGCAAGCGCAACACCTACGCGCTGTTCGCCGAAACCGTGGCCCCGCTCACCGAGAAGCTGGAACTGGACGCGGCGCTGCGCGTGGACAAGTACCCCGACTTCAGCGCCAACCTGGCCCCGAAGGTGGGCCTGAAGTACCAGATGTTCGACCAGCTGATGCTGCGCGGCACCTATTCCACCGGCTTCCGTGCGCCCAGCCTGGCCGAATCCGGCAACGGCGGTGTGTTCGCCCAGCTTGGCGGCTACCGTGACGAAGTGCGCTGCAACGAGACCAACGCCATTGCCAACCTGCTGCTGCAATCCCAGCGCGGCGGTGACGTGGACCTGGGCAAGACCCTGCTCAACAGCGACTGCAGCCGTACCGTGGCGCGCATGACCCAGCCCAACCCGGAGCTGAAGCCGGAGAAGGCCAAGATCACCACGCTGGGCTTCGTCTACGAACCCACCGCGTGGCTGTCGGTGTCGGCCGATTACTGGTTCATCTACCGCACGAACGAAATCGTCGCACCCGATTACACCCGCGACGAAGACATCATCTCCTCCACCCGCTCGCCGATCACCGAGGCCGACCGCGCCAACCAGGCGGCGCTGGCGGCCATGTGCGCCGACCCGGCCAGCGGCGTCAGCTGCCCCGGCACGCTGCCCGGTTACAGCACCGGCAACGTGGCCAGCGTGGTGGGGCAGTACAAGAACCGCGGCAAGACCCTGATCGACGGCTTCGACATCGACGCGCGCAGCCGCTTCTCGCTGGGCGAGTGGGGCAACCTGAACATCGGCGTGGCCGCCACCATCGCCAACCGCAACCGCTCCTACCTGGACGACGAAAGCGGCTGGTACTACGGTGACCTGGTGGGGTATTACAACAACCCGCGCCTGCGGGCCACGTTGAACGCCGACTGGAGCTACAAGCAGGTCACCACCAGCATGTTCATCAACTACGTGGGCGGCACCAAGTGGGCGCTCCAGCAGATCGATGAAGAAGACAACAACCCGCAGACCTGCACCGCCGGCTACCTGCCGGTGGAGCAGAGCAAGTGCGACGGCGCCCCGTCGTGGTGGACGGCCAACCTGAGCGTGGCCTGGCGCCCGGACGACCACTGGAACGTGGGCTTCACCATCAAGAACCTGTTCGACCGCCTGCCGTTCTACGATCCGAACAGCTTCCTGGGCGATTCCAGCGATTACGCGACCATCTTCGGTCGTGGTTACAGTCTGACCGTCGGCTACAAGTTCTGACGGTTCCACCGCGCCGGCCCCCGCCGGCGCGGTCTCAAGAGGAGGAGTGTTCCATGCAACGTAGGGAATTCATCGCGGCCAGCGCCGCCGTCGCCGCCAGCAGCCTGCTGCCGCAGGTACCGGCCTGGGCGCGCGGGCGCAAGGTGCGGCTGGGCCTGATCGGCACGGGTATGCGCGGCCAGGTGCTGCTGAAGGAACTGGTGCGCCGCGACGACGTGGAAGTGGTGGCGCTGTGCGACATCGAACCGATCATGCTCGGCCGCGCCGTGGAGATGGTGGCCAAGGCCGGCAAGCCGGCGCCGAAAACCTACGGCCAGGACCGCGACGTCAATGCCTGGAAGCGCCTGCTGGAACAGCGCGGGCTGGACGGCGTGGTCATCGCCACCCCGTGGGAGTACCACGCCCCGATGGCCATCGCGGCCATGCAGGCCAGGATCGCGGTTGGCTGTGAAGTGGTGGCCGGCATCACCCTGCAGGACCATTGGGACGTGCTCAAGACCCAGCTGTCCACCGGCACCCCGTACATGCTGCTGGAGAACGTCTGCTACCGGCGCGATGTGATGGCCGCGCTGCAGATGGTGCGCCAGGGCCTGTTCGGCGAGCTGGTGCACCTGCAGGCCGGCTACCAGCACGACCTGCGCGGGGTGAAGTTCAACTCCGGCGACCCCAACCAGCCCTATGACAGTGGCGTGGAGTTCGGCGCCAAGGGCTGGTCCGAGGCGCGCTGGCGCACCGAGCACTCGGTCAAGCGCAACGGCGAGCTGTACCCCAGCCACGGCATCGGCCCGTGCGCCATGTACACCGGCATCAACCGCGGCAACCGCTTCACCCACATCAACGCCTTCGCCAGCAAGGCGCGTGGCCTGCACGATTACACCGTGGCCAAGAGCGGCGGCACCACCCACCCCAGCACCAAGGTGGCGTTCAAGCTCGGCGACGTGGTGACCACCACGCTGGCCTGCGAGAACGGCGAAACGATCATCCTGCAGCACGACACCTCGCTGCCGCGCCCGTACTCGATGGGCTTCCGCGTGCAGGGCACCAAGGGCCTGTGGATGGACGTCAACCAGTCCATCCACATCGAAGGCCGCAGCCCGCCGCACAAGTGGGAAGACTTCAAGGCCTACCAGGACCAGTACGAGCACCCGCTGTGGAAGCAGCACGCCGACACCGCCGCCAGCGCCGGCCACGGTGGCATGGACTGGTTCGTGATCCATGCGTTCGTTGAGGCCTTGAAGGCCCGCGCGCCGATGCCGATCGACATCTACGACGCCATCACCTGGAGTGCGATCACCCCGCTGTCGGAGCAGTCCATCGCCAACAGCTTCCAGACGCTGGAATTCCCGGACTTCACCGCCGGGCTGTGGAAGCAGCGCAAGCCGATCTTTGCGTTCGACGGGACGTATTGAGCAACGGCGCACCGACCAACGGTCGGTGCCTACCGGCGGGGTGCACCGGGCCAGGGCCGGTGCACACCCGACGCCGTTCGCCATCGCACTGTCACGCAGGCTGCGCACAGTACATGCCCACCCGGCCACCGTCGGGCCCCGCGGTGCGCGGCGGCGCGCGGTCCGGGTTCATGACACGGTGACGGAGCAAGCGCGATGGGTGTGTGGCAATGGCGGGGCGGCGCCCGCATACGGGGCTGGCTGGTACTGGCGGGGCTGGCTGCGGCCGGCACCGGCAGCAGCGCCGAACCTGCGGTGCCCGCCACATGGCAGGCCTATGCCGACAGCGCCAGTAGCGCGCTGGCCGAACGGCTTGCGCGCACCGACGACCCGCGCGTGGTTCGCCTGCAGGCGTTCCTGGAGCAGCACCCCACGACTGCACCGGCCACCCCGCTGGTGGTGAGCCTGTGGATCGACGCGGGCGGCACGGTGATCCGCAGCCAGTTCGCCTCGCTGGGGGATGCGCAGGCCGACGCCGACCTGCGCGCCGTGCTGGACCATGCGCCCCTGCCCGGACCCCCGCCGCCCGGCATGCGCCAGCCGCTGCGCCTGGGGCTGGGGATGCAACCGGCCGAACCCACCGTTCCTTAGTCGCTCACGGACGCACCGGTGCGGGCGGCGGGGCAGGCCGTTGTGGCTGGGTGGACACCCCGAAACTGGTGCCCATGCGCTGCTGGGTGGCGGCCCGGTTGGCCAGCCCCAGCGCACTGGGCGGTTGGCGCACGCGCTGCTCGGCGGCCATCGGGGCCGTGGATGCCGGTGTCGCCGTCGCCGCCGGCGGTGCCAACATCCGGCTCATGCAGGCGTAATCGCGGATCCGCTCGCCATTGACCTCCAGCTCGATGCAGCCGGTGCCATCGGCCGCGTCGCCTGCCCGTGCGGCCGGGCCGTACAGGCCCAGCCACAGCGCGGCACAGGCCAGCACCGCGCACCCCCTGCGTGAAATGTTCTGCATCATGTCTGTCACCGCGTTGCAATGAAGCCGCTCTAACGTGACCGGCTTGGCGTTCTGATGCTGGCGTGTCTTGCATGCAGTTTGATGACACCGGGGCGCGGACCCGCCCGCGACCGCTGCTGGGGCTGGCGCTGGGGGCGATGTGCAGTGCCGCGCTGGGCTTGTGGCTGCCGTGCGCGGCAGCCGCCGGTGTCGACGACAGCGGCACGCCACGTCGCTTCGACATACCGGCACAACCGTTGCCGCACGCCTTGCAGTCGTATGGGGAGATCACCGGGGTGGCGGTACTGATCGATGCGCATCTGCTGGGTGGGCTGCGCTCCACGCCGGTCCAGGGCACCTTTGCGCCGCTGCCTGCGTTGCAGACCCTGCTGGAAGGCACCGGGTTGGCGCCGCGCTTCGTCGACGGCGCGGCCTTCACCCTGGTTCCCGCCGATGCGGTTGCCGCGGCCGCGCCGTCGGACGCGCCCGCCGCTTCGGCAGGCACGGTGCCGGCACACGCCGCGCGGATCATCCAGCGCTCGCTTGAGCAGGCGCTGTGCGGCACCCGCGCCACGCGCCCGGGCAGCTACCGTGCCGTGCTGCAACTCTGGTTGAATGCCGACCACCGCGTTGAAAAAAGCACCCTGCTGCAGGGCAGCGGCGACACCGCGCGCGACGATGCGCTGCTGGCCCGCGTGCGCGGGCTTGCGCTGCCGGGCCTGCCCAGTGGCCTGCCGCAGCCGATCACGCTGCAGCTGCTGCCGCGCAGCGCGAACGCAACGGTGCCCTGCAAGGGCGCGCCGTGAGCAGCCTGGGCAGCGTGCTGCTGGAACACTACGAGGCGTTCCGCAAGCGCCTGCGGCGGCGGCTCGGCTCGGACGACCTGGCGCTGGATGCGCTGCAGGAAACCTGGCTGCGGGTGGAGCGCATGGGCGGCGCACAGCCGCAGCGCAATCCGGTGGCCTACCTGTTCCGGATGGCGGTCAACGCCGCCAGCGATCAGCGCAGCGCCCACGCCCGGGTGCTCACCGGCGCCGAGGTGGAGGCGCTGATGGAAGAGGGCACCGACCACCTGGACCCGGCCACGGTCACCTTTGGCCGTGCGGAGATGAGCGCGCTCACCGATGCACTGCGCGAACTGCCCGCGCGCCAGCGCGCCATCCTGATTGCCGCCCGCGTTGAACATCGCCCCATCGAGGCCATTGCTGCCGAACACGGCGTGTCCGCGCGGATGATCGGCAAAGACCTGAAGAAGGCGCTGCAGCATTGCGCCGCACGGCTGGACCGGCCGCTGGTGCAGCGGTTCGGTCCCGGCGCCGGAAAACCGTCATGACTGGTATGAACCCGCTTGCCTCCACCGTGATTCCGCCCGACCTGCAGCAGCAGGCGCACGACTGGCTGCTGCGCCTGCAGGGCGCGCCCGTCACCCAGGCCGACGCCGATGCCTTCCGGCGCTGGCGCGCGCTCGACCCGCGGCATGCGGCGGCGTTCGCGCAGGCGCGTGCCCTGTGGAATGCGCTGGGCCCTGCACTGCAGGCCGGCAACGCCGCCGCGGCACCACCCGCCGCCGCGTCGCTGCCATTGCCCGTGCCCACCGCCCACGCGCGCCCGCGCAGCCGGGTCAACCGCACGCGCCGCGCGTTCCTCGGCGGTGCCGTGGCGGCAGCCGCCGGCGGCTGGCTGATGTGGCCGGAGATGGACGCGCTGGGGGCCGACTTCCGCACCGCCACCGGCGAGCAGCGCACGCTGGAGATCCAGGGTGTCGCGGTGGCCATGGGCACCCGCACCGACCTGCGCCGCGTCGACGGCGGCACCGGCCTGCAACTGGGCCAGGGCGAAGCGCAGTTCAGCGTGCCTGCGCGCGGCCGCGCCGACTTCGCGATCCATGTCGACGGTGCCCGGGTCACGCCGGCCGCCGGCGCGCGGATCAATGTGCGTTGCGTCGGTGCCGACGCGCGCGTCACTTGCCTGGCCGGCAGCGCCACGCTGACGCGCGGCACGCGCACAGTGACGCTGCAGCCGGGCTGGCAGGCGCGCCTGGGCGGCGACCGCATCGCCTCGGTCGCGCAGGTGGCCACCGACCGCATCGACGCGTGGCGTCAAGGGTGGCTGGTGGCCGATGACCAGCCACTGGCCGACGTGGTGGACGAGATCAACCGCTACCGCCCCGGCCGCATCGTCATCACCGGCACGGCGCTGCAGGCGCGGCGGGTGCAGGCGCGCATTCCCCTGCGTGACCTGGACACCTTCATCGACCTGGTACGCGACGTGTACGGCGCGCGCGTGGTGCACATGCCCGGCGGCGTGGTCCTGCTCGGCTGAGCAGGCCGCGCATCCGTGCGCGATTGCAGCACACCGCGATGACAGCGCGATGACGCGCACGGCACAAATCGCAGTGGCGTCATGTGCAGATGAATTTTTTGTTGCAACGGTTCAGTCGTTGCCACCTATCCGCGTCTTATCCAGCGTAACAAGCGCAACGCATTGCCCTGTCACGCTGTTTCCCGTTGCCAGGGAAAGGCGTGCCGCGTAACGCGGTGACCTGCGCTTGTCCTTATCAGCGAACGATATTGCGACGGGTGACGGCGATGGTGAAGCAGCAGAACGGTTCGGTTGTCGGTGCATCCCTGCGTACGCCGCAGGTACGTCCGCTGGCGCAGGCCATCGCAGTGATGCTGGTGGCCGGCGGCGTGGTGGCCAGCGCCACCGCGCAGCAGGCCTTCAGCCCGGCGTGGTTCGCCAACAAGGGCGTGCAGCAGCAGAACGCGGTGCAGAGCGGCCGCCTGCCCAACGGCATGCCGTCCAACCTGGTGCGCACCGATGCGCAGGCGCAGAAGGCGCGCGACACGCTCAAGACCTCGCTGGACAATCTCAACACCGCCGCGCAGGCCATCGCCATGCAGCAGCGCATGCAGCAGACCGCGCGTGATGCCGCGCGCCTGCGTGCCGGCAGCGTGCCCGACGGGTTGGGCGAAGGTGGCCTGAAGGTGGACGACGACGCGCTGACCCGCGGCTGGTCCAACGCCAGTGGCCCGGTGCAGAGCAGCAAGGACGGCACCACCACCGTCAGCATCGCGCAGACCGCCGACAAGGCCATCCTCAACTGGGAAACCTTCAACGTCGGCCGCAACACCGTGGTCGACTTCGACCAGCAGGCCGGCTGGTCGCTGCTCAACCGGGTCAATGACCCCTCCGCGCGACCCTCGCAGATCCTCGGCCGCATCCAGGGCCAGGGCACGGTGATGCTGGTCAACCGCAATGGCGTGGTGTTCGACGGCGGCAGCCAGGTCAACGTCAAGAACCTGGCCGCCGCGGCGGTGAACATCAGCGATGCGCAGTTCCGCAAGGGCCTGTACAGCGACGCGCAGGGCAGCGGCTTCATTCCCACCTTCGGCAACGAGGTGACCACCACCGCCAGCAGCTTCAGCCATGCCGCCGCCAGCGGCGATGTGGTGGTCGAGCGCGGCGCGCAGATCACCACGCACGTGCCGGGCTCGGTCACCGACGGCGGTGGCTATGTGCTCATGCTGGGCCGCCAGGTGCACAACCACGGCCAGATCACCACCGCCAACGGCCAGACCACGCTGGCTGCCGGCGATGCCTTCGTGATCCGCAAGGGCCTGGGCACCGACCAGAACCTGACCTCCACCACCCGTGGCAACGTGGTCAACACGCTGCGCAGCCCGGTGGCGGCCGCTGCCGATGCAGCCCCCGCCAGCGGCGTGGTCAGCAACACCGGCCTGGTCCAGGCCAGCACCGGTGACATCACCCTGGCCGGTCACGACGTGCGCCAGCAGGGCACGCTGCTGTCCACCACCTCGGTGCATACGCGCGGCACCGTGCACCTGCAGACCGAGCGCAGCGACACCACCGGCCGGGTCACGTTCGGCGAGGGCAGCACCACCGCGATCGTGCTCGACCCCAGCGCCACCACCGCGCTGGACGTGCAGCGCGAAACCCTGGTGCAGGACTCGGACAAGCTGGGTGACGGCATTGCCCACCGCCGTGACCAGTCGCTCGTCCAGGTCAGCAGCGGCGGCGACGTCGGCTTCGAGGCCGGCAGCCTCACCCTGGCCACCGGCGGCCAGGTGTTCGTGGATGCCGTGGGCAGCAGTACGGTGGGCGAGGGCGCGCGCATCGACGTGGCCGGCTACGTCGGCGTCAAGATCGCGATGGAAGCCAACAACGTCCAGATCAACGTGCAGGGCAACGAGCAGCGCGACGCGCCGCTCAACCGCGACGATAAATCGCTCAACAGCAAGAACATCTGGCTGGACCGCCGCGACCTGGTGCTGGTGCCGGCCGGCACCAACGGCTACGAGGCCGACCGCTGGTACACCGCCGGCGGCCTGCTCGAAGTAGGCGGCTACCTGGGCGTCACCGGGCACGGCATCGGCGAGTGGTCGGCGCAGGGCGGCACCGTGCAGTTCAGCGGTGGCAACGTGGCCACCGCGCGCGGGTCCAGCATCAACCTGTCCGGCGGCGCGCTGGACGTGCAGACCGGCTACGTCAACCTGACCCACCTCAAGGGCGCCGACGGCACGCTGTACAACGCCTCCACCGCCCCCGGCGACCTGCTTTACACCGGCCTGTACCGCGGCTTTGAAGACACCCACGCGCGCTGGGGAAACACCGCGTTCTACTACAACCCGCTGATCGCGCCGCAGCGCAAGCTGGAGAACGGCTACACCGTGGGCCGCGACGCCGGCCGGCTGATCGTGTCCACCGCCCAGGCGCAGCTGCAGGGCGAGGTGGACACCACCACCTTCCAGGGCGAGCGCCAGCAGCGTGCGCGCGACGCCGCGCTGGATGGTTACCAGCAGGCGCAGACCAGCGTGGCCCGCCAGGGCCAGCTGGTGGTGGGCGGCTACCTGCCGTTCTACGACAAGGACAGCGGCCAGCAGCGCTTCAGCCCTGCGCCGCTGGTCGAGCGGGTCACCGTCGGTGAGGGCACCCACGCCGACGCCGGCACGATCGCGCTGGACGCGGCGTGGCTCAACGCGCAGGCGTTCGGTGGCGTGGCGGTGTACGCGCACGCCGGCATCAACGTGGACCAGGCCGTCGAAGTGGCGCACGGCGGCAGCATCGCCCTGCATGCCAGCGACGTGCGCATCAACGCCGACCTGCGCGCCCGTGGCGGCAGCATCGCGCTGGGCGACATGGTGGTGCAGCACACGGCGTCCGGTACGCCGTGGCTCGATCTGCCGATCAGTGCGCGCCCGGGCGACACGCTGCTGCACCAGGTCATGGTGGGCGACAACATCACCCTCGATGCGCGCGGCCTGTGGACCAACCAATGGCAGGATCCGGCGTCCATCGCCGGGTTGCCGTTCGTCGACGGCGGCAGCGTGTCGCTGCGCAGCACCGGCAACGTCAGCCTGGGCAAGGGCAGCCTGATCGATGTGTCTTCCGGCGCGGCGATGGGCGTGGACGGCGACGTGGCGGGCGGCAAGGGCGGCAACGTCACCCTGGCCGCCGGCCAGAACATGGGCAGCGGCGTGCTGTCGCTGGATGGCAGCATCCGCGCGCACGGGGTCAAGGGCGGCGGCGCGCTCAACATCGAAAACGGCACGCTGGTGAGCATCGGCGGCGACATCCCCGACGCCGTCGAGCACCTGGCCGCCGGGCAGGCCAGCACCCTGCCGGTGCGCCTGGCCGCCGATGTCATCCTGCAGCCTGGCGACATCATTCCGCTGACCTTCTCCATCACCGTTACCCACGTGTCCGGCGGCAAGCCGATGCCGGTGACGGTGCGGCCGGAAGTGAGCAGCACCAAGCCGGTCACCACCCAGGCGGCGTGGGTGCTGCCCACCACCGTGCAGCTGGCCAACTACGGCCCCGTGCGCTACGCCGGCGAGATCCTGCCGGCCGGCACCACGCTGTGGACCATTGCCGACCTGCAGGCCGGCTACGTGGTGCCGGCCAATGTGTTCCCCGGTGGCCTGCCGATTCCGGCGCAGACCTCGCGCTACACCGCCGGCAGCGTGGCCACCGCCGCCATCACGGTACCGGCCGGCACACGCCTGCCGGTGGGCACGGTGTGGCAGCGCGAAGTGCCGGTGCAGTCGTTCCTGGCGCTGGACACCGGCCTGTTCCAGTCCGGCTTCAAGCAGTACAACGTGATCGGCCGCGACGGCGTGTCGGTGGTGGACGGTGCGCAGCTGGAGGTGGCCATGCCGCTGCTGCAGGTCGACCTCGCCGCCGCGCGTGCACTGGCCAGCGGCGAGGATCCGCACGGGGCGCTGTCGACCTGGCTGCCGCCGCTGCAGCAGGATGATCCGGCAACGGGCGCGGTGACGCTGCGCAAGGGCGCGGGCCTGTCATTGACGGCCGGTACCGCGCAGAACGCCGCTGACCTGGAGATCGGCACGGGCAGCCGGATCACGGTGGATCCGGGCCAGGCCATCCAGCTGACCGGCAATGCGCAGATCACCCTCGACGGCACGCTGCAGGCACGCGGTGGCCGCATCAGCGTTCTCGGCGGCGACCTGGGCGAAGGCCCGCTGCTCAACCGCCCCAACGGCATGCCGAACGCGCGCTCGATCTGGATCGGCGAGCACGCCCTGCTGGACGTGTCCGGCGCCGCCTACACCGCGCTGGGTGCCACGGGCGACCGCCAGGGCAAGGTGCTGGACGGCGGCACCATCGAAATCGGCGCGCGGCATGACCTGGCCTCGCGCGACCTTCCGGCCATCGATGCGTTCGTGGTGGTGCGCGAGGGCGCCCGCCTGGAGGCGTCCGGCGCGCAGGCGGTGCTGGACCTGCCCGGCCTCGGCCAGACCCCCGTGGCCAGCCACGGCGGCGTGATCGCGCTGAGCGCCAGCAATGGCTTGTTCGTGGATGGCCGCCTGCATGCCGCCGCCGGTGGCAGCGGTGCGCGAGGCGGCACGCTGGCGTTGAACCTGGAAACCCCGGTCTACGGCCAGGTTGACCGCTGGACCAGCAAGGGCGCCGAGGTGGACGATGGCGTGCGCATACCGCGCGAGCTGATCATGGAACAGCAGTACAGCGGCAGCGGCCTGGGGGCCGACGTGGTGGCCGGTGAACGCGACCCGACCCTGGCCTACGGCAAGGCGCGCTACGGCGTGGATGCCATCCAGGCCGGTGGCTTCGACACCGCCTCGCTGTACGTCAACGGCCTGCTTGATTTCGACGGCAACGTGGCGCTCAGCATGCGCCAGGCGCTGTACCTCACCGCCAGCGCGCTGGGCCTGGCCACCGACGCCGCACGCGACAGCCAGGTCCGGTTGGAGGCACCGTACCTGCGGCTGTCCGGCGCGGCACGTCGCCAGATCGACAACACGATCATGCCCAACCCGGTCACCGGGTCGCGCAATGCCACCCCGGCCACCGGTTCGCTGGGCGTGGCCACGCTGGCCGACGCCGCGGCGATCACCTTCGCCGGCGACCTGGTCGACGTGGTGGGCGCGGTCGGCTTCGGGGCAAAGGGCGAGATCGTGCGCAACGCCGTCGATCCGCTGGTGGTCGAACGCGATGCCTTCGGCACGGTGCGCATCCAGAGCCAGGGCGACCTGCGCCTGCGCGCCGCCGACTTGTTCTCGCCGGGCAACACCACCCTGGCGGCCGCGCAGATCTACGGCAGCGGCAACGTCACCGTGGGCCTGCGCAGCGCGTACAACGAGTGGGGCGCGCTGACCACCGAACTGGACCCGGACCGCGTGCTGGACATCCAGCGCGTGGGCACCGCGTTGCCGCCGCAGCCGTACAGCGTGTTCGGCAACATGAGCTTCGGCGCGGCGGTGATCAACCAGGGCGGCGTGCTGCGCGCGCCGCTGGGCACCATCACCCTGGGTCGCGCCGACGGCACCGGCCACACCGGGGTGGTCAACCTGCTGCCGGGCAGCGTGACCTCGGTCAGCGCCAAGGGCCTGGTGATGCCCTACGGCGGCACGGTCGATGGGCTGGTCTACAACTACAACGGCGTGGACGTGGCCTACCAGGGCGTGGGCGGCGAACCGAAGGTGGAGTTCCGCTCGCACGCGGTGAACGCGCAGGAAGGCGCGGTGCTGGACCTGTCCGGCGGCGGCGAACTCACCGGTGCGGCGTTCCTGTCCGGCCGCGGCGGCTCCACCGACGCGCGCCTGCACCCGCTGGTGCAGATGGGCCGCGACGGCTTCACCCTGCCGGGCCTGGCCACCAACCCGGTGTATGCCATCGTGCCGGGCGTGCAGGCCGGGCAGGCGCCGCTGGGCAGCGAGCGCGGCGCCGGCGACCCGGCCATCGGCCAGCAGGTCACCATCGGCGCCGGTGTGCCGGGCTTGCCGGCCGGCACCTATACCCTGTTGCCGTCCACCTATGCATTGCTGCCCGGCGCGTTCCGGGTGGAACTCAACGGCCTGGCCGGCAGCGCGGCGGCTTTCGGCACCACCCAGGCCATGCGCAACGGCTCGTGGAGCACCTCGGCACGGCTGGGTATTGCCAACACCGGCAGCAGCGACGTGCTGCCCACCCAGCTGGTGGTGACCGCCGCCGATACCCTGCGCAGCTACGCGCAGTACAACGAAACCAGTTACGCAACCTTTGCCCTGCAGCAGGCCGCGCGTGAAGGCGCACCGCGCCCGTTGCTGGAGCGCGACGCCAAGGCGATCAGTTTCAACGTGACCCCTCCGGCCGTGGCCGGCGGGCTGGACCTGCCGCCGCTGCAGTTCAACGCCACCGTGCTGGACGCACCGGCGAGCGGTGGCACCGGTTCGGTGGCCCGCCTGGTCAATGCCACCAACTACGAAATCCTCGCCGATGGCGGCCAGGCCAGCGCGGACTTCAACGGCGTGTCGGTGCATGCCAGCGAGCTGAACCGCATCGGCGCGGCACGCCTGGAAATCGGCGGGCAGCTGCGCAGCACCTATGCCAACGCAGGCACCGGCTCGCTGCAGTCGGCCAACGTGATCACCCTCGAGGGCAGCTCGGGCAGCAACAGCATCGTGCTGCGTGCCGGTGCACAGCTGCAGGCCGCCGACGTGTTCCTGATGACCGGCCGCCAGGCCGGCGGCATCGTGCTGGAGCAGGGCGCGGGCATCAACACGCTGGGCCAGGGCGCGGCCGCCTACGACGCCACCCAGGGCTACATCTACGCCCCCGGCCGCAATGCGCTGCTGGCGGTGTCCAACGGCCAGATCAACCTGCTGGCACCCGACGCGCCCGACACCCAGGGCAATGGCGCCGGCAGCATCGAGATCGGCGCGTGCGCGGTGGGCGACACCTGCACCGGCCAGACCCGGCTGTACTCCGAAGGCACCATCGCCACCGCCACCGACAACCGGTTCGTGCTCGGCGATGCGGTGCGCTACGGCACCCGCAACCTGTCCCTGGCCGTGGGCGGCATCAATGTCGGCAGTGCCGAGGCCATTGCCGACGCCACGGCGCGCGGTACGTTGCCCTCTGGCATGACCCTCAACCAGGACGTGCTCAGCCGCCTGCTGCTGGGCGACACCAGCGTGGGGGCACCGGCGCTGGAGGCGCTGTCGCTGACCGCACGCGAGTCGGTGAACTTCTACGGCGACGTGTCGCTGTCCACCTTCGATGCGGTCACCGGAAAATCTGCGCTGAAGCAGCTGGTGCTGGGCACGCCGGCCATCTACGGATACGGCGATGCCGACGCCGTGGCCCGCATCCAGACCGACACCCTGGTCTGGAGCGGCGCGCTGGCGCCGGCCGGCAGCATCATTGCCGACGGTCCGGGCACCGGCCACGGCCAATTGGTGGTGGACGCCCGCGAGATCGTGCTGGGCTACGGCCCGCGCACGCAGCCGGACACCGTGCGTACGCAGGACCGTCTCGCACTGGGCTTTGCCGGTGTGCACCTCAACGCCAGCGAGCGCCTCACCGCCAACCAGAAGGGCAGCCTGAGCGTGTTCGAGACCCAGGGCGACTGGGACCCGGCCACGCGGTCGTATGCACGCCGTGGCGGCGAATTGTTCATCACCACCCCGCTGCTTACCGGCGCGGCCGGGTCGGTCAACACCATCACCGCCGGCGGCAACCTGCAGGTCACCGGCAACGGTGCCGCCGCCCGCCCCGACAACGCCACCCTGGCCGGCGCGCTGGGTGCGGAAATCGCCCTGGACAGCCGCGCCGGCAGTCTGCTGCTGGACACCGCCGTGCTGCTGCCGAGCGGCAAGCTCCGCCTGGCCGCGCAGGGTGACGTGCGCCTGGCCGACGGTGCGCAGCTGGACCTCGCCGGTCGCCGCATCGCCTTCTTCGACACCGCCAAGTACAGCTGGGGCGGGGACGTGGTGATCGACAGCCGCAGCGGCAGCGTGCAGCAGGCGGCCGGTGCGCGCATCGACCTGGCCGCGCAGAACAACCGCGCCGGCGCGCTCAGCGTGCGTGCTGCCAGCGGTGCCATCGACCTGGCCGGCGCGCTCCTGGGCGGCAGCAGCGGCCATTACGACGCCGGCGGCACCGAGGTGCCCTACAGCGCCGGTCGGATCGACCTGCATGGCCAGTCCATCGCCGATTTCAGCGGCCTCAACACCCGCCTCACCCGCGATGGCGTGACCGGCGCGCGCAGCTTCCGCATCGGCCAGGGCGACCTGGTGCTGGGCGACGAGGTGGTGGCGCACGCGGTGGACATCGGCCTGGACAACGGCCAGCTCACCGTCAACGGCACCGTGGATGCCAGCGGCGAACAGGCCGGCAGCATCCGCCTGTCCGCGCGCCAGGGCGTCAGCCTGGGCAGCACGGCGGTGCTCGACGCCAGCGCCAGCGTGTTGCGCCGTGACAGCTACGGCGTGGCGATCGATGCGCCCAACCGCGCCAGCATCGACATCGATGCCGGCAGCGGCACCCTGGCCATTGCCAGCGGCGCCCGCATGGACCTGCGCGTGGCCGGCAGCGACCGTAGCTACGGCACGGTGGCGTTGAACGCACCGCGCGTGGGCAGCAACGACGTGGCCATCGATGCCGGCGGCACGATCGGTATCGACGGCGCGCGGGCGATCCAGCTCAATGCCTTCATCACCGACAACAGCGCGGCAGCCGGCACCGAACACACCACCACCGGCGAAAGCTACCAGGTCATCGACCAGGCCTACCTCGACCGCCTGCACGCGCAAAGCAGCACTTTCATCGACGCCGCGCTGGGCAACAGCGCGCTGGTCAACACCCGCCTGGCCGGCCTGCGCCGCTACGGCGATGCGTTCCACCTGCGCCCCGGTGTGGAGGTGGTGGCCAACCTGGGCGTCAACGCCGACGGCAACCTGCACGTGGACGGTGACCTGGACCTGTCCGCCCACCGCTACGCCAGCCTCAACCCCGCCCTGGCGCGCAGCAGCGTGCGCGGCTCCGGTGAAGCCGGTGCGCTGGTGCTGCGCGCGCAAGGCGACCTGGAGGTGTTCGGCAGCATCAGCGATGGCTTCGATGGCAGCCGCCTGGGCAGCACCTTCGACGACAACGGCTGGTACCTCACCGCCGGCCGCCAGCTGTTCGGCAGCGACGTGGTGGTGCCGCACGGCGGGCTGGTCACCCTGGCGGCCGGCAGCGTGTTCAACTCGGGCAAGGTGCTCAACTACGACCTGCCCATCGGCGACATGCAGATGGCCGCCGGCACCCTGTTGCCGGCCGATGCGCGCCTGGCGCTGCCGCTGGCCCTGGCCAAGGGAACGGTGCTGGGCGCGGCGGTGCACGATGCCTCCGGCGCGCTGTTGTACGCAGCCGGTACCGTGCTGGCCGACGCGGTCACGCTGCCGCAGGGCGCGCAGCTGTCCGCCGGCCTGCGCCTGCCGATGGCCGCGCGCATCGCGGCGATGACCTGGCCGGCAGGCGTGGCCTTGCCCGCCTCGCCGATCGGCAACCTGGTCACCCTGGCCACCGACCTGGGCTTGGCCAAGGGCGCCTTCATTCCCAGCGACACCGAGGTCAAGCTGCCCGGCGGTGCCACCACGGTCAACCTGCGCCCCACCGACGCCGACGGCAACCAGGGCCGCATCTGGGCGCTGGCGCCGATGCTGGCGGCCGGTTCGCAATCGTGGGACATCACCCTGGTGGCCGGCGCCGACCTGGCCGGCGCCGACCGCCTCACCATCGACCGCGCCGGTACCGGCAGCCTGCGCCTGTCCGACCCGCACTACGGGCAGGGCGGCGCGGTGGTGGAGATTCCTGGCACCGGCTCGCCGGCCACCTATGTCTGGGGCGATGCCGACCTGTTCGTCGAAATGATCAACGTGTTCTTCGGTGAGTACATCCTGAGTTTCGTGCCGACCTCCGGGTCTGGCTTCACCGACGACCAGCTCACCGAACTGATTGGCTTGGGCCTGATCTACAGCGGCCCGGAAAATCTCAACGACCTCGGTTACGAGGGCCTCGCCGCCGTGGATTCGCCGGAGGTCCCACCGGACAAGGAATTCAAGACGCTGCCGGGCCGCGAGCAGCTGCCCAGCGTGGTGCGTACCGGCACCGGCGACCTGCGCCTGGTGTCCGGCGGCGACATCGCCACCACCTCGCTGTACGGCGTGTACACCGCCGGTACGCCGTCGGCGGTGTTGCCCGCCCAAGGCCGCGATCCGTACAACCAGCCGCGTGCGCTGGTGACGCCCAATCCCTCCAACCCGATCGGCAACACCGTGCTCGGCGACAAGGGCAGCGTGTTCGAACACCTGGTCGACGGCGGCAGCCAGAGCCTGTACCAGGCCTGGTATCCCGAGGCGGGCGGCAACCTGCTGCTTCGCGCCGGCGGCACCATCGTCGGCGACAGCCTGGGGCGACCGAGCAGCAGTTTGCGTCCCGAAGCGCTGGGCATTGCCACCGATCGGGTGAGTTCCACTGCCGCGGTGGGCAACTGGCTGTGGCGGCAGGGCACGGGCAGCGTGCAGGGCGGGGCCGAGGGCCTGCCCACCGCGTGGTGGATCAACTTCGGCACCTACGTGGCTGCGGCCAGCGGCGCCAACTACTACAACAACTTCGTGGAGATGCCGCGGCTGATCGGCTTCACCGGGTTCGGCACGCTTGGCGGTGGCAACCTGGTGCTGGACGCGGCCGGCGATGCCGGCATGCTCCAGGGCCGGGGTGACCACGGCGGAGTTTTCATCAACCGCAGCGCCGGTCTCAACCTGGCCGTGGCCAGCACCGGCCGGGTCACCGCCGACGGCACCCTGGTGCAGACCGGCGGCGGCGACCTGGACATCCGCATCGGCGGCGGACTCAATCCCGACCCTGCGCTGCGTTCGTACACCGGCAGCAACAGCCCGCCGGTGGCCAACCTGGTCACCGTCAACGACCTCCATCACCTGGAGCTCAACGGCAGCTTCACCAACCTGCGCGGTGCGCTGCGGCTGGAAGCCGGTGCCGTCGGCGGGGTGGAACTGCGCTACGGCAGCCGCCAGGACGCGAAAGAATCGCGCCCGTACGACATGTACAGCGCGACGGCCGCCACGGCGGCGGGCGGCCCGGTGCTGGTGCTCGGTGATGCCGGTGCACGCCTGGATGCGCGCGGCGACCTGGTGCTGGGCACCGTTACCGATCCGGGCCGCGTGGCCCAGTTCAACAACGGCACGCCCTTCAGCGTGGACGGCACGGCCTACCAGGACGGTGGCTGGAGCTGGTTCTCGCTGTGGACGCCGTCCACCGCGGTGGACCTGATGGCCGCCGGTGGCAACCTCACCCCGTCGCTGGCCATGCACGACCGCAACACCCGCACCGACGCCCAGCCCACCGACGGCAACCATGTGTATCCCTCGGTGCTGCGTGCCACCGCCGCCAGCGGCAGCATCTACTACGGCACCCCGCGCACCGCGCCGACCCAGGGCACCAACAACGAGTACTTCGTGGCCGGCGTGGTGCTGGCGCCGTCGCCGGTGGACGATGTCTTCACCGCGCACGGTACCGGCCAGCTGGAACTGCTGGCGGCCGGCTCGATCTATGCCAATGGCATTGGTCTGAACATGTCCGGCGCCGACCCGACCGCGCTGCCCAGCCCGTTCAATCCCGGTTTCGTGGGCCTGGTCGACACGCTCTGGTACGGCCGCGGGTTCGTGCACAACGTCAGCCCCACCGGCCTGGCACCCAGCGTGCTGCTGTCCGGCGACGAGCCCAGCAGTTCGTCGCAGGTGTACCCGCTGTTCGCGTTCACCGCACCCAGCGCATCGGGCCATGTGTACGTGGGCCAGACGCCCTCGCGCTACTACGCGGTCAACGGCGACCTGGTGGGCCTGCGCACCGGCAGCATCGTCACCACCACCAACAACGTGCTCAGCAACGGTGCCATCCGGACCGACACCACCACCTGGTACGACGGCGGCGGCGCGGTGGCCATTCGTGCCGGGCGCGACATCGTCAATTCAGGCACGCCGTTGGGTGCGTTCGACAACGTGGGCACGGTGTACGGCAACAACAACGGCGCACTGGGCTGGTTCAACCAGCTCAAGGGCGGCGATCCTTCTGCGCCGCCCAAGCCGGCCGCCATCGCCGCCGGCACCGCGCGCGGCAACCTGATCGTGCACACCAGCGCCGATGACGTGTCAGTGGTGCAGGCCGGGCGTGACATCCGCTTCAGCACCTTCTACATCGCCGGCCCCGGCCTGCTCGACATCAGCGCCGGCCGTGACCTGTACATGGCCGACAAGGGCGAACTGCGCAGCCTGGGCCCGGTGGCCAACGCAGCCGCCGGTGACCGCAGCAGCGGGGCCGCCATTGCCGTGGCGGCCGGCGTGGGCCCGCACGGTGCGGATTGGACCGGCTTCGCCGCGCGCTACCTGGACGCGGCCAACCTGGCCGACCCCAACCGCGCGCTGGGCGAACAGGCCGGCAAGGTGGTGCGCGTGTATGGCGGCGCCACCTCGTTGGCGCAGTGGCTGAAGAGCGAGTTCGGCTACGGCGGTGACGAGGCCGGTGCCAGCGCGTTCCTGGCCCAACAGCAGCAGACCCTGGACCAGGCGCGCGATGCCGCCACCGCCAGCGGTGCCACCGGCGTGGCCAACCGCGACCTGGCCCGCGAGTTCAAGCAGGACAGCCAGCTGCATCTGGTCAACTGGCTCACCGCCCGCTTCGGCGGTGCCAACGGCCGTGGCCTGCACTTCGACGCGGCCCGCATGGACGCGCAGGCGTTCTTCGCGCAGCTGCCGGCCGAACAACAGAGCGCGTTCCTGCGCAACGTGTACTACGCCGAGCTCAAGGCCGGCGGACGCGAGTACACCGACGTGGACGGCCCGCGCGAGGGCAGCTACCTGCGCGGCCGCGAGGCCATCGCCACGCTGCTGCCGGCAAAGGACGCCACCGGCAGCGAGATCGCCTACCGCGGCGACCTCACCATGTTCAGCAGCGCCCAGTACTTCGAGAAAACCGGCGACGTGGTGGCCACCCGCCGCCCGCTGCCGGGCAAGCGCTACGTGACCGAGGCCGAGTGGATCGCCGCCGGTCGTCCCAGCGAAGGCCTGCCGTTCTACCGGGTCAACGATGCCGGCATCCATACCGATTTCGGCGGCGACATCAGCCTGCTGGTGCCCGGTGGGCGCGCGCTGGTCGGTGTCGATGGCGGGTTCGTGCCGGGGGCGGGCTCGGGCGTGCTCACCCAGGGCGAGGGCGACATCAACATCTATGCGCGTGGCAGCCTGCTGCTCGGCCAGAGCCGCATCTTCACCACCTTCGGCGGCAACGTGCTGGCCTGGTCGGCAGAAGGCGACATCAACGCCGGACGCGGCAGCAAGACCACCGTGGTCTACACCCCGCAGCGCCGCGTCTACGACAGCGTGGGCAACGTCAGCCTGTCGCCGAACACGCCCACTACCGGTGCCGGCATCGCCACCCTCAACCCGATCGCCGAAGTGCCGCCGGGCGACATCGACCTGATCGCACCGCTGGGCACCATCGATGCAGGCGAAGCGGGTATCCGTGTCTCCGGCAACGTCAACCTGGCCGCGCTGCAGGTGCTCAACGCCGACAACATCCAGGTGCAGGGCAAGGCCGTGGGCATCCCGATGGTGGCGGCGGTGAACGTCAACGCGCTGACCTCGGCCAGTGCGGCGGCCAACAACGCCGTGCAGGCCGCGCAGGACATGGTCAAGCGGCAAACGCGCCAGGCCCAGCCGTCCACCATCAGCGTGCAGGTGCTCGGCTTTGGCGAAGAGACCAGCAGCGTCACCCCGGCCAAGGGCGACGACCGCTACGACCCCGACAGCGTGGTGCAGGTGGTGGGCATGGGCGAATTGAGTGCCGAGCAACGTGCGCGCATGGCGGCCCCGGGCCCGCAACGGCAGTGAGCATGACGCCCGACATTTCCACGGCCACCGCGCGTGGCCACGGCCCGGTGCGGCCAACGCGCCGCAACTGCCTTGTGCGTGCAACGCCGGTGTTACCCGCGTTGCGCACCATCGCGGCCACCGCAGCGCGTGTTCCTTCCCTCTTCCGCAGTGAGATGCTCCTGATGTCTTCAACCCCCAAGGCGTTGGCCTGGTCGCCGCTGCCGCTGTGCCTGCTGTGCGTGATGCCGCTGGCCGCCGCCCAGCAGGCACCGGCGGCCGGCACCCCGGCCACGCCCGCTGCCAACGAAACGCCGGCCGCTGCGCGCGTCACCATCAACGAGTACCTGGTACGCGGCAACAGCGTGCTGGATGCACGCGACATCGAACGCGCGGTCACCCCGCACCTGGGCCCCGACCGCACCCTGCAGGACGTGGACGCCGCGCGGCTGGCGCTGCAGGCCGCGTACCAGCGCAAGGGCTACCAGTCGGTCTACGTCGACCTGCCCGAACAGCAGGTCAGCGGTGGCGTGGTGATCCTGCAGGTGACCGAAACCCGCGTGGGCCAGGTCAACGTGGTGGGCGCGCGCTACAACGATGCCGCGCGCCTGCGCGAGCGCGTGCCGGCGCTGCAGCCGGGCCAGGTGCCTGATTTCGACGGCGCGCAGCGCGAACTCACCGAACTCAACCGCGGCGGCAAGCGCCAGGTGGTGCCGCTGGTCAAACAAGGCGCTGCCGACGGCACCATGGACGTGGAGCTGAAGGTCGACGACAAGTCGCCTTGGCGCTTCAGCGCCACCGTCAACAACGACCACAGCGTGGACACCGAGCCGCTGCGCAGCATCGTCAGCATCGGCCACGACAACCTGTGGCAGAAAGACCACACCGCCTCGCTGACCTTCTTCGCCGCCCCGCAGGACCTGGACCAGGCCAACGTGCTGTCGGCGTCCTACGGCTTGCCGCTGGGCAGCCCGGACTGGATGCTGGAATTCTCCGGCTACCGCTCCGACAGCAACGTGGTCTCCAGCGGCCAGACCAACGTCACCGGCAAGGGCCATGCGCTGGGCATCAAGATCAACCACAGCCTGCCGATGACCGGCGCGTGGTGGCACCAGCTGTCGGCCGGCATCGACTTCAAGGACCTGGACGAATCGGTGGCCATGGTGGGCCAGGCGTCCGACTTCGCACCGCTCAAGTACGCACCGCTGACGCTGGGCTACAGCGGCTTCCGCCAGGGCGACAAGCACCAGCTGAGCGTGGCGCTGCAGGCCGTGTTCGGCGCGCGCAGCCTGCTGGGCTATGGCAGCAGCGACGACGAGTTCGACTGGAAGCGCGCCTACGCCGATTCCAGCTTCTTCGCGCTCAAGCTGGACCTCAGCGACACCTACACCCTGGACAGCGGCGCGCAGTGGTTCGCGCGCATCTCCGCGCAGATGACCGACCAGCCGCTGGTCTCCGGCGAGCAGTTCGCCGCCGGTGGCATGTACACCACGCGCGGCTACCGCTCGGCCGAAGGCATCGGCGATTACGGCGCGCTGGCCACGCTGGAATGGCGCACCCGCCCGTTCGCGCTGTGGGGCCTGCAGGACTGGCGCCTGTACGCCTTCGTCGATGGCGCCTGGCTGGGCCTGCGCCGGCCGCTACCCGAGCAGGCCGACAGCAGCTGGATGTCCGCCGCCGGCCTGGGCAGCAGCCTGCGCATCAGCGACCACTTCAACCTGCGCCTGGACTACGGCCACACGCTCAGCGATGGCCCCACCACCACCAAGGGCGCGAACCGACTGCACCTGAGCGTCGGCGCCAGTTACTGAGCCCGACCCCCGACTTCCCCGGAGATATTTCCCATGCAACGCCTTCTTGCCCTGTTGTTGTTCTGCCTGAGCATGTGCACGCTCGGCACCGCCCGTGCCGATACCCCGTGGTGGCAGGCCGACTGGAAGTACCGCAAGCCCATCACCGTGGACGCCGGCCCCAACGGCGCCGCGCTCGGCGGCAACCTCGGCCGCACCCCCGTGCTGGTGCGCCTGCACACCGGCAACTTCGCCTTCGACGGCGTGGCCGACGGCGGCAGCGACATCCGCTTCATCGGTGCCGACGGCCGCACCGTGCTCAACCACCAGGTGGAGCAGTACGACGCCAGCCTGGGCATGGCCCTGATCTGGGTGGACGTGCCGGCCATCAGCGGCACCGCACCGCAGACCCTGTGGATGTACTACGGCAACGCCGGTGCACCGGCGGCCGGCAACGGCCAGCGCGTGTTCGACCCGGACTACAGCGCCGTGTACCACTTCGCCGAAGGCAACGAGCCGCGCGACACCACCGCCTACGTCAACCACCCCAGCGGCCCGTTCAAGGCCGCCGACGGCGCCATCATCGGGCGCGGTGCGCAGTTGGCCGGCCAGCCGCTGCACCTGCCCGGTTCGCCGTCGCTGGCCATCGCCGCCAACGGCGCGATGACCGTCTCGGCCTGGATCAAGCCGGCCCAGCTCGGCCCGGACCAGGCCGTCTACAGCCGCCGCGAAGGCGACAACGTGCTGATCATCGGCCTCGACAACGGCGTGCCCTACGTGCGCGTCAACCAGCAGCGCAGCCAACCGGTGCCGGCGCTGGCGGCGGGGCAGTGGGCGCATCTGGCGGTAACTGCCAGCGATGGCGCGGTGGTGCTGTACGTGGGCGGCCGCGAGGCCACCCGTATCGAGGCCAGCCTGCCGGCGCTGGCCGGTGAGGCGCTGCTGGGCGCCGACGTGGCCCCGGCCGCGGGCGCCACCGCAGCAGTGGCCATGGCCCAGCCGTTCCTGGGCGACATCGACGAAGTGCGCGTGTCCAAGGTGGCCCGCCCGGCCACCCAGCTGCTGGCCGACGCCAGTGCGCAGGGCGCCGAATCGCGCCTGGTTGCCTTCGGCGAAGACGAACAGTCCGCCGGCGTCAGCCACTTCGGTTTCATCCTCAAGGCGATGCCGGTCGACGCCTGGGTGGTGGTGGCCATGCTCGGCCTGATGCTGCTGCTGTCGTGGGCCATCATGATCACCAAGAGTCGCTACTTCGGCATCGTCGCCAAGGCCAACGAAGCCTTCACCGTGCAGTACCGCAAGGTCACCGGCGCACCGGTGGCCTCGCTGCAGGCACTGGAACGCACCGGCACGCTGGCCCCGCAGATCCGCGAGAGCTCCACCCTGTGGCGCCTGTACCGCATCGCGATGGAAGAAATGGACGGGCGCGGCTCGCACCACCACGGCCTCACCGCGGCGGCCATCACCTCCATCCGCGCCTCGATGGACGCCGAAGTCACCCGTGAAACCGAGCGCATGTCCAAGCGCATGAACTGGCTGTCCACCACCATCGAAGGTGCGCCGTACATCGGCCTGTTCGGCACGGTGATCGGCATCATGCTGGTGTTCGTGGTGGCCGCGATGGCCGGTGCGGTGGACATCAACTCCGTTGCGCCCGGCATGGCCGCCGCGCTGCTGTGTACCGCGGCCGGCCTGGGCGTAGCGATCCCGGCGTTGTTTGGCTACAACTGGCTGGCCTCGCGTGCCGAAGCCATTGCCGCGGACATGTCGGTGTTCGTTGACGAGTTCACCGCGCGCCTGGCCGAAGAGTTCGACCGCAGCGCACCGGCCGCCGTCGCGCGTCCGGTCCAGGCCTGAGGCGCACGACCATGGCCAGGGCAAAACGGTTCGGCATCAAGAAGCGCGAAAAGGGCATCAACGTCACCCCGTTCGTCGACGTGCTGCTGGTGGTGCTGGTGATCTTCATCCTCACCAGCAACGCCTCCATTCCGGGAATCCAGGTCAACCTGCCCAAGGCCAGTTCCAGCATGGCGCTGGAAAAGCCGAAGACCAAGGCGATCACCGTCGACAACGCCGGGCAGATCTTCCTCGACGCCTACCCGGTGAGCCTGGCCGAGCTGGAAGACCGCCTGCGCACCGAAAAGGCACTCACCCCCGACTTCCCGGTGATCGTGCGCGGCGACGCCCAGGTGCAGTACGCACGCGTGGTGGAGGTTCTCGACCTGCTGCGCCGGATCGACCTCAACCAGGTTGGCCTGGTGACCGGCAAACCACAGGGGTGATGGCGTGACTGCACTCAATCCCCGTGCGCAGGGCGCGGCCGGTTGGCAGCGCTGGTGGCCGCTGGCCGCGCTGCTGGCCGGCATCGCGCTGCTCGCGCTGCTGGCATGGCTGCTGCTGTTCAAGGACACCGCCAGTACCCGCCGCCCGCAGGTGGAGGTGCCGATGGTGATGCTGCCCCCACCGCCGCCCCCGCCACCGCCGGAACCCGAGCCCGAACCCGAACCCAAGCCCGAAGAGGTCATGCCCGAACCGGAGCCGCTGGACGAGGTGCCCAAGCCCACCGAGGAAGCGCCCACCCCGGACACCGCCGACCCGGTGACCATGGACGCCACCGCGCAGGCCGGTACCGACAGTTTCGGCATCCAGTCCGGCAGCGGCGGTGGCCGCAGTGGCACCGGCGGCGGCGGCGCTGGCAACGGCACGTACGGGCGCTACCTGGGCTACGTGCTGCAGCAGGCCGTCGCACGCGACGAGCAGGTTCGCCGGCTGTCGTTCCAGCTCACCGTCAACATCTGGCTGGACCCGACCGGTGCGGTCACGCGGGTGGAACTGCTGCGTGGCAGCGGCAATCCCGAGGCCGACGAACGCGTGCTGCAGGCCATCCGCGCGGTGGGCCGCATCGACGAGCGCCCGCCGGCGTCGCTGGATTTCCCGGCGCGCGTGCTGGTGCAAGGCCGGCGCCCGGCCGGCTAGGCGCGGCCGCCTCCTTCTTCCCGACTTTCCTTTTTCTGCGAGCAAGCTGATGACCCGTTCAACCTATTCCGCCGCGCTGCTGGGCCTGCGCCGTTCCGCCCTCGCCGCCGGTGTCGTGCTGGTGCTGGCCAGCGGCGCCGCCCATGCCCAGGACGGCAGCGGCGAAAGCACGATGATCAAGCTGATCCGTGGCCTGATCGACAGCGGCGCGCTCAAGCCCGAGGCGGGCCAGGCGCTGCTGCTGGAAGCCCAGCGCGAAGCGGCCGTGGCACGCCCGGCAGCCGCGGCCGGCGCCATCGCCGCGCAACCCGGCGACGTGCGCGTGCCGTACATCCCGCAGACCGTGCGCGATGAGATCCGCGAGGAGCTCAAGACCAGCGTGATGGCCCAGGCCAAGGCCGAAGGTTGGGCCGCACCGGACCAGGTGCCCGACTGGACCCAGCGCCTGCGCGTGCAGGGCGACGTGCGCGTGCGCAATGAAAGCCGCCTGTATTCGGACCGCAACAGCGACATCGAAGTGGATTGGGCGCGGATCAACGCCGGCAACGGTTACGACGTCAACGGCAACACCAACCTGGGCCTGCCGCCGCTGCGCAACACCCGCGAAGACCGCAACAATTCCTGGCGCATCCGCGCGCGCCTGGGCGTGGTGGCCGAGCTGGGCGAGCACACCCGTGCCGGCGTGCGCCTGGCCACCGGCAACGACAACGGCCCGGTGTCGTCCACCCAGACCCTGGGCGGCGGCCTGGCCAAGAAGGACGCCTGGCTCGACCAGGCCTGGCTGTCCTACACACCGGTGCAGGGCCTGGACATCATCGGCGGCCGCTTCGGCAACCCGTACTGGTCCACCGACACGCTGTTCTCCAACGACCTCAACTTCGACGGCCTGGCCTTCAAGTACGCCTACCCGCTGGGTGGCGAGGGGCTGTCGCTGTTCGCCACGCTGGGCCTGACCCCGCTGGAGTACTCGTCCGACGGTTTCCCCAACACCAGCCAGACCAAGATGAAGAGCGAGAACAAGTGGCTCAACGGCGTGCAGGTCGGCGCCGACTGGCAGTTCGGCGACCAGCAGAAGCTGCGCGCCGCAGTGGGCTACTTCGACTTCCGCAACATCGCCGGCGAATACTCCCAGCCCTGCGCGCTGTACGCCGGTGCCGACCACTGCAGCAGCGACTGGTCGCGCCCGACGTTCATGCAGAAGGGCAACACGCTGATGCTGCTGCGGAACATCGCGCTCGATCCGCTCGACCCGGCCAACACCCCGATGCCGCAGTACGTGGGCCTGGCCTCCGAGTTCGAACTGCTGGACCTCAACCTGGCCTGGGAAACCCCCACCTTCGCCGGTTACGCGCTGCGCGTGGAAGGCCATGGCATCAAGAACCTCGCCTTCGACCGCAACCGCATGTGGTCGCGCGCGCAGGGCGGCGTCGTCACCAACCTGGGCGCGGCTGCCAACGGCGTGGCCGGCCCGCAGGACATCCAGAGCGGTGACATGGCCTACATGGCGCAGGCCACCTTCGGCCAGCTGGCGCTCAAGCAGGCCGGCGACTGGAACGTGTGGCTGGGCTACAAGCGCCTGGATGCCGATGCGCTGCCCGACGCCTACAACGATTCCAACTTCCACCTGGGCGGCACCAATGCCAAGGGCTACTACCTGGGCAGCTCCTACATGTTCGACAAGAACGTGTGGCTGACCGGCCGCTGGATGGCGGCCAAGGAAGTCACCGGCGCGCCGCAGTCCATCGACGTCTTCCAGCTGGAAGTGAACGCTGGCTTCTGACCTGTTGGCCGGTGCACCCGCGCCGGCCGTTTCCCTGCTGGATACCCCATGACCACTGACGACACCCTGCACACGCTGCCTGACGCGCCCGACCAGACCGCGCCCGATGCCATCGAAGCCGACGCCGCCGCACCGGCCTCCCCGCCGCTGTACCGCACCCCGGTGGTGCTCTCTTCGCACGACCACGCGCACTGGCGCCTGCTGCCCGGCGACGCCGCGTTCGCCGCCGCCAGCCACGCCGTTCCGCTGGTCATCGGCGAATTCGCCGCGGCCGCCCGCGATTACCCGCTGGTGTTCGTCGGCGCCGACGCCGCCCCGGTGGCCGTGCTCGGCCTGCAGGCCGAACACAACCGCTTCGTGGTCGCCGACCACTGGCAAACCGGCACCTACGTGCCCGCGTATGTGCGCCGCTACCCGTTCGTGTTCGCCCGCACCACCGACCCGGACGGCCACGTGCTGGCCATCGACGCCGACGCCCCGATGCTGCGCACCAGTGGCGACGAAGGCCAGCCCCTGTTCGACACCGACGGCCAGCCCAGCGCGCTCACCCGCCAGGCCCTGGCGTTCTGCGAGGCGTTCACCCGCGACGCCACCGCCACGGCCGCCTTCAGCGCCGCGCTGGTCACCGCCGGCGTGCTGGTGGAGCGCCAGGCCGACGTCGTGCATCCCGACGGCCGCCAGTCCAGCCTGCTCGGCTTCCAGCTGATCGACGCCGAACGCTTCGCCGCACTCCCCGACGCCACCGTGCTGGCCTGGCACCGCCAAGGCTGGTTGGCGCTGGTGCATTTCCACATGGCCTCGCTGGCCCGCTTCAAGGACCTGCTCACCGCCTGACCGTTTCAACCGGGACACCGGACAGAACAACGACACGGACGTCGTGGACCGCACACGCGGTTCGCCACTGCCAGGCAGGTGGGAAGACCTCGCCCTGGCCCCGGCAGTCTGTCCGGTACCCGACCCTCGTTCCCTCTACGCGCGCTCCCGGTAGAGCCACCCCAAGGGTGGCTGCACGAAATCTCCCCCAAACTCCAAAACGCACCCACGGCATGGCCCAACCGTGGTTTCCCCATTCGCTACCTGCCACCCTGGGGTACGGGGGCCGTCCCAGAAGCGCGCGCGGTCGCGCAGTCTGCTATCACCGACGTCATCACGCCCTTCCCGGCGACATCCACCACATCGAAGCAGCTGCCGAACACGCGCTTCTGTGCCTCCCCCTGCTTGCCTGGCGTGCCCGGCGTATACCCCGACACAACCACCTCATAGCGCGTCCCCACCCGTAATGCAGGGGCGGACGCGTCCCCGTGACCATAAACAAGGCACTGGCTGGGCGGCAGCGCAGGTTCGGCAGTTCCCGACCGCAGGAAGATGTGCTCCCACACGGGTACGCCTCCCGCGCCACTGGCTCTTACCGACACTCTTGCAATGATCGGCGCGGTGGTGCGTGTTTCCCGCGTGTCAGGCACCCCAAAACAAGGCACGCCATCGCGATCCTGGATCGTCGCGGGCTGGTAGCGCCCCGGTGGCGATGCACCGCTGGCCATCATCGGCAGAAGAAGGCCCAGCAGGGCCACGGGCAGTTGCATTCGCATCATCGGATCGTCCTCGGAAGATCATCTTTGCTGCTGTGGTCGGCAAAGAGCGCGGAGGTGGAGCCACCCCACGGGTGGCTGCAAGCAACCCCACCCAAACTCCAAAACGCACGCACGGCACATCACTACCGCCGCCTCATCCCCACCAGAACCACAGCGCCTGCGTGCCCTGGCCCAGGCTGTAATCGCCTCGACCCGCGGCAACATCCACCACGCCCTGTCGAAGCGCGCCCGTCGCGGCCTTTCCCAGCCGCAGCGTGGCGCGCGCGCCGTCCACATCCCACTGCCAGAACGCCACATCCTCATCCACCGTCAGCCGTAACGTTGCCGGTGCGTCCCACCGCGCATCGCGGTTGTTCGGCACGGCCAGCTGCGCCGGGCTGGGTGGAGAGAGCTGCAGCGTCCGTGTCGCGCCCGTACCGTCCAGCGCCAGCGCATCCAACAACGCCAGCATCGACGCGCAGCCGGCGGCATCGGCGCCGATATGCCAGCCCGGATAGTTGCGCAGGTTCTCCCGATAACGCCAGAGCGACACGGTGCCGTGGTGGTGCCACGCATGGGATCGTTTCATGGCCGAAGTGTCCCAGAAACGCGGGCCGTCCACGCTG
Source organism: Stenotrophomonas rhizophila (assembly GCF_000661955.1). Classification (NCBI taxonomy): domain Bacteria; kingdom Pseudomonadati; phylum Pseudomonadota; class Gammaproteobacteria; order Lysobacterales; family Lysobacteraceae; genus Stenotrophomonas; species Stenotrophomonas rhizophila. The sequence goes on from NZ_CP007597.1 coordinate 232,775, forward strand.
GGCTGCAGGTATCGCAATGGCTGCGACGCAGGGCAGGGTTCTGGATGTTCAGGGGGGGGGCGATGGGCCACAAGGCAAGGATGGTGCGCCCGGAGGGATTCGAACCCCCGACCAATGGCTTCGGAAGCCACTACTCTATCCGGCTGAGCTACGAGCGCGTTGTGTCCTGCAGTCCCGGGCGCCGATGCGGGCCGCCGTACGCCTTGATGGCGCGGGACGAGCATTCTAGCGGTAAACGCGGCGCAGGTCTGCCCCCCGTTCAATTGCCCGGCACGGCAACGCTCGCGGCGGGGCTTGGCGGTATCCTTTGCGCATGGCTTACGAACGTTTTGAAGCCCCCGACGGTCCCGCACCGTCGCGTTGGGGCCAGTACTGGAAACTGATGCGCGCCGATCGCCCGATCGGCACCCTGCTGCTGCTGTGGCCCACCTGGTGGGCATTGTGGCTGGCCGCCGGTGGCCTGCCGCCGCTGTGGACCCTGTTCGTGTTCAGTGCCGGGGTCTGGCTGACGCGTTCGGCCGGCTGCGTCATCAACGACTACGCCGACCGCTGGCTGGACCCGCACGTCAAGCGCACCAAGGACCGCCCGCTGGCCAGTGGCCGGGTGTCCGGGCGCGAGGCGCTGCTGCTGTTCGCCGGGCTGATGCTGGTGGCCTTCGCGCTGGTGCTCACCCTGAACCGGCTGACCATTGGCTTGAGCTTCATCGGCATCTTCCTGGCCGCCAGCTACCCCTACCTCAAGCGCTACACCCACCTGCCGCAGGTGTACCTGGGCATGGCCTTCGGCTGGGGCATCCCGATGGCGTTCGCCGCCGTGCAGGGCGAGGTGCCGGTGGTGGGCTGGCTGCTGTATGGCGCCAACATCCTGTGGTCCACCGCCTACGACACCTGGTACGCCATGGTGGACCGCGACGACGACCTCAAGATGGGCTCCCATTCCACGGCCATCCTGTTCGGCGACCTGGACCTGGTCATCCAGGGCATCCTGTTCACCCTGTTCCTGGGCACCATGAGCCTGGTGGGCCTGCGCGCCGGCCTGGGCGCGGCGTACTGGATGTCGGTGGGCGTGGCCGCGCTGTTGATCGCCTACCAGTTCATGATCTGCCGCAAACGCGAGCGCGATGCCTGCTTCAAGGCCTTCCTGCACAACAACTGGGTGGGCGCCACCCTGTTCGCCGGTATCGCCGCGGCCCTGGCGTTCCATTAAAGCGCCCCGACCAACGGTCGGGGCCTACCGATCGGTAACGGTGCCCATGCCCCGGTAGTGCCGGCCGCTGGCCGGCTCCCGACCATCCCGAGGAACCGCCCCGCAGCCGTCACCCCGCACCGCGCACCTCGCCCCTACGACCAATAGGCGACTGACAGCCCGCCACCCAACCCACACACTGCTCCCCATCTGAATCACCTGGGAGGGTAGGGCGATGGCCACGTCGACAGCAGCACAAGACGGTTGGATGGCGCGCGCAGCACTGCGCTCGGCCGCGTGGGCGGAAAAATGGTTCCCCGACGCCTACGTGTTCGCCGTGCTCGGCGTGGTCATCGTGGCGGCGGCCGCCATCGGCTTCGGCGCCACCCCGCAGGCCACCGCCAGCGCCTTCGGCGAAGGCTTCTGGAGCCTCATCCCCTTCACCATGCAGATGGCCTTCGTGGTCATCGGCGGCTACGCCCTGGCCACCGCGCCCATTGTGGCGCGCTTCATCGACCAGCTGGCGCGGGTGCCGCGCACCGGCCGTGGCGCGGTGGTGTACGTAGGCCTGGTGAGCATGCTGGCCTCGCTGCTCAGCTGGGGCTTCTCGCTGGTGTTTGGCGGCTTGCTGGTGCGCGCGCTGGCGCGACGTGAGGACCTGAAGATGGACTACCGCGCCGCCGGTGCCTCGGCCTACCTGGGCCTGGGCGCGGTGTGGGCGATGGGCCTGAGTTCCTCGGCCGCCCAGCTGCAGGCCAACCCGGCCAGCATGCCGCCGGGGCTGGTGGAGATCACCGGGGTGCTGCCCTTCACCGAAACCATCTTCCTGTGGCAGTCCATCGCGCTGACCGCCGCGTTGATCCTGGTGTCGCTGCTGATCGCCTGGCTCACCGCGCCTGGCCCGGCCACCGCCCGCACCGCACGGGACTTCGACGGCGCCGCCCAGGCCGAGCCGGAACCGCTGCAGCCGCGCACCCGCCCGGGCGAGTGGCTGGAATACAGCCCGATGCTCACCGTGCTGCTTTCGCTGCTGGCGTTTGGCTGGTTGTTTGGCGAATTTGCCAACAAGCCGCTGGTGAGCGCCATCGCCAACCTCAACACCTACAACTTCCTGTTCATTTCGCTGGGCCTGCTGCTGCACTGGCGCCCGCGCAGCTTCCTCAACGCCGTGGCCAAAGCCGTGCCCAGCACCACCGGCGTGCTGATCCAGTTCCCGCTGTACGGCGGCATCGCCATGATCCTCACCCACGCGGTGGGCAGCGGCGACGAGACCTTGGCCCACCGGTTGTCCAGCCTGTTCGTGCACATCGCCACTGCCGACACCTTCGCCCTGGTCATGGGCGTGTACTCGGCGGTGCTGGGCTTCTTCGTGCCCTCTGGCGGCGGCAAGTGGATCATCGAAGCGCCGTATGTGATGCAGGCTGCCAATGAGCTCAAGGCCCACCTGGGCTGGGCGGTGCAGGTATACAACGCTGCCGAAGCGCTGCCCAACCTGATCAACCCGTTCTGGATGCTGCCGCTGCTGGGCGTACTGGGGTTGAAGGCGCGTGACATTGTGGGCTTCACCTTCATCCAGCTGCTGGTGCATATCCCGTTGGTGCTGGGGTTGTTGTGGCTGCTGGGCATGACGCTGACTTACGTGCCGCCGGTCATGCCGTAGCGGCAGCGGGGCAGAGCCCCGCTCTACGAGGTGGGTGGCCATGCCCGTAGAGCCGGGCTCTGCCCGGCTGCTTTGGATCAACGGCAGCGGGGCAGAGCCCCGCTCTACGAGGTGGGTGGGCATGCCCGTAGAGCCGGGCTCTGCCCGGCTGCTTTGGATCAACGGCAGCGGGGCAGAGTCCCGCTCTACGTGGGGGCAGGTGCGGTGTCGGCCAGCAGCGTTGGCAACTGTGCCAACACCGCCTCGCAATGCGCGGGCGACAGCACCGCTGCCAGTGCCGGGGCCAGCCGGCGTTGCAGGTCGGCCAGCGCCAGGTGCGGCGCGCGGGGCTGTGCCGCATGTGCTGCGCCGATGGCGCTGTGCAGCTGTTCGGCCACCGCATGATGCAGCTGCCGCTGCGCGGTGTTTTTCGGCGCACCCAAGGTGCGTACCAGTACCCCACGGCAGGCCAGTTGCACCCGTGTCGCACTGCCGGCTGCGGGAAAATCCAGCGCACGGCCGCGCAGCACCTGCAATGCCTGCAGCGCCTGCAGGCAATGCAACCGCTCGGCAGGCGGACGCGGTGTGGCCAGCAGTCCCCGCAGCTGCCGTTGCAGTTGCAGCCGTGCGGCGGCCCCCATCGTGCTGGTTTCCAGCTGATGGCGCAGCAGGCTGTGCAACGCATCCGCCTCATGGCGTGGGTTGGCTGGCAGCGTGTCCATTGCGCCAAGGTAGTCCCACCCCGCATCACGCACCTCCGGCGCCCGTTCGCGCGCCCAATGGCGAATGCGCACATCTTCGTCCCCACTCAGATGCGCCTCGCACGCCTCGGCAGCCACCGCATCGCGTAGCAGCGAACAGAAATGCAGGTCATACCGGTAACGCTGCTGCGGTGTATCCGCTTCGGCTCCACTGCCCTCGCCGGGCAGCGCCAGCATTGCGGCCTGCAACTGCTGGCCGAAGCCGGTCACGCGCTGGTGCAGGCAACGCCGACGCAGGCGGTGCACGTCGCGCTCCTGCCCGTGCGCATCCACGCCCCATCGCGGCCCCACGTGCGCGCGGCAGGCATGGAAATCCGCGCTACCGGTGGGTGGCAGCAACGCCCGCAGGCGGCGGTGCTGGCGCGATAGCCCGGCCTGCACTTGCTGCAACGGCAGCGGGGCCCATCCATCTGCCTCGCCGTGTTGCCAAGGTGCTGGCACACCCGGCAGATGCACCAGCCACGCGCAGTGCTTGTGCAGGTGCGGGCGGTTGAGCAGGGTCAGTATCCGCGCCAACCCCGCGCTGTCCACTGCCGTGTCCAGGTAGGCCAGCGCCATCCGCGCATCCAGGTAGGGCAGGGCGTGCGGGTCGCTGGCAATCAGCAGTTGCGCCTGCTGCTGCGCCGCGCTGGCCCGCCCGCACCCGGGGCCGACCATCGCGCTGTGCACCGCGCCGTCCCTGGCAAAGGCACGCTGGTACCGGCGCATGGTGTCGGCATCGTGCACCAGCAGCACCGCGCGCAGGTTCCGTTCGGTGTGCTGCAAGGTATCGCGCAGGTGCTGGGCGATGGTGGACGCCCAGCGGCCGCTGGGCGGCGCGGCGGGCTCAACCAGAAGCGTGGCCCCGCGCTTGGCTTTCTGCCGCCGCGGTGGGGTGGGCTGCAGCGCATGGTGGTACACCGGCGCCAACAGGCCATCGGCGATGGCATCGGCATTGCTGCACGCAAACAGCAGCGGCTCGCTCGCTACGCTCGTCACCGCTTCCGGCGGCGGGCCGTTGCCCAGCCACAGCCACCCGGCGCGCGGCAGCCGCTCACGCGCGCGTTCCACCCACGCCGGCTGGCCGGCCTGCAGGTGGGCGTCCACCAGCAGAATCAGGTCGTCACCGTCATGCCCGGCGTCGCGGCGGCGCAGCCAGGCCTGCAGCGTGCCCGGCGTGGTCTGCAGGGTGCAGCCGCGCCCGTCGGCCATGAAGGCCGCCAGCCGCCGCCCGGGCGACACCGGCAGTTCGCCCCGCCTGCCCGCCTGGGGTGCAGCGGCAGGGTGCTGTTGCACCCGCAACACCCGGCAGTGGCGTAACCACGGGTCGCGCTGCACCTGCTGCACCAACCAGTGCCACGTAAGCGCCATGCCGGCGCCCGCTGCCAGCCGCAGGTGTCCACGCCCCCGGCAGCCCTGCGCGTCGATACGCCGCAACTGCGCCAGCCCGGCCTGCACCGCGAAGAACTGCGCCGCCCGCGCGATACGTGGCTGGCCGTCCGCACCCGTGTGCATGAAACCCCGCAGCAGCGCCAACACCCGCGCCGGCGCCGCCACGCCGGCCAGCAACGGCGCGTGCACCGCGCGCAGCCAGCGGCCATTGGCCTCGGCAGCGCCGGTCCGGGGCATGGACACGGTATCGCGCAGCTGCTGCACGGCGTCCGGGTTCCAGCCCTGCTCGCGCCACCGCACCCAGCCGCCAGCGGGTGCGCCGCTGCCCGCATAGCGCCCGCCGCGCCGGTCCAGCGCCAGCAGCAATGGCGGGCTGCACGCATTGCCGCGGGTGCGCACCTGCCGGTAGTGCAAGGCAATGGCCGCCGCATCCCGGCCCCAGCGCGCCTGCCCATCGCGCTCCACGCACAGCAGCCGCAGCAAGGGCAGCCCGTTGACGTAGCCCATCAGCACATCAATCCGTGGCGCCGCATCCAGCAGCGGCTGGCCCTCGTCACGCGCGCTGGCGATGTCCCATTGGTTGTTCAGCGGTTCGGCCCAATCCACCAGCGGCACCGTGGCCCGCACAGTGCGGCCATCTGGCAGCCGCTGCGCTACGCATACCCCGTTGCGCAGCGCGACCAGCAGGGCGTCGTTGCCTGCCTGTGAGCCGCGCCGCAGCGGGCCTTGGGTTACGGCGGCCAGCACCTGCGCAATGCCGTCCGCATCCAGCGGCCACCTCTCCCCGTGCGCCTCAAAGCGCAGCTGTTGCAGGTACTGCCGCAAACGACCGTCCAGCAGCATGCTGCCGTTATCGCCGCGCAGGGAACAACGCCGGTTCGGCGCCAGGTACTGCCAGCCCAGGCGCTGCAACCAGCCCAAGGTGGAGCGGGTTACCACCCCGCGCACCGGTGCGCGGCTCATGACAGCGCGCCTTGCAGCGGAAAACGGCACAGCGGCGGCATGGCGAAGCAGAAGGTTCGATAGCGCATGCCCGCAGTCTGGCGCAGCCGCTACGCGCCACGCCGTGTGCACCATTCCGTTTCCTGCACATCACCTGCACCGCGCGGTGAACAGTTTCAATGCCCCGAAGCATGCACATAGCGTGCGCCGATCAATCCGGCATGCGCCGCAATGTCAGCCCGCTTTCGCTGGCCGCTCTTCCAGCGCTGCCAGATCGCCGTCCAGTGCCTGCTCCAACGCGCCCAAGCGCGAACGCAGCCGCGCACGCTGCCCACGCAGCGCCTCCAGCGTGGGCATCTGGGTGTGCTCGCCCGGCTGCACATAGCGCGCAATGCTCAGGTTGCTGCCCTGCAAGGCCAGCATCTGCGGCGTCGCCAGACAGGCCACACCGGCCACATCCTCGCGACGGCGGCACAGCGCCAGCACCTGCTCTGCAGCGTCCTGGTCCAGGCGAGGGCCACGTTTGGTGGCCGGCTGCAGCTGGCGCGCGTCCACAAACAGCACGTTCTCGTCGTCGCGCATCGCGCGCAGCACCAGCAGGGCGGTCGCCACCGGGCTGCCCGCAAACAGCCGATCGGGCAGGCCGACCACGGCCTCAATCAGGTTGGCGTCCAGCAGGCTGCGGCGAATCAACGCTTCCTCGCCATCGCGGAACAGCACCCCGTGCGGCACCACCATCGCAATGCGCCCGGTGTGCCGGTCCATCGTTCTCACCATGTGCTGCAACAGCGCCAGATGGCCCCACTGGCGTGGCGGCATGCCATGCACAAAACGCTGGTGCGTATCGCGGATGCCGCGCTCGGGCGACCACGCCAGCGCAAACGGCGGGCGCGTGAGCTGCACGTGGAACCGCCGCAGCTCCCCGGTGGCATCCACCAGGGCGTCGTGCAGCAGCGGCATGCCCGCATGCACCGCGTGGTTGTCTTCGCCATGCAACAACAGGCGCAGGCGCGCACACGCCCAGGCGGCGTCGCTCTCTTCCTGGCCCAGCAACTGGTGCCGGCGTGCGCCGTGGGTGGTGCGCGCCCAGCGGCTGGCCGCCAGCAGCAGGCTGCCGTGGTGGCAGGCCACATCGCAGATGGTTTCGTCTTCGCGCGGGTCCATCAGCCCGGCCATCAGCCAGCCCAGCGGGTCGGGCACGTGGGCCACGGGCGCGGGGCTGCGGCGGGGCTGGCTGCGCTCCAGCAGGCGGTCCACCGCTTGCCCGATGTCGGCCCGGTAGGTGCCGCGCAGGGGGCGGAAGTCCAGCGCCGGCACTGTCATGCGGCCCAGCACGCGGGAGAGCGCCACATCGCGGTGCTCGGCATCGCGCGGCCAGCCATCGTGCAGGCGCAGCACATCGAACACCTCGGCAAGCGTGGCGCGGTTGGCCTGGGTGAGCTGCTGCAGCGCGGTGGTGATGCGGCGGTCATTGCCGGGGGCGAAACGCTGGCGGAACAGCAGCTCAAAGCGCGCCTCGGGCGGGACTACCAGCAGCTGCGCCCCGGGCGCGGTGGGCGGCCAGTGCAGCGGCGCGCCGTAGGTTTGGTCCGGGTCCTGCGCGGCGGCGTCGGTGTCGCTGGCAATCTTGAGCAGCAACAGCGCCAACAGCAGGTAAGTGGCCGCGTTGGCATCGGCGGCGTCGTTGAGGGGTTCGCGCGCGGTGCTCAGCGCGGCGTGCGTGGCGTGTGCACCGGGCAGGCCCGCCATCATCTTCATACGCCACTCCCTTGCAACACCTGCTCGGCCACCACGGCAATCTCCTGTTGGCGAATGTGGATCAGCGCTTCCAGGCAGCGCTGTTCGGCCTGCGCTGCGCTGGCAATGCCCACAATGCGCCGCTGCTGCGCCACCGGCGGCACATGCACCGGCAACTGCGCCACCGCTGTTTTGCGCAGGCTCTGCTGGCGTGACCCGGCCGCCTGCTGGCGCAGGTAGGCTTGCGCCGCGCGCTGGTTCAACTGCCAGGCCAGGAAGGCCGGCAGCAAATCGGGCGTGCACACCCGCAGCACATACAGGTGCGGGCTGCACACCGTGGATTCTGGCGGGTTGTGCAGCAGCATCGCCAGCGGGTGATTGCCGCGCCCGGCGATCAGAACATCCTGATCCTGCACCCAGTCGGGCGGCTTGCGCGCACGCAGCGCGGTGCGCAGCAGGTGGTCGCGTTCCTGCAGCCCATCCTGGGCAAGATTCTTGAGTTGAATGACCTGCACCGGGCCCTCCGGCACGGCGGCAATGGCACCGCGAAAGGGGTGGCCCTGGCGGATGCTGGCCACGTCGCCAAGCAGGGCAATGCGCGTGAGAGTGTTCATGCGTGCACCATGCGTTCGGGTATGCAGAGGGTCAACCGAACAGGCGGGCAGCATTCGCGATGATGCGAAGTGGAGTGCGGTGGATGTGCGGAAGTGGGATGAAGCTCGCAGGGGGTCGCAGCTGGTGCGAACGATCGGGTGAACTGGAGTTGGGGGTTTGGAGAGGTGGGGGTGATGGTGGGGCGGCGTGTGCGCGAATTGGTGATAGCCGGGACGGTACCGCGCACCGATGCGCTCTTGATGCGAGCTGGCCACTGACCGGGTGCCACCCACGAGACGGTGGCCGGGATCACGGTGTTGTCGCAGGTACAGGCGCACACCACTCGGGTAGCTGACAGGACAGCTAAGTCGAAGCTCTTGATAGACATGAGGGTTCTCCTTTGCGGAGCAACCGTACTGCGCAGGTTCGGTTATTCAAAATCCCGATATTTCGCGCTGCTGCCAAGGAGAAAAAGGCGTCCACCGCCACTGATTGGCAGATCTGAAGTCCGCCGTGGCTGCTGGAGAGGCAGTAACGCGACCGAAGTAGACTTCACGTTTCGACCAATGGACTGGTCCGTTTTTCACAGCGCCCGTTGCGGGAAGCTCGCCAAGCCGCCAATATGCGGAAACTGCCAAGGAAAAGGGGGGCTATGTTGAAGATTCCGAAGAAGGTGATGGATCGCTGGCCGGCTACTGTTAAATCACTGGTTGCTGTTGCGATTTCCCACAAGACCAGGGATGTGTCCGAGGCCGACACGGTGACTCTGGTCAAGGATATGCTCGCCGAGGTGTTCGGCTATGACAAATACAATGAACTGACTAGCGAGCAGCAGATTCGTGGCACGTTCTGCGACCTTGCGGTGAAGATCGACGGAAAGATTCGCGTGCTGATCGAGGTGAAGGCTGCTGCGATAGCCCTCAACGAGACGCATCTTCGGCAGGCCATCAACTATGGCGCTCACGAGGGTATTGAGTGGATCGTACTCACGAATGCGTTGGAGTGGCGTCTGTACCGAATCAAGTTCGGACAGCCAATCGAGTATGAGCTTGTCTCTTCATTCTGCATTGCAGACATCAATCTGAAAAATGAAGAGGACCAGCGACGTCTTTTCCTTCTCTGTAGAGAAGGCATTACCTCCGATGCCATGGGTCTCTACCATCAGCACATCTCCGTACTCAATAAGTTCACTGTGGCACAGGTCATTCTGGGTGAGCCGGTTGTATCGGTGATACGTCGTGAGCTGCGTCGCTTGTTCCCTGAGCTGAAGATCGAGTCAGAGGCCATCGTTGAGCTGCTCAACAACGAGATACTCAAGCGGGAGGTGCTTGATGGGGAGAAGGTCAAGGATGCCCAGCAGCGCATACGAAAGGCTCTCTCCAAGAGCGCGAAGAGCCTAGCTAAGAAGGCTGTAGATAGCATCCAAGCGCAAACTATGGATGAGACATCAGTCACTTGACGACGTGCAAAACGTAGATGGCTCCTCCTATCATAGAGCAGTTCAACTGCGACGATCCGCTTACGTTTGACGTTGCCGAGCGCCTTCCACAGGCGTTTAGGCAATTCCGGAGAAGCGCAAAAGCACCACCGTGATGCGTCCTTGTAATTCGAGTGTCCTTGATTGCGTTGCAATCCTCCTTCTCTGGGTCGAATTAAAATCTTGAATCCCATAAAAAATAACTTACTGAATCAGGTCATGATCAAAGAGGCGACACATATAGCACTGAAGGAGGCGAAAGAAAGCAGGGCTGCGCTATCAAAATCCAAGCCTGTTCTGGTTGGTCGAATTGAGTCAGCACCAGCGTCGGCATACCTTCATAATTTCGCAGCCTGCATTCTGAACCGTCATATTGACATCTATGACGACGCCGTCTTTCTGTTAGAAAATAAGAGATATCAAGCGGCGTGTATGGTTAGCCGGTCAATGATAGAGACTTATGCTTTCGCTCAACATTTCTACGGCAAGCTGCGCAAACTACTTTCCGCCGAAAGTTCTGCATCCATAAAATCGGACGTATTTGATTTGATTTTGAAATTTACAAATAGCTCCAAGTACAAGGTTGGCGAGCAGGTTAAGTTGAATAAGGGTGTGTTTTCCCTAGACGACTACTCGTTCACGCCACAAGCGATTGAGCGGATGTCCATGGGCTTGTCCGGAAGTGAGCACGTAATGAACGCACTTCGTGAGCTATATAACGCAGAAAAGGTGCAGCTTTCATCCGTCGAGAGCCAAATTGAACAAACGTATGACGTGCTCAGTGAATGGGTACACCCGTCCCAAACAAGTTTATTTCACCACTACGTTGAGGAGACCCATGAAATCCCAACCTCCTATGGCAATGTAAATTTTTTTGATAATGCCATTTTTCAGTGTGCGGCTGCTATACATTTCATTACGGGGGCTGGAAACCATTACGAATGGGCAATGGAGCTTGCCGACGAGATGGATCGCCGTATCGGTGATAGTTGAGGGTGCCTAGCAGGGAAACCTCGGCGCCTCTTGGGCAAGACTGCGGGTCCAGGTCAATCCCGGTCAATATTGGCCAGAGATGTAAAGGGTCGCTTTAGCGCCGAACTCGTTTAGAAACCCGAAGCCTGTCTAGTATGTCGTCTGAGAAATAGTATTCAACGCACGATTTGAAGTAGTGCGCGTTCTCAATCGAAGAGAATTCGAGTATGAGCGGGTTGCTGACGGAGAACTTTGCGTTTGTTAGTCCGCCGATTGAGCCCCATCCTTCAATGGCGCACATCAGACCACGCAACATGCTGGCAATCTCATCCGCGTCGCTAGCCTTCACTGTATTCATATATACACTAACTCTCGGCGTATAGTTCGGATCCAGAAGCTCCTGAATTTTCATTCATCTCTCTTAAATAAGCGGCATGGCTTGACGAAGCCGGTACCGAGGCCAGGTTTAGGGTTCAGTGTCGATGCTAATCGCAGACGTCCTTTGAGTGGTAGGGCATCCATCTGGTGAACGGGATCCTGCGGTTTTCGGGGGCATACGCGCTGATCCCCTTTCTTGCCTTATCGGAGCCTCTCCAAATCACACCTAGCGGCTGTCATGCGTCACCTGCAGCGGAGCTGACGAAAGCCTCGCACTGGCGCTACTGACGCGTAATTGCGCTGCCGGAGCCCGAAAAATCAGGGTTGCGGGTTGGTTTCAGGAAGCGGAGATTTCCCTTTTGGACAGACCGCTAGATGGCCAATCTCGGAAGACAGGCAACTCGCTATACAAACGTGAAGCAAATGCTATCGGTGTGCAACTGACTCTCACTTGGAGGTATTGAGAGAAAGGTCCGCTTCTGTCCGAAAGCGTGGGAGCATGCAACAGCGCGCAGCGGAGTCATGTCCCACGGCTTTGACAAACAATTAACCCTCGCTAACCCGCCCAGCATCCCCACGCCGCACCAACCGCTCCCGCACCTTGTCATACACCAGGTTGTACACATACGTGTAAGGCAGGAAGAAAGCGATCAGCCCCATCTCCAACAGGAACGCATCCCAGTAGGAGATGGACAGCCACCACGCGGCCAGCAGCACCACCACCAGCACCAGCCCGCCTTCAAAGCCCACGGCATGCCCAATGCGCACCGGCACGGAGCGCTTGAACCCGAACTTCTTTTCCACGCGCTCGAACATCGCGTTGTAGAGCATGTTCCACAGCATGGCGCAGGTGGCCAGGGCGATGGTGAGCACGCCGGTGTCGAACAGCGACTTGCCCAGCACGTACGACATCACCGGTGCGCACAGGCACAGGGCAATGCCTTCAAACAGCACGGCGTGGACAACACGGTCCCAGAGGGTCTTTTCAGCTTTCATGGTGCAGCACCTGATGGTCGCCGCCGGCAGGGCCGGCAGCGCGGGGAGCGGATCGAAGGAGGGGGAGGGGGCGGCGATCAACGCTCGTAGCGCGCCCGGGGACCATGGTATAAGTTTCAAAAATGGTGAAAAACCCCCAATACCGTAGGCGGCCGTTTCATATATGAAACACTTTCCGTGGGACAACCTGATGGTGCTGCTGGCGGTGGTGCGCGGCGGCACCCTGCGCGAAGCCGCCAAGGCCGCGCGGATGAGCACGGCCACGCTGTCGCGCCGGCTGGATGCGCTGGAAGAGCGCCTGGGCGGCAAGGTGGTGGAGCGCACGTCCACCGGCTGCATTCCCACCGAGCTGGGGCAACGGGTGTTCGCGTTGGCCGAGCAGATGGAAGAGGCCGCCGACGAGATCGCCCGCGAGGCCGATACGCCCAAGGAGCTGGTGGGCACGGTGCGGATCAACGCCGACGAATGGGCCAGCTTCCTGCTGATCACCCTGCTGCCCGGGCTGAACCGCCTGCACCCCGGCCTGGGCGTGGAGGTGCTTACCTCGCGCGAGCCCTACAACCTGGCCCGCCGCGAGGCCGACGCGCTGCTGCGCTACGGCCCGCCCGACACCACCGACCTGCGCGGCGACCGCGTGGGGCGGGTGGAGTACGCGCTGTACGCCAACCAGGCCTACGCCGCGCGGCGGCAGGCGGCTATCGCCAACCAGGCGTGGCATGAACTGGAATTTGTGGGGCTGGACGAACCGCGCGTGGAGTTCGAGGTGGAACGCTGGCTGCGCACCTTGCCCGGCGCCAACCGCCCGTGGCTGCGCTGCAACTACTCGGTGGGCGTGCTGGACGGCGTGACCGCCGGCGGCGGGCTGGGCGTGATTGAACGCACGGTGGCCGAACACGTGGGCGGGCTGGTGCGCGTGCGCGATGCACCGGCGCTCACCCAGGACGTGTGGCTGTGGACGCATCGCTCGCTGTATGAAACGCCGCGCTTCCAGGCCGTGCGCGATTTCCTCAAGCACGCCTGGCTCAACGCGGTGGCCGAACGCGCGCCGCCGTCGGCGTAGGCGTGCAGGCGGGGGCTACGCCGCGCTGATCAGGAAGAAATGGAAGTCCGAGTCGTCGGGCGGCGCCGGCGTCTCGATGGTCAGGCCCATCTTCGGCAGGTTCCTGCGCCAGAACGCATGGGCCACCGTGTCGTTGCGGAACGTGGCCAGCAACCAGCGGCCACTGCCCGGCAGCACCAGGCGCGCAACCACCTCGCGTGCGATGCCCTTGCCGCGGTGCGTGGGCAGCACGAACAGGTCGGCCAGCTCGGGAATACGCTGGCCCTCGTGCTCCACCTCGTCCACCAGCACGAACCCGCACAGCACGCCGTCCAGCCACAGCAGCTGCGCCCAGGTGGGCGTCTCGCGCAGGTTGGCTTCCACATCGGCGCGGGCGCAATCGTAGGTGCCGTCGGGGGCGATCTGCTCGCCGCTCCATGCCGACGCTTCGAAGTAATACAGCTGCAGCAGGCGGTGCAGCACGTCGGTGTCGGCAACCGAGGCGGCGCTGAGCGTGAGTCCTCGCATGGGGCATTCCTTTCCGGGCGGGGCGAGGGTGGCGGCCATCATAGGCGGCTGCCTCGCTGCTGCACAGGTAGCCCATTCACGCAGCTGAGCAGGCACGGCGGGCGGAGTGGTATGTGGCCATTCCGCACCGCCATATGCACGGCCATTCCCCCGCAAACGCAGCCATTGCAGGCACTACGCGGCATGGGCGCGCGCGGGTGCGGCTGGCTTGACGATTTTCTGAGGTTTCTCCCACGCGTCCTTAACCCGGCGCTGCACAGCATTGCCCCACCCCGGCATTCCGCCGGTGGGCTCCGGAGACCTTCCATGACCCAGCAGCGCAAGCAGGATTCCCAGAATCAACGCGACCAGCAGCAACAGCAGCAGGAAGAGCAGCAGCGCAACCAGAACCAGCAGCAGGGGTGGCAGGACGAGGAAGAGTGACGGCCACCGGCACGGCCGCCCCCGGAAGCCCCGCGTGATGCGGGGCTTCTTCGTTTGCGCCGGCCTGCGGCGCATCGCGTAGCATGCGGGCATCAAGCAACCGGACGCTGTGATGCACGCCAGGACGACGCAACTGTGGCAGTGGGTGATGGTGCTGTGCCTGCTGCCGGTACTGGCGCTGGCCGCGCCCACCCCCACCCCCATCCCCGACCTGCACGACCCGGTGGTGGACACCGTGCAGGTGCTGTCGGCCGATGAAGCCCAGCAACTTCGCACCCAGGCGCTGGAGCTGCAGGCACGGCGCGGTGCGCAGCTGCAGGTGCTGGTGGTCGACAGCGCCGGTGACGAGGGCATCGAAGCCTATTCGCAGCGTGTGTTCGACCAGTGGCAGATCGGCCGCAAGGGCGTGGACGATGGCGTGTTGCTGCTGCTGGCAATGGGCGACCGCCGCGTGCGCATCCAGACCGGTTACGGGCTGGAAGGGGCGATCCCCGATGCGTATGCGCAGCGCATCATCGACCAGGCCATCCTTCCGCGCCTGCGCGAGGGCAAACCCGGCCAAGGCATCCTCGATGGCAGCGCGCTGCTGGTGGGCCTGATCGACGGCGAAGCGCTGCCGCTGCCTGCCGAGACCGACAACGTGGTGCGCCTGCCACAGGACTGGCGCCGTGGCGACAGCATCGTGGCGCTGGCACTGCTGGCCGGGGCGCTGGTGGGTGCGTGGGCCCGGCGGGCGGGGCAGCGTGGCGTGCCCAGCCGCTGGTGGCGCGTTCCGTCGCTGATGGTTGCGGTGGTGTGCGTGGGCGCGCTGGCCTGCGCGTTGATCACCCCCGGTGCAACCGCCGCCCTGGCGATCGCCATGGGCATGCTGGTGCCGGTGGCCATGGTGCTGGGCTGGCTGTGGGTAGACAGCCGCCGGGCGCGCTGGGTGCTGTCGTTCCTGCTGGTGGCCGCGGTGGCGGCCAGCGTGGCCAGTGTGGCGATGGGCCGGCCGGTTCCCAGCCTGGCGCTGCACTTGCTGCTGGTGTTCGTGCTGTCCATTGCGGTGGGCCTGGCTACCTTGTGGGTGGCTGCGCTACGCACCAGCTGGCGCACCGGCAAGCTGGGGTTCTTCGTGCGGCTGGTGTTCCTGTGCGGGGTGTCGGCGGTGTACGCGTGGCTGGTCCACCGCACCTATGCGAAGTTCGGCGATGACGCGGGCTTGGTGATGGTGATCGCCGGTGGCTTCTTCCTCTACATCACCTGGACCATGGTGATGGGCTTCCACCAGCCCCCGCAGCCGGGCAGCCGGGGCAAGGGCGGGCGGCGCACACGGCGCAGCGACCGCGATTCGAGCAGCAGCTCGTCCAGCAGTTCGTCCAGCTCGTCCAGCAGCTGGTCCGGCGGTGGTGGGCGCAGTGGCGGCGGGGGTGCCTCGGGTAGCTGGTAGCGCCGGAGTTATGCCGACTGCACGCGCCAGTCCAGTGCGGCGTCTTCCAGCACGGCGTTTGCGGTCACGCCGCTCAGCCGCACCTGCAGGCCCTGCGCATTGGGCAGCCAACGTTGCTCGGGGAACCAGCGGCGGGTGGCGTCCACCACGATGAGCAGGCCTTCGTCATCACCCATCGGCGCGAAGTAGGGCGTGGGCGTGGACAGCGGCACCAGACCGAATGTGCTTTCAATCTCGGCCTGCAGCGCGGCGACGGCGTTGGTCGGTACGCCCACTTCGCTGATGCAGGTCATCTCGCTGCCGTGGAACGCGCCGGTGCGCTCCGACGCGGGCAGGCGACGGCGGGCGATGAGTTCGAGGATGAGCTCATCGGGGCCGGTGAAGTAGATCGATTCAGAATCCCACCGGCCTTCGAAGGTGAAATGCTCCTGGCCTTCGGCGTTGCGTTGGCGCGTGGCGCGCGCGTCCAGCCAGGCAGTGGCGGCGGCGAAGCGGTTGTGCGGCACGTTGAAGGCGAGGTGGACACCGCCCACGGGGAGGGTGCCTGCGGGGATGAGGTGGATCTGGCTCCAGCCGAGCGTGACCGTTGCGTCATGCACGGGAAGCTGCAGCACGTCGGCGAAATAGGCGGCCGTGGCGGCAACGTCGGCAGTGGGGAGCGTGAGCTGTTCAATGCGCATGCCTGCCATGGTGCGACGGTGCGGGGCAGGCGTCCAGTGGTTACGTGGATGCGGGGATTTGCAGCTGTGCGGCCATGTGTTTACAAACATCCCGTCGCTAATGGGAGAGAAATCCGCACGCTTGCAAGGATTTT
Source organism: Stenotrophomonas rhizophila (assembly GCF_000661955.1). NCBI lineage: Bacteria > Pseudomonadati > Pseudomonadota > Gammaproteobacteria > Lysobacterales > Lysobacteraceae > Stenotrophomonas > Stenotrophomonas rhizophila. The sequence goes on from NZ_CP007597.1 coordinate 249,061, forward strand.
TTCGGGCCGGTCGGTTCCGGCCTGGAAGGATCGCGGGTGCCGCCAATGACGGCCATCTCCCGTGCCGCAGCCACTTCCCCATCCAACCGCTCCCGCACCACCCACTGTCCAAGAGGGTGGCTCGGGGGCGCCATAGTCGCTATCGGCCGATGCTGCGCGTACGGGTAGGCGCATCCTGCGCTACGGAGATGGCACTACGCCCACCCTCCGCCTTACCCCGCCTGCGGCAGCGGCGCATCCACCGCCACCAACCCACGCGTGCGCAGCGCCTGCCAGAACGCCGCCGGAATCTCCGCATCCACCAGCGCCAGGTTCTCTGCGATGCGGCTCGGCTGGCTGGCGCCGGGAATCACCGCCGCCACGGCCGGATGCGCCAGCGAGAACTGCAGGGCGGCGGCGCGGATGTCCACGTTGAACTCGGCGCACACCGCACGCAGGGCGTCCACGCGGGCCAGGATCTCGGGCTTGGCCTGCTGGTATTCGTAGTGCGTGCCGCCGGCCAGGATGCCGGAGTTGTACGGGCCACCCACCACGATGCCCAGGCCACGCGCGGTGCTGGCCGGCATCAGGGCGCGCAGCGCGTCGGTGTGGTCCAGCAGGGTGTAGCGGCCGGCGATAAGGAAGCCGTCCGGATCGGCCTGCTGCAACGCCATTTCGCACGGTTCCACGCGGTTGACGCCCAGCCCCCAGGCGCTGATGACGCCTTCCTCGCGCAGCCGGGTCAGGGCCTTGGCGGCACCGTTCATGGCGATGTCGAACACGTCGCGCCAGCCTTCGCCGTGGAAGTCGCGGGCGGGGTCGTGAATCCACACGATATCCAGGCGGTCGGTCTTCAGGCGCGCCAGGCTGGCCTCAATGGCGCGCAGCGTGCCGTCGGCGGTGTAGTCGTAGACGATCTTGTTGGGCAGGCCGTGCTCGAACAGGCCGCCCTTCTCGCCCAGGTCGCGCTGGGTGGTGTCTTCGCGCTCATCCAGGATCAAGCGCCCCACCTTCGTGCTGAGTACGTAGTCGTCGCGCCGGTGCTGCTGCAGCGCCGTGCCCAGCCGGATCTCGGCAAGGCCGGCGCCGTACATGGGGGCGGCGTCGAAGTAGCGGATGCCCTGTTGCCAGGCGGCCTCAACGGTGTCGAGCGCTTCCTGTTCGGGGATGTTGCGGTACATGTTGCCTAGCGGGGCGGTGCCAAAGCCCAGCCGGCCGGGAACGGAAATGCGCATGGGTGTCTCGTTGAAAAGGGAGGGGGAAGCGGCCGTGCTCAGGCGTCTGCGGTTGCCCGCGTTGCCGCGCCGGGCGCGTTGTCGGTAGCCGCGCAGCTGTGGAACAGCGGCAGGACGTACTCGGCGATTTCGTGGAAGGTGTCATCCAGCGGGCGCTGGTTGCGGCGCACGTGCAGGCCGATATGGTCCACACCGGCCGCGCGCATGGCCTGCAGCTCCTGGATCAGCGCGGTGCGGCCGCCACTGAAGCCGAAGCGCCAGCGCTTCATGGGCGCGTCGGCGCGCGCGTCCAGCTCCAGGTGGATGAAGCTGGCATAGGGTTTGGCACCGGCCACCGCGCGCCACGCGGCCACGCGATGGGCATGCTCTGCCGGTGTGCCGGGGAAGGCCAGGCTGCCATCCATGTGCTGGCCGATCCAGGCAGGGGTTTGCTGCGACAGCCCGGCCACCAGCAGCGGCAGCGGCGCGGACGGGCGGGGCAGCAGGTCCAGCGGTTCGGGCAGGTGCGCGCGCGCGTGATCTCGCAGCAGGTCAACCTGGTTGCGGAAGTTGGCACCCCTACCGGGGAAGTCGCGACCGAACAGCGGGTACTCCACCGGGCGGTCGCCGCTGGCCACACCCATCAGCAAGCGGTTGCCGCTGAGCTGCTGCACGGTGGCGGCGGCCTTGAGCGTCAGTAGCGGCTCGCGGATGGGCAGCACCACGGCGGCGGTGCCCAGCAGGATGTCCTGGGTGATGCCGGCCAGGTAGCCAAGGTAGGTGAACACCTCGAACACCTGCGCGGCATCGCCGAAGGACGGGTCGTATACCGGCACGTCGCGCACCCACAACGCCCGGAAGCCGAGCTGGTCCACCAGCTTGGCCAGGGCCGCATGGCGCTGCATGTCCGGTTCGCCGGGCAGCCGACCACTGTTCCGGCGGGCCACTTCGCCGGCGGGTGTCCAGTCGTTGTCCAGCGGCGCTTCCACGCCGATGCTGAAGCCGCCGGCGGTGAGGCGGGAGAGGGCGCTGGCGTTGGATGCGTGCGATGCGGGGGACATGGGGAGATCCAGTGGAGGCCGGTGGTGCGGGTGGCCGACAGTCTGGTGGCTGGATCTTTGCGGAGTAAGCGGGGAATTCGGGAATTTCTTTTGCGCTGGAATCAATAGTCACGGTAGCCGGTTGGCCGGGGGCAGGTTCTGCTATCGCAACTCCGCCTGAAGGAAATGCGATGCGGAATGCAAAATTAAACTGCAGTTCAAGCCCGGAGATGCAATTTAATCTTGCATGGCCAAGCGAACTCCCCCTCTGATGCCGCGTGCCCAACGCCAGCTGCGTGCGCTGGGTGAACGTCTGCGCACGGCAAGAATGCGGCGCGAGATGACCCAGGGCGACTTGGCCGCCCGGGTAGGCGTGAGCGTTCCCACCATCGGCAAGCTGGAGGCGGGGGACGTGTCCACCAGCTTTTCCACGCTGGTGCGTGTACTGACCGCACTGGGGCTGGATGGGGATATCGACGCGCTCGCGCAGGAGGATGCGCTGGGGCGCGAGCTCCAGGACAGCCGCCTGCGTCGCACGGTGGGGGTGAAGAAATGAGCCGCGCCGCAGATGCGCGGTGCGATGCGGCAAATAGGTTCGCCGCGCTGAACCCCCGTAGTGAGACTCTGGTAGGCGTGATCCTGCATTGAATTTTGCATGGTTTGCATTCTTCATGATGGTCAGAGATTGCGACAGCTCATCCACCCGTACTGCAATCCAACTGCCGATACCCGATCGCCTCGACCACGTGCGCCGTCTGAATGTCCTCACAGCGTGGGAGCAGCCTCGCCATCAATGTGCGGCCATCGTGAGAATGATGTGCATCCTCGAGGGCGAGGGGAGAAAGCGTATATGGCCCCCGATGGAAAACAATCGATGAATCTATGGCTTTAACGAAGCGACCGCGCCGGAGATTCTAGATTCGTACTTATTGCTTGGGCGCTGTTAATTGTTTTCCGTCTTGTGGTATATTTGGCGAATGAAAGAATCGCATCTTAAGCGTTGCCAGGTCGAGACTCCGCCGGACGTCGTTCGGCTCGTGTGGTCGTTGGCTTCTGGAATGCGAAATGGAAAATATTTTGAATCTGTTCTTGACCTTGGAGCGGGTGACGGAAGATTTAGTCAGATTTCCGGTGTATATGAGAAATATACTGGCGTCGAGCATGACAAGGTCAAGGTGGGTTCTGCTAAGTTGCCGCATAATGCAGAGCTTGTCGTCGCCGACGCATTGGCATGGAAAACTGGTGGGTATTCAATTTGCGTAGGCAATCCCCCATACATACGCCACCACGGATTGGATGGCCTTTGGCGAGATTCCGCGCTCCGATCCATTGCGGCTGACGGTGGTCCAGAGCTAAAGAAAACCGCTAACTCATTCGTCATCTTCCTGGCTCAGGCGCTGCTTAGGACCGATGAAGGTGGCGTGGTTGCTCAGGTTGTTCCATACGAGTGGGTCTCCAGGCCAAGTGCTAGTGAATTGCGAGAATTCATTAAGTTGAAGGGCTGGGCTGTCACCGTCTATAGGTTCGAGTCTGACATATTCCCAACGGTGCTGACGACTGCATCCATCACCATTATCGACAAAGCGGCGAAAAGTGGCGAATGGAAGTATGGATCCATAAGTCGCGATGGCAAGATTCGAATTTCAGGGAAAGCATCAGGAACGACATCCCACGTTATTGGGTATATGGATGGCGATCAGGCCTGCAAGGGCATACGCGGTCTGAGTCCTGGTGGCCAGGACATCTTCGTGCTCACTGAGGAGGAGCGGCTTTTCCATTCGCTGAAGAAGGGGGTGGATGTCCGGCCTTGCGTTGTATCTCTCAGGGCTATCGGCGAGGACGTCCATCGGCTCGACAGGGATAAATTTGATGAACTATTTGTTCGCCGGGGAGCTCGATGTTGGCTGATCCGTAGCGACAAGGACCGCCGCTCCCCACGGCTGCAGCGATATCTGGATAGCATCCCTGAGGCCTCATGGTCGCGATACAGTACTTGCACGGCCAGGTCCGTATGGTGGCGCTACCGGCCTCATCCCGCACCCGCGCTGCTCTTGGCCTCGGGATTCACTGGCAAACGGCCGAAGAGTTTGATTAATGATGTCGGGGCTATTGCTGCTGGGTCCGTCTACGGAGTGTTGGTAGACGCATCTGCAGGGCCGGCCGCAGCTGAGAAGATCTTCAAGGGCCTGCGGGCGTATGACTTCGAACGTCGGTTGGTGCATCATTCCAACGGGCTGAAGAAGGTCGAAGTTCGTCAGCTCAACACGGTTCTAGCCGATTTGCTTCCGGATTGAAGCATCAGGACATCGAGCGCAGGCGCTATGGCAAAGAAGGACGATCCGAAGAAGGTCAAGACGGCCCATTTCCACATCAGCGCCGCGCTTTTTGAAGAGCTAGGTGAGCGACTGGTCAGCAAGCCTGAAATTGCACTGGCGGAGCTGATCAAAAACAGTTACGACGCCGATGCGTCTTATTGCGAAGTTCAGATCGGTGACCACGCGATCGTCGTCTCGGACGACGGTCACGGACTCACTGAGGAGGAATTTCTCAACAACTGGATGGTCGTAAGTAGTACCAACAAGGTCAAGCGACGTCACTCGCGTCGTTATCAGCGACACATGGCCGGCTCAAAAGGCGTCGGTCGCTTCTCTGCACGATTTCTTGGCACTGTGCTTGTTGTCGAATCGACGGCTCTGAATCCCAAGTCCAAGTCCCTAGCTACACTCACAGCAACCTTCGACTGGGTGGCCATATCCAAGAAAGCTGATGTAGCTGATATCGAGATTGAGTACACGGTTCGCCCAGCGACCAGGGCTGAGCAGGTTGGTACCCGTCTGACGATGAAATCGCTACGCGAACACGTTGCGGACCTGCCAGTAGCTAGGGTTCGCACGGATGTGCTCAGGCTCGTAAAAGCAGATGGAGGCTTGGAAGAGCCTGATTTCGAGTACGACACGCAGGGGCTCGAAGCAGAGGACCCCGGCTTTAAAGTGTATTTCGCAGATGAGGATGCCGATGGCGAGGACGTGGAGCTGGCTGGCCAGATCCTCGACAAGTATGTGGCTCGGGCACGCTTAAGCGTGAGCCTTGATGGGCTTGTAGACTTCCGCGTCTTTTGGAAGGGTCAGAAGAAGCCTGTCGAGAAGAAGACCTTTCGTCTAGACAGAATTGCCAAGCAGTACAGTGCCAAAGCTCTCTCAGGAATGCAGGGGGAGAAGGACGCTCGTGGGCTACCAAAGGACTTGGAGGGAGTGCCACATCTTCCCCTCGCGGACACGGTCAATAGTCCCGTATTCATAGACATCCGTTTCTTCCCGTATCGCCAGGGTACCTTTGTTGATCTGCCTGTGAATGGCAGGGGAGCAATGACATGGGTCAAAGAGAACTCGGGCGTGGCGGTCGTGGACAACGGCTTTGCAATGCCGGCGTACGCAGATGAGAACAGTGATTGGCTCGCAATCGAGTCGTCGAAGTCATCGAACGAGCGCAATTGGCAATCGGTCATCACGCCAGTGTTCTATCCGATGGATGCTTTGGCAAAGAAGAACCCTGCGCTCAATCCAATGCTTGCCCTGCCGCGAGTTCCGCAGCTGATCGGTCGAGTTCACGTTGCAACGCGGAAGGCTCCGGCAAATCTTCAGACTGAAGACGGATGGCTGCTGCCGAATATGGATCGTGAGCAGTTGCGGGACAATGGTGCCTATCGGCTCATGTGGCACTTGGTGCGATTTGCAGTTGAGTCTTTGGCACACTTCGATCGCGCGTTTCGGGTCCAGGATGAGCAGGCCAAAGAAGAAGAAGCCCGCAAGAAGGCCAGGTCCGCCTTGGCCGCGACCATCACAGAGATTCGGTCTTCGCCAGAGATTAACTTTGACCACAAGCGCGTCATGCTGCGTCAGCTTGAAGAGGTCGAAGAACAGATATCGGCGGCTGAGGGTTACGACAAAAGCGTAAGGATGTCTTTGGAGCTCATGTCTACTATGGGTGTCATGGCTGGATTCATGACTCATGAGTTTGAGAAGACCCTAGAGGCGATCCAGCGGATCGCTGAGACGTTGAAAAAGTTGGCAAAGAAGCATCCCGAGATCGCGCAGGATGCTGAAATAGTTATACGTAACGAAAAAGCCCTAGCCGAGCAGGCAGAGTATATGCGCTTGTTCGTAGGAGCGTCTCGCAAGATGACGGTCACTCCGTTCAAGGCCCGTTCGCAGCTGACGGTTGTGGCTCGCACCGTCGAGGCGCTGGCAGCCGATCATGGGATCACCATTGAGATTGAGGCTGACTCAAAGCTGGCTGGCCCCGCGGTACCTCTGGCTGCATATCATGGCGTTGCTATCAACCTGATCTCCAATGCTATGAAGGCACTGGTTGCGAAATCCACCAGTTCCGATCGCCGTATCAAAATCTATGCTACCAACGATGGTGTCCGGCACATTCTGGTCTGCGCCGATAACGGCATTGGTGTGCCAGAGTATTTGCGTGATCGAATTTGGGATGCCTTGTTCACAACTACCGAAAGTGCCGACGATGCCAATCCGCTTAACTCCGGCTTAGGATTAGGTCTTCCTGTCATCAAGAGGGTTGTCGAGGGAGTTGGGGGTCGAGTCGAGCTTTTGAAGACGCCTCCAGCAGGATTCGCGACGGCATTTAGAGCATCATTTCCACTAGCAAAAGATTGAAGGGGGCTTGCATGTGCAACGTTTTGATCATTGAAGATCAACCCGAGACGATTGAGAAATTCAAGGGGTTCGCTCAAGGGACCGAGGTTACGTTCTTCTCGCCTCAAGAAGTTGGTCTAACCGAGAAAAAACCAAACGAAGAAGGTGGCGCTGTCGAAGAGCAGCTTGCTGAGTTCCTCAAGAGCACAATCGGTGAGCACGCCATTGACCTGGTGCTACTAGATACCGATCTGGCAAGGCAGCCCAAGCTGCAGACGCACTCAAGCTACAAGTCGGCGCTTCGCAATGTCGGCATGCCGGTGTGCAGGTACCAGAAGGGTGGGCGTCCCGTCGATCTAGCAATGCTCCCGCAGCTGCAGCGCACCATTCGTGATGGTGCCTCTGCAATCTGGATGCCTAGAGCATTGGTGAGCAGCGATAAGTGCGGGCCACAACTGATCCACCGGTTGGGCGCGATCAGCCGCGCCTTTAAGGCCATTGAGTCTGCCCTAGAGCGGCAGCCAGATTTGCTTCTGCATCGTCACAGCCCCACAGACGTTCTGGCTGCAGTACTGGGTGAGCCGGGACTTGCCTATGAATTTCTTGGCTACGCATCGCAGAATCTTCTGTATTTTGCGACACCAGATGAAAGCTCCTCGGAACATCTCATCTCTGAGGCCAGGCGCTACTCGACCCAGCTGGGTTACTGGCTTTTCAATTACATCCTAACCTTCCCTGGCCCGATCCTGGGCAAGAGCGGTGCTGCCGCCTATCTGAATGTGGAACCGGCCGAGCTGGAACGATGCGAGGCGTTCGCGACGTTGTTGGAGGCCGCGCGGTACTCCGGCCCCTTCTCCGATGTGGAACCGTTCTACTGGCGCTCCAAGCTTATGGAATTAGCGGACGCTGCAGGAGGTGACATCGCTAATGATGAGAGGCTGCAGGGCGTGTTGCTTACACGAATTGATCCTGATCGTCACGCGGCGCAGGCCTACATGTGCATGATTTCAGGGGAAGCCATACGGCAGGACCAGGCGGCGGCCAACCCAGATTGGGTGCCATCCGGCGCTAGTGAAGCCAAAATCAAGGAAGAGGTTCTGGACGAACTCGGCCCACTGGCAGGAATCTAAGATGACGGACTTTGTGAAGTTCAAACGGCAGGTAGAAGTCGTTCACAACGCAGCGAACATTGTCATAGCTAATAGGAATGCGAAGGTTCGATGGCCGGAGCTTGAAGAAGAAGACAAAGGGGTTGACGGGAAGTACATAGCGTTTAAGAACCCGGCGGTGCTTTGGGATGCACCATTGCGAAAGACCGGAGTGAACAGCCGCGCAAGGCGCGCTATTGTTATGGACGGTCACTTCTACTTTGACGGCGATATCTTCAATAGAGGTGGCGCGCATCTAGAAGTTTACTCGACCCACAAAAGCAGCGATGGTCGGTGGGAGATGAAGCTCATCGAAACCATGCATTTCGATTTCGAGTACAAGCATCCGCAGACCGCGTTTCACCCAATGTTCCATGTTCAGTTCGGAAAATCCAAGCGACTTGATGAAGCTGTGATTGCAACTATCGTCTGCGAACTAGCAAGGATCAAGCCGGATCAGCTCAGGCTTGACCGAAGCATCGAGACGGATACTCGCGATGTCAGGATCCCCACCCCCCAGATGGACTACATGTCCGTCTTGGCAATGGTCATAGCTGACTATTTCTGCGATAGCCATTGTTCGAGTGAAGTGACTACCGGCTTCATCACCTTGCTTAGAAAAGTGATGCTTGCAAGTAACCCGGCTCGGTCGAGTAGTCAATCCAAAAACCTGGAGCAGCGATGGAATCCGGATCAGAAGGGGCCGTTCTGTGCCTCGCATTGGTATGCCGAAAGCCATAGGTAGGCGACGGTTGCCTGTGTATCGGCCCAGATGACTCGGCGTACGAGCGATATTGGAGGGCTCGACGTGGAAGTCCTCTGGCGGTCAGGCTCCTGGATCATGGAGTTTGTGGGTGAGAAGCAGCAGCGCACCTAGCTGCTTTACCCGTGCCAACTGAATCCGGAATCTCTTAATGCAGTTGACACAGAGCTTGGCTAGCGATGCATTGGCTTGCCGTCTTTAGAGCCTAAGCCGGCCTCCATGATCGGCAGTGGCCCGTTGAGGCCATGCTTAGGCTAGGCGGAAGTAACCTGCATACGCTTTACAGGCGTGTCGCACCTCAGAGCAATTCAGCATGACCTACGATTACCTCGCAGCATTCCCGCTGCCCGTGGACGCAATCCCTAACCAACTCCGTAAGCTACTGATGCCCATTGGGCTGAATCCGAGTGAAGAAGTCGAGGTTGCGCGCTTCTACGAGCAGCCAGACAAAGAGGTCAATGACGAGCACTTGTATCTTCAGATGGCGGTTGTGCAGGGTGGAGGGCACGAGCCAATCGCTGTCTTCAGGGAGACGAGTCTCGGCGTGGCGGCTTATTCAACCCCCGTCGAAGGGTTTGGTGCTGCAGAGGGCTTCAAGGCATCTATCTCCGGCCATGACTACATCGTTGCGTCGTGGGGAGACGGATCGTTCTACACCTTCAACCTGGCCGAATCGGTCTGGATGACATTGGGTCTCAGCCCTCGCTGCATTGGAAATGACCATCAAAAGCTCATCTACGACGATCTTGGGCAACCCGAAGTCGGGGTGGCGGGTGGCGAGATATCCAGCGAGTACTACTGGAAATCGACTAGGAACATACATTGGTCGATGAGAAACGACTATTTTCGAAAGTACCTATGGCTGCGAGCAGCAAGAGCAGTTCGCACCTTCTATTTTAGATCGCGGATTGAGGACCATCCGGCCGTCCGCTGCCTGATGGAGATCAATACCCACATTGACCTTAAGCCTGACTCAGGGCCCGCATGGTACGAGCTAGACATCCGTATGCACCAAGGTCATCTGGTACTGCAGGTATGGGCATGCGTTGAGGTCGCAGGTCCAGAGCTTTGTCCAGAAATGAGTGCCGATGGGCTCGTCTGGCCAGGTGACTCTGAGCCGACGCACCGAGCTCTTGCCAGAGCCTCTTTCAATCGCGAGCAAGTGTATCTGGACGATCAGTTCCTTGAGCGGTACGAACAAAGCGCCTTCTATGACTCAACGCCTGTCCAGGTCCACGGACAGTGGCATTGCAGCCCTTCTTACAAGGCTCAATGGGGATTTTCAGGCTGTGTTCGAGTGGGACGCAACTTGATTTCGGCCACGCTGGATGACCTGTATGGAACGGTCCCCGACCGAGAGGTACGTCACGCACACAAGTTCGCGCGGAGTGTCGATGCAATTGCTCACCTAAATCTTAATGAAGAGCACATTGTTTCAAAGACTCAACGCCTTTTGGACCAGCTTGTTTCGCTAGACGAGAACCTATCCCTGTTGGCAAGGAGTGCCGGGTTGCAGACGGTACCGGAACAGTTGACCGGTTTTAACAAAGTTGAGCTCTACAAGAATGGGTGGGATGGCTACCCAAACCTCGGGAAGTTGGCCCAGGTTGCACCATTGTCCATGACGCAGCAGGCCTTCCTTTCAAGGTGCAAGCAGGTCCACGAGATCCTGCAGAAAGTTCCCAATGGCTTTGTGAAACAGCTGCTGGCAAAGGCCGGCTGTCCGCGCAAGGACATCAACGGTTTTGCGCTACTGAAGTGTCTCGAAGCGCTGTTGAACGTTGTTCAACGCCTGAACGCAGATCAAGAGTCGCTAGAGTCCTTTTCATCCCAAGTTGAACCCGAGGGGTGGAGTGCACGCAATCCCAAGATGGCTGCGCTGTTCCTCAACAATGATCTTCGTATCGCTGATGCACACGACACCGTGGGCATGTGCATCAAAACACTTCAGACCATGGGATTTGATACCGCCCATCTGAACGATGGCTACGGTCGTGCCCTAGATTTCGTAATGGACGGTGTAATCGATGCGCTTGGCTCGATCAACGGCGCGCTCGCTCTTCTTCTGTCACGCAGTTCGGTGCCGCCGCCGGCGGCGGCCGCTGTCCCTTAGGTGCAGTAGGAGTGTCCTGCGCGGGCCGCAGCGTCTCGGGGCCCGCGCCCTGTTGTCCAGCTGGTGTACAAGGCGGATCCACGTCGGCCGGAGCGACCGCTGCCCCCCGAGGGCGTTGTGAGATGCCGGCTGCTCGAGTGCCGGCATCATGCAAGGCCACCCCGTCGTCGTGATCATAGGGCCATGCTCGCGGCTGCCGTGCATTAGGCGGCGGTTGTGTACGGCGGAACCGGCTCATTAGCGGCTTTTGGGGGCGTCGGGCGCTCTACGAAATAAACAGGAAGGCCCCCGAAATTGCTGGATTTCGGGGCCTGACTGTTCTGTGCGAACAAGCGGATCAACGCATTTCCGACAACGCCTGGATCATTTCTGCCAGGAACGCCTCTTTTCATCAAACCGCTCTTCGTGCTCTTTCGTGTTGGGCTCTGCTTCCAGAAGCCGCTTACGCGTCCTCTCAGCCTTTCTCCTTCAGGCGCGAGATGTCGGGGTGTCTACAGAAGCCGGGGCGACTCAGCCAGACTGGAAACATCAACAACTTGGATAAGGGGAATGAATGAAGTTTGCCGGTGCGAGGTTTGATGAGCTGAGCAACGATCAACTAAGGGAGTTGCCGAAGGAATAGGTTGTTCACCATAATCGCTAATCCAGTTGCTAACGCCTACGCGCCATGTCCTCGAAGTTGAAAATTCAATATTCCCGTTCGCAATGCACTTCATGCGATCGTTTTTACATCTTGGATGCACTGCCCGAAGCCGAGGCGTCCGCAAGCACGAAAACCAGGGATAACATTATTGATGGTGTACTCGCCCAACATGTTGAAAGCTACGGTGAAGCAAGCGACCTGGTGAGGCGGATTGACTGTCCCGACCTAGCTGCATTCGATGCTGCCATTGCCCTTATCCGGAAGGACGCTGAGGCAGGAGGGCGCCCAATGCTTTTCATTCACGGGCATGGTGAAGAAAAGGCAGGTTTGCAGCTAGCGTCCGGTGCGTACGTCTCATGGTCCGCGTATCTAGCGGCGCTTGGCTCCATCACGCTCGCAAGCGGCGGTGAACTCACCGTAGTTGCAGCGTTCTGCCACTCCATGGCTCCCATCACGCTGCTGCCCAGAACTGGGCGTTTGCCATTCGCCTTCTACTACGGCTACGACAACACGATCACCGCTGGAGAAGTACACGACGAGACTTCGCGGCTCTACAGCGGATTCCTTCGGGATGGTGGTAGAACCAGGCCGGATATGCCAACGCTTAAGTCGCACAGCGAGTATGACCACATCGATGAGGTCTTGATCCAGTTCCTCAGCCTGTACGGGGTTCTTGAGCATGCCGAGAGAGCTATTCCAACTCTTTCGATCCGCAAGGCCGTCCGGAGCGTCGAAGAGACCTGGCCGGAACAAGGGGTGCCGCTGGGCGGCGTCGGCAAGAATATCAAGAAGGTGATAATGAGCGAGGAGCTTGTGGCAAGTACGCTTGGCCAGTTCATGTACGACACCGAACGTCGCAGCCGACTGATTGGTGAAGTTCATCGCTGGCGAGAGCAGGCTCAGCAAGGCGCTTCTTCAAGCGCCACCCGGGCAATGTGAGCAGCTCGCTGGGCTAAGGGGCTGCCGACGCTTAGCGACGTGTTTCAGATGCCACGCTGCAGCTCCGCGATCGCCGAGCTGGCCAGTGACGTAGGCATCGAGCACGTCAGTTGGCCAGCCCGGACATGGTCTGCCCGGTCCACCTCGCTGACGCGCTAGGCGTCGTGGTGGTGCAACTGGTGGGCGAGGTCAGTGGATCCACGCCAGCCGGTGACGCTTGCTGACGCGACCGCTATCTCCATAGCGTGCGTGAGATGCAGGCATCGCTACACCTGCAGCTGTCCGATCGCCTGGCTTGCTGTGGCTGGCCTTGGCCGTATGGCGGTAGCAGGCTGACTCACTTCGAGCGTCCTAAACGTAGGACCATGCTGGTTATGTCTTTCTGGACAGCCGGTTGGGTGATCGCTAAGAGCGGGGGGGATTATCAGCTTTCCTCCAAGCGCGCATCCGGATCGGCGAACTCATACGGATCCGTAGAGAGCTCATGTAGCATCGTGCAGACCTCCAAGAAGTCTCCATAGTAGGTGGCTAGACGAAGGAGGCTTTGGGGATTGTTTTCCCTGATCGACTTTACGCTACCTCCCAGGTCATGCTCCAGGCGTCGCAGGTCTTCCTCATCAGTAGTACATACGCCGATGTCCAGGGAGGACAGGTAGAACCAGCGCCTGTCGGGGCTGTACATCGACGGCAAAGCCCGGATGCTCATCCGAGGCGCTAGCCTCCGGACCGATGCAAAAGAAGCACCAAGGGCATACTGGTCCCAGTTGAGTTCTTCTTCCAAGGTGCTCTCGCCAGCCGGGGTCCGTTCGTAGACTTCGGACCTGACGAACAAGCGCCGAGGCTCAGGTGGTACCGCGCGCAGAATGCCAGCCTTCCGGAAGCCGTTGGCCTCCATGACCGCGCGAATCATCGACCCGATCGCTCGGCGAGCTCGATGGCTTAGCTTCTCCGCTCCGGCGTCAGTTTCTGCCCGGGTGTCGATCGGCTCAAGGATTAGGTCGAGATGCTGGGTGATACCGGCAACCGCTGGGCTTCCGCGAAGGGAAAAAGCCGCCATCTGGAGGTAGGCCGCTTCGGAGTTGATCAGCCTCCACAGCGATCCATTGTCCCAGTTCAAGAAATCGCTGAACTGGGGCGCCTCTTTAGCGAATCGTCCCGGGTCGGCAGGGGAGAAGTGGGGGATGGACTGCGGCGCATCGTGAGCCTGCGATAGGAGGCTGGTGAGGGTCTCATTACCCTCTGGCTGGGCAGCAAACTTATCACTCTGTATAGTCATGGTAGTAATCGGCATGTGCGAAATGTGCATGTATCGTATCGGTCTATGGCGGCGATTGCAAGACCGCGCAAGTTGTACAAGCTGGAGTCAGGTGTCTAAGCCGCTTCTGAGGCTCGCTGACCATGGCTGACCTGGTGGCGTTGCGGTGGGAGCAGGCACTCACCGCAAGGTCGTCCACTTCCCTCGCCAACCGCTTGCCACAGCGCAGTTGGTCGAGGGAGGCCTTTCGTTAAAGTCAGTCGCGTATTTCATTACCTAGTCGCGTTGACGCCCGCAACCGCACGGCTGTGGACCACTGAGCGTATCCCGCACCGCATCTCTGTCCCTGATATGCGCCATTTGGGATAGCAGGCGGGCGACGATCAACGGGTTAGCGCAACTAAGTCTATGGGCGCTCTAACGCTATCTAACCCTATTCATGATCGTGCAGTGAATCTTGGCGAGCTTGGATTCTTGTGGTGCTGAGCGATTGCGATAGCTCATCCACTCCCACCCCGATCCAACTGCCGATACCCGATCGCTTCGGCCACGTGCGCCGTCCGAATGTCCTCACTCCCCTCCAGGTCGGCCACCGTCCGCGCCACGCGAAGAATGCGATGCATCGACCGCGCTGACAGCTGCAATCGTTCCACCGCATCCTCAAGCAGTTGCCGATCCGCAGTAGACAGCCGACAGTGCTGCGCCAGCTCGCCGGGCTGCAACTGTGCATTGGCCTTCCCGCTACGACCCAGCTGCACTTCGCGTGCCGCCACCACCCGCGCCCGCACCGTGCTGCTGTCTTCGCCGCACGGCGTGTCATCGCGCAGTTCGTGCGGCTCCAACCGCGGCACCTCCACATGCAGGTCGATGCGGTCCAGCAGCGGGCCGGACACGCGACCGCGATAGCGCTGGATGCCATCGACCGCGCAGCGACAGCGCCCGCTCCGGTCGCCGGCCCATCCGCAGGGGCAGGGGTTCATCGCGGCCACCAGCTGGAAGCGTGCGGGAAACGCTTCACTGCGCGACGCGCGCGCGACTATCACCTGGCCCGACTCCAATGGCTCGCGCAGCACCTCCAGTGCGTGCCGGCTCCATTCGGGCAGCTCATCCAGGAACAGCACGCCGTTGTGCGCCAGCGATATCTCGCCCGGGCGCGGGAACGAGCCGCCGCCCACCAGCGATACCGCGCTGGCGGTGTGGTGCGGTGATCGGTACGGGCGCTGCCGCCAACGGGCGGTGTCGATGCCGCCGCCGGTGCAGGACGCCACCGTGGCGGTCTCAAGTGCCTCCAGCTCGGTGGCGTCGGGCAGGATGCCGGGCAACCGCGAGGCCAGCAGCGTCTTGCCGCAGCCCGGCGTGCCTATCAGCAACAGGTGGTGACCACCGGCAGCGGCTACCTCAAGCGCTCGCCGTGCCTGCGGTTGGCCGCGTACGTCGCGCAGGTCGGGCATGGGCAGGCTGGCGACGTCGGCAGGCAGGGCCTTGGGCAACGTGCGCTCGCCCAGTCCGGCGCATGCTTCCAGCAGCGTCCGCGCCACGCGCACATCGGCGTGCCCGGCCAAGCCGGCTTCTGCGGCGTTCTCTGGTGGCACGATCAACGTGCGGCCAAGCCGGGCGGCGGCAAGGGCGGCAGGCAGCACGCCGTTCACCCCGCGCAGTTCACCGGTCAGCGCCAGTTCGCCCAGAAATTCGTAGCGCGACAACACCTGCGTATCGATCTGCCCGCTGGCGGCGAGGATGCCCAGCGCGATGGCCAGATCAAAGCGACCGCCCTCCTTGGGCAGATCGGCCGGGGCCAGGTTGATGGTGATGCGGCGCTGTGGAAACTCGAACTGCGAACAGACGATGGCCGCACGCACGCGGTCGCGCGATTCGCGCACGGCGGTTTCCGGCAGGCCGACCATCTGGGTGTGCGGCAGGCCGCCGGAGAGCAGTACTTCAATGCGGACGGCAGGCGCGTTGACGCCTGCGCGGGCACGGCTGTGGACCAGCGCCAGGCTCATGCGATTACCCAAAGTTGTCGGTCAAGCTCGCAATGGTGGGTAAGTTCAACGTTGACCGGTATAGGCAAACCCTGCAGCTGGATGTGGGTATTGCGGTGCATCGCTCACTGCGTTTCGGGTAGCGTACGGCGCTGCAACCGTTTCGTGTTCGAGGTCGCATTCGTCTGGTTGCAGCACGGGATAAGCACTCAGCCGAACGTGGGCGACGCGACGCCACCAGGGAGATTCTCGCGCCTGTCGATGCTGTTTGCGTTGTCAGCGCTATGGATGAAACGCCGGCAGTTGCTCGTCGCCCGCCATCGACTCGACGTAGCAGTACACGTTGGCAGTTTCAAAACTGACATGAATCACAAATCACACAGGACAACCCGGATCGGCGTAGCGAATCTCCAGCTGTGCTTGTTGAGCAACGAACAGTTTTGCGATATAGAAGCTGTGCGCAATGAAGGCGCGCCCATCTTCATCAAATGGAAGAGCGCATGAAGCTGCTTGAGTCCGGGACGAGCACGATTACGGCCTCCCTCCGTAGCGATATTGATCATCATTGCAATAGTGCTCCGCTGGGCATCGGAGGAGAATCTGGCGGCAGCGACAGCCCGTTCCTCGAAGGGGACAGGTGTGAAGGTCAGCGTCCCTGTGGTGATAGTCAGCGTGCTGCCTGCACGTCCAACGGCTGATCGTGCCTATGCGACGACAGTTCGCCGCCGTCGCATTCCACGGTGCCATGAAGGCGCTTGTCTTCCTGCATCTTTCGACATTGGCGGTTGGGGTCGCTTCTGCGGAAGGGAATCCGCCCGAATTCTCACAAAGAATCGAGGCGATGGCGTCTGCTGAGCAGCAAATGACCTCACTCGAGAGGCGCGATCGTCTGGTGCGTCTGTATAGGGCGGAGTTCCCGGCACCTGTCAGTACCACCGATCCACAGGCACTTTCAGCGCGACTGGATGCTGCGATCTCCACTGTCTTCTACTCGAAGGACCCTGGCGTCGCGCGAGAGTTGGCCATGGTCTATCGGGCATTGACCGCGCTTGGCGGTGCCAGGGAGGGTGACTTTGATCAAGTGATCCGTTCAATGATCAAGGCACGAGAATTCGAGTGGGCGAACATCCTGCTGGCAGAGGCCGGGCGCCCATCGCTCCCTTCGGTGGATGTCGGCGCGTTGGCCGGCAAGGGTGCAGTGCGTAGGGTAATGGTGACAGGCAACAACCATATCTCCGTGGAGCCGGCTGACGAAGCCCGGCTCAGGGATGGCATTGTCGTAGTGAGCAATCCTGTATGTGGGTTTTCGAATGCGGCAGGCGCGGCCATTTCCATGGACTCACGCCTTGCCGACGGCTTCAAGGATGCGTTGTGGCTGGTGCCTCCCGAAGGTGACCTTCGCGTTCGCGAGGTGGAGAGCTGGAACCGACGTCATCCGTCTCAGCGTATGGTTCTGACATATGACTGGCTTGACTGGCCAGAGATCGATGACTGGTCGACACCGGTGTTCTATTTCTTTGCGGGTGGCCGGCTTGTCGAGAAGGTCACTGGTTGGCCACTGGACGGGAGTCGGGCATCGCGCCTTCATGGCGCCGTGGAGCGGTGGAGGAAGGCGAAGGAACTACAGAGCGTTCCGACTCCAGAAGGCTTCTGAGGCGACGCGCGCGGGCGCGGGCGTTCATGCGCTGCCGCTAGACTGGAGATCCCCCTGCGCCGCCCGAACATTGAATCTGATGGATATGCCGCACCACCCCAGCCCGGTCCACCTCATCGCCATCGACATGGATGGCACCCTGCTCAACCCCGCCCACAAGCTCACGCCGCGGGTGAAGCAGGCCATTGCCGCGGCCCGCGCGCAGGGCGTGCGGGTGGTGCTGGCCAGCGGCCGACCGGTGTCCGGGCTGGCGCCGTTCCTGGCTGAGCTGGGCATCGAGGGCGATGCGGAATTCTGCATCGCCTGCAATGGCGCGGTGGTGGAGAACCTCGGCAGCGGCCAGCGCGTGGTCGAGTATCCGCTGAGCTTCGAGGACTTCCTGTTCTGCGAACGCATCTCACGCGATCTGGGCATCCACTTCCAGGCGCTGGATGGCCGGCGCATGTACACGCCCAATCAGGACATCAGCATCTACACGGTGGCCGATTCGCACCTTTCGCACGTGCCGTTGTCGTACCGGCGGGTGGAGGACATGGACCCGGCAATGCAGTTCATCAAGCTGATGATGATCGACGAGCCGCACGTGCTGGACGCGGCGATTGCACGCCTGCCATCGGAACTGACCGACCGTTTCGCGGTGCTCAAGAGTGCGCCGTTCTTCCTGGAGGTGTTCGACCACCGGGCGGGCAAGGGGCCGAGCCTGCAGAAGCTGGCCGCGCACCTGGGTGTGGACGCGGCCAACGTGATGGCACTCGGCGATCAGGAGAACGACCTGACCATGCTGCAGTTCGCCGGGACCAGCGTGGCGATGGGCAACGCCATCGAGGCGGTGAAACAGACGGCGCGCTTCGAAACCGCGACCAACGCCGAGGATGGCGTGGCGCTGGCGATCGAGCGGTTTGTGCTGCAAACGGCCTGATGCGGGCCGGGCTCAGCCTGCCGACGTATCGCTGCCGCGCGCTTCCAGCTCGGCCACGGTCTTCTCCAGCGCCTCGAGCTTCTCGCGGGTCTTGAGCAGCACCGCGCGCTGTACGTCGAATTCTTCGCGGGTGACCAAGTCCAGTTTGCCCAGCCCGGCCTGCAGCGCGGTCTTGAAGGTGGCCTGCAGTTCCTCGCGCGACTGGCGCAGGCCCGGCGGGACCATGTCGCTCAGGCGACGGGCCAGGTCATCAAGGTGGTTGAGGTCGATCATGCTACTGCTCCGCAGGGTATACGCTAAGGATAGTCCGCCACGCCGGCGCCGGCACTGACCGCGCGCATCGCGTTCACGGGGGGACAGGCGTTATCCTCGCTCGCCGGAATACAGGAGCCAAGCAGAATGAAGATGGTCATGGCGGTGCTCAAGCCGTTCAAACTCGACGATGTGCGCGAAGCACTGGCCGAGCGCGGCGTCACCGGGATCACGGTCACCGAGGTGAAAGGCTTCGGGCGCCAGAAGGGACATACCGAGCTGTACCGCGGCGCGGAGTACGTGGTCGACTTCCTGCCCAAGGTGAAGATCGAGGTGGCCGTCACCGATGGCCAGGTCGAGGAAGTGGTGGAGGCCATCGTGAAGGCCGCCGGCACCGGCAAGATCGGCGACGGCAAGGTGTTCGTGTACGACCTGGGCAGCGTGGTGCGCATCCGCACCGGTGAGCTGGACGCTGACGCGCTGTAAGTTGGTTTGCCGGGCATAGCCCGGCACTACGTTATGTTGCGCTGTAGGCGGGTCGGGTCGGGTTGGCATGGCCGGGCAGCGCGCCCGGCCGGCGGGGAACAGCGGCCGGGTTATGCGTGGCCCTTGAACCAGCGGTAGAAGCGCTTCCAGCCCACGCGCAGGCTGGCCACCCAGCGCGGGTCGGCCACCAGCGCGGCCTGCGACGGCGTGGGCGTCAGGCCGGTCAGGCGCTGGCGCATCTTCAGCAGGTTCTTCATGTCGCTGCGGCGCAGCTGGCGCGACACCGGGTGCACCGGCAGCCAGCGCGGGCTGCGCCAGGCCGAGGTGAAGTCCACCAGCACCGGTACCCCGCCGCTGACCATCACGTTGGTGCCGTGCAGATCGTTGTGGGTGATGCCGGCCGCATGCAGGCGGGTGAGGGCGTACTGCAGCTGCTCGAACACCTCCACGCCCACCGACTGGGCCGCGCTCAGGGTCTGGCCGGGAATGAACTCCATGCCCAGCGCCAGCCCGCCGATGGTGCCCAGCAGGGCCGGGGCATGCTTCCAGCCACTCAGGCGCTGCAGGATGCGGGCCTCGCGGCGCACCAGCAGGCGCGCCACCGGCGACAGCGGCGTGCCGCGGTAACGGGTGTAGTCCTTCACCACGGCCTGCTGGCCGTTGAGGCAGGTGCGGTAGACGTCCGGTTCAAGCAGGCGTTCGCCGCGCTTGAGCAGCTCGGCCGGGGCGGTGTCGGTGCCGACACACGAAGCAACAGGAGTATTCATGGCGTTCTTTGGGCGACCCGGTGGTCGGCGCAAAGCGTCAGGCGTACCGGTGCTGCTACTGGGGAGGGGTGGGTATCAAGATTTCGTTAATTTTAATACTCACCAGTACACCAATCCAGAGAATGTCGGAGAAATGTCGTAGCCGGGGGTGGAACAGTTCGTCACGCAGAATCGGACAATTCTGTATCACTCGCTAGAATTTCGTTCTCGATCAAGTGCTTGCGGGAACGTCCGACCGGGCAATGCGTTCAAGGAACGCCAGCAGTGCGTGGCGCAGCTGGTCAACGCCGGGGGACTCGATCGGGAAATGACCGCACTGGTCCAGCAGCACCCGCTCGCGGGGCGTGGCCAGCCGGTCGAAGAAGCGGTCGCTGATCGCCACGGGTGTCCAGGCATCGCAGGCCGGGTGGACCATGAGCACCGGGCAGCGGTCGAACTGCTCCGGCTCCACGGCGGGGGCGGTGTCGAAGAGGGACGCGAGCAGGCCCAGCGGGACCCGGTTGCCGCCGCCGAGCGGGTCGCGGCAGACCAGCGCGGTCAGGGCGGGATCGCGTGACATACGGTCCATGTGGGTGAACCAGCGCACCGGCAGGCGCAGCCCACGGGTCAGCCGGCTCAACGGGCGCAGGGCCGGCAGCAGGGCGCGCATCCAGGGGCGGCGCACCAGCGCGGCCTGCACCTGCGGGTCGCGCGGGTCGGCCAGGGTGGTCACGGCCAAGCCGCGCACCCAAGGCGATTCGGCAGCTACGAGGTAGGCCAGGTAGCCACCGATGCTGGCACCCAGCAGCACGATGGGACGCGGTCGCCGCGCATGCTCGGCTTCGATCAACGCCAGCAACGCGCGTTTCCACGCGGCGTAGTCCACCTGCGTCCACGCCCCGCCGCTGAGCCCGTAGCCGGGCAGGTCCGGCGCCAGCACCTCGTACCTGCCCACCGCCAGGCGCTGGGCCAGCGGCGCGAACATCCGCCCGTAGCCGCCGGCACCGTGCACCAGGATGACGGTGAGCCCGGCGTCGGGCGGGCCGTGGCGATCCAGGTGCAGCGGGCCGTCCGGGCCGTCGATCCGGCACATGCGGGGTGCCTGCACGCCGGCCACGGGGTCGAAAAAGCCTTGGTAGGCCTCGCTGAGGGGCGGGTAGGCGGCGGTGACGGGGTGGCGGTGCATCGGGGTAGTCTAGGCCGCGCGTTCAGGCACGGCGCGCTGAACGTGTCCCACCGCCCGCTTGACCCCGGCGCACCCGGTGCCGACCATACGCTGTTGATCGCGACATGGGCGGCCGCCCCTCTCTGGCACGTCCCCGCCCCCTGACGCCTTACCGGTGCCGGTTTCTGCCGTGCATCGCCCCCACGTTTCGGTTCCGGCCCTGCCGGAGGAAGACTGATGACCAAGATCGTGCTGGCAGCGCTGTTCATCGCCTGCGTGCTGTATATCCATTTCCGCGGCAAGGTGCGCGCGCGCTGGTCGCGGCAGCTGCTGGACCACTCCAGCTTCATGGCCCCCATCAACGTGATCATGTACATGTTCTCGAAGGTGCCGACCACGCCGTTCCTGGACCCGGGCAAGGAATTCCCGCAGCTGGAACCGTTGCGCCAGAACTGGCAGATGATCCGCGACGAGGCGCTGGCGCTGCGCGATGCGGACAAGATCGCCGCGTCCAGCACGTTCAACGATGCCGGCTTCAATTCGTTCTTCCGCCGCGGCTGGAAGCGCTTCTACCTGAAGTGGTACGGCCCGTCGCACCCGTCGGCCAAGACGCTGTGCCCGAAGACCACCGCGCTGCTGGAATCGCTGCCGGACGTGCGCGCGGCGATGTTCGCCCAGTTGCCCTCGGGCAGCGAGCTGCGCCCGCACCGCGACCCGTTCGCCGGTTCGCTGCGCCTGCACCTGGGCCTGACCACGCCCAACGACGATGGCTGCTACATCGTGGTGGATGGCATCAAGAAGAGCTGGCGCGATGGCGAGTGGATGATGTTCGATGAGACCTACATCCACCACGCGCACAACGAGACGCCCGATGACCGGGTGATCCTGTTCTGCGACATCGCCCGCCCGCTGCGCTTCGGCCTGCCGGGCCTGTTCAATCGCGCGGTGGCATCCACGCTGCTGGCCGGTGGCGCCTCGCCGAACCTGCCGGGCGACCCCACCGGTGGGGTCAACAAGGCATTTGGCGGGGTGTATAAGGTGCGGCTGAAGGCCAAGGCGCTGCGCGAGCGCAGCGTGGTGGCCTACCAGGTGATCAAGTGGGGCCTGGTGCTGGCCGTGATTGCCGGGATCTGGGCGATCTGAGGCCGGCGGTTCATGGGGTTGCCGGCCAGCGGCCGGCACTACCGGGTACAAAAAACCCGCGCTGTTGCCAGCGCGGGTTTTTTGTTTGTCCGCATGCATCGCGGTTTCAGGGCGCACCGACCAACGGTCGGTGCCTACCCCTTCATTGCCGGGGCCGGCCGATCAACACCGGGGCCGAAGGCGACCGGTAGAGCCGACCGTTGGTCGGCTGGCCGCGCGCAGCGCGGCAACGATCGACACCGGCGCTTACCGCATCAGCCCTTCAGGGCCGCCGCCACGAACGGCGGGGTCACCAGCACGCCGGTGTGCAGCGCGGCGGTGTAGTACAGCGTATCGAACGACTTGGCGGCCGCATCGGCCTGGCGGAAGTCGAAGCTGCTCTCGCCCTTGCGGGCCAGGGTCACGCTCCACCAGCCGGTCGGGTAGCACGGCTGCGGGAACGGCAGGGTCTTGAACGAGCCGAAGCCCGCCTTGCCCATCTCGGTGCGCATTTCGTTGATCAGGTCCAGCTGCATCAGCGGCGATTCGGACTGCTGCACCAGGATGCCGTCGTCCTTCAGGGCCTTGAAGCAGCTCTCGTAGAAGGCCTTGTTGAACAGGCCTTCGCCCGGGCCCACCGGGTCGGTGGAGTCCACGATCACCACGTCCACGCTGCCGGCCGGGCAGTTGGCCATGTAGGCCACGCCGTCATCGAACATCAGCTCGGCGCGCGGGTCGTCGTTGGAATCGCACAGTTCCGGGAAGTGCTTGCGGGCCATCACGGTGACCTGCTCGTCGATGTCGCACTGGGTCACGCTCTCCACGCCCGGGTGCTTGAGCACTTCGCGCAGGGTGCCGCAGTCGCCGCCGCCGATGATCACCACGCGCTTGGGCGCGGCGTGGGTGAACAGCACCGGGTGGCTGATCATCTCGTGATAGAAGAAGTTGTCCTTGCTGGTCAGCATGATGGCGCCATCGATGGTCATCAGGTTGCCCCAGTCGGTGGTCGCGAAGATCTCGATCTTCTGGAACGGCGACTGCACTTCGTCCAGCTTGCCGGTCAGGCGGTAGCCGATGGCCGAGCCGGTGCGCTCGAAATGCTCGATGTACCAGTTGTTGTTGTCAGTCATGGAATAGCAGTCCTGTTCGGAAGGGTATTGGAGCCGGGCTGGCGGCGGTGCCGCGTGGCGCAAGCCACGTCCGGACGGGTTGCCCGTTCAGGTTTGAAGCCTGAGCACGGGCGCGGGCGCGCATGATAACGGAGCTGTCGCCACATAGGCGTTATCATGCACCCCCTTTTTTACCAACCAGGCCCACTGAAATGACCGATTGGTCCCTCGACCAAGCCCGCAAGACCTACTCGATTCCGCATTGGGCGGATGGCTACTTCGACGTGGATCAGGCAGGACACATGGTGGTGAGACCGACTGGCCAGGACGGCCCGGTGGTGTCCTTGCCCAAGATCGTGGACGCCGCCCGCGAGGCCGGTGCCAAGCTGCCGCTGCTGGTGCGCTTCCCGGACATCCTGGGCCAGCGCCTGGGCAAGCTGCAGGCCGCGTTCGCGCAGGCCCAGGCCGACTGGGAGTACCCAGGTGGCTACACCGCCGTGTACCCGATCAAGGTCAACCAGCACCGTGGCGTGGCCGGCACCCTGGCCAGCCACCATGGCGAGGGCTTCGGCCTGGAAGCGGGCAGCAAGCCCGAGCTGATGGCCGTGCTGGCGCTGTCGCGCCCGGGCGGGCTGATTGTCTGCAATGGCTACAAGGACCGCGAGTACATCCGCCTGGCCCTGATCGGCCGCAAGCTGGGCCTGCAGACCTTCATCGTGATCGAGAAGCCGTCCGAGCTGAAGCTGGTGCTGGAGGAATCCAAGGCGCTGGATGTGAAGCCGGGCCTGGGCGTGCGCATGCGCCTGGCCTCGCTGGGCGCGGGCAAGTGGCAGAACAGTGGCGGCGACAAGGCCAAGTTCGGCCTGTCCCCGCGCCAGCTGCTGGACCTGTGGAAGTCGCTGCGCGACACCGAGTACGCCGACTGCCTGAGCCTGCTGCATTTCCACATGGGCTCGCAGATCTCCAACGTGCGCGACATCGCCAACGGCATGCGCGAAGCCACCCGCTACTTCGTGGAACTGTCGCGCCTGGGTGCGAAGATCACCCACGTGGACGTGGGCGGCGGCCTGGGCGTGGATTACGAAGGCACCCGCTCGCGCAGCTTCTGCTCGATCAACTATGGGCTCAATTCGTACGCCAGCAACATCGTGCAGCCGCTGGCCAATGCCTGCGAAGAACACGGCCTGACCCCGCCGCGGATCGTCACCGAGTGCGGCCGCGCCATGACCGCGCACCACGCGGTGCTGATTGCCAACGTGTCCGAAGTGGAAGAGGCGCAGGAAGGCCGCGTGCCGGACCAGCACGACGACGAACCGGCGGCGATCCGCCACCTGCGCGAGATCCACGCCGAGCTGGACGAGCGCCCGGCGGTGGAGCTGTTCCAGGAAGCCCAGCACTTCCATGCCGAAGGCCTGTCCAGCTATGCGCTGGGCCAGATCGACCTGCCGCAGCGGGCGCGCATCGATGACCTGTTCTACGCCATCGCCCATGCGGTGCGTGCGCGCCTGAGCTACGACGAGAAGAGCCATCGCCCGGCGCTGGACGAGTTGAACGAGCGCCTGGTGGACAAGTATTTCGTCAATTTCAGCGTGTTCGAGTCGATTCCCGATGCGTGGGCGATCGACCAGGTGTTCCCGATCGTGCCGATCGAGCGCCTGAACGAGGCGCCGCAGCGCCGCGGCATCATCGCCGACATGACCTGCGATTCCGATGGCATGGTCAAGACCTACGTCGAGAACGAGAGCCTGGACAGCTCGCTGCCGCTGCACGCGCTGAACCCGGGCGAGAGCTACCGCATCGCCTTCTTCATGGTCGGCGCGTACCAGGAAATCCTGGGCGACATCCACAACCTGTTCGGTGACACCGACGCGGTGGAAGTGCTGGCCGATGCCGATGGCTACGCGATCACCCAGCAGCGCCGCGGCGACACCACCGACGTGATGCTGGACTACGTGGGCTACAGCCTGGCCGATCTGCGTGCCAGCTATGCCGAACGCGTGGCGGCAGCGAAGCTGTCGCCGGAGCGCGCGCAGGAGCTGTCCGACGCGCTGGAAGCGGGCCTGACCGGGTACACCTACCTGTCCGACGAGCCGCTGGCCTGAGCCAGCGGCACCCGCGTAGCGCCGGGCTCTGCCCGGCTGCTTGCTGCGCCGCGCTTCCCGTTGCCGGGCATACCGCCGGGCAGAGCCCGGCGCTACGTAGCGGCTTGGTTTCCTTTTTCAACACGGCAGCCGGCTCATGAGCGCACGCGCGATCTTCCATCTGTTCCTGCATGCCGCCGTGCCGGCGTTGCTGGCGTGGATGTTCTGGCGCAAGCGTTTCTTGTCGGCGTGGGCGCTGCTGTTGCTGGGCTGGATCATCGACCTGGACCACCTGCTGGCCGACCCGATCTACGCCCCGAACCGCTGCAGCATCGGCTTCCATCCGTTGCACACCGCGCCGGCGATTGCGGTGTATGCGGGCCTGTGCGTGCCGAAGAAAACACGGTTGTTCGGCATCGGCCTGATCATCCACATCGTGCTGGACGCCATCGATTGCTGGTGGATGCACCACTCCCGGTAGAGCCGACCGTTGGTCGGCTGACGCGCACCATGGGCGCGTTCGTTTGTTCGCGAAACGCAGCCGACCATACGAGCGTCCGCGATTTCAGCCCCGGGTAGAGCCGACCGTTGGTCGGCTGACGTACACCACGGGCATTCGGTTGTTCGCGAAGTGCAGCCGACCATACGAGCGTCCCGTAGGGGCCGGGTAGAGCCGACCGTTGGTCGGCTGACGTACACCACGGGCATTCGGTTGTTCGCAAAGTGCAGCCGACCAACGGTCGGCTCTACCAGCACGGGTACGTTCGGTTTTTCGCGAAACGCAGCCGACCAACGGTCGGCTCTACCAGTACGGACGCTTTTGGTTGTTCGTGAAATGCAGCCGACCAACGGTCGGCTCTACGCGCATTTGGGGCCGGTAGGACCACCGCCGGTCAGCCCGCCGGCAGCGTCAACGTCGCGCGCAGTCCCGGGTGCGTATTTGCCAGCACCAAACTGCCGCCGTAACTCTCGGCAATGTCGGCCACGATCGCCAGGCCCAGGCCGTTGCTGGAGGCACGCTCGTCCAGGCGCACGCCACGCTCCAGCACGTGTTGCAGCTCCGCGTCGGGCAGCCCCGGGCCGTCGTCCTCCACGCGGATGTGCAGTTCATTACCGACGTGGCGCACGCTGACACGCACCGTATGCGCGGCCCACTTGCCGGCGTTGTCGAGCAGGTTGCCGAGCATTTCCTCCAAGTCTTCGCGCGCACCGGCAAACAGGCCCTGCGCATCGGGGTCCTGTTCGAACACCAGCCCGCGTTCGTTGTGCACGCGCTGCATCAGGCTGCACAGCGCGCCCATCACCGGGGCCACCACGGTGCGCTGCTGGCTGTCGGCACCGATCCCGGCCGCCAGGTAACGTTCGATGCTGGCCTGCATGCGCGCGGTTTCGCTGCGCAGGGTCTGGCGCCAGTCGCTGCCATCGCCCTCGGCTTCGGTCATCAGCACCGTCAGCGGGGTCTTCAAGGCGTGGGCGAGGTCCTCGGCACTGCGGCGCGCACGCACCACCATGCGCTGATGGTGGTCCAGCAGGTCGTTGAGCTGCACCGCCAGCGGCGCCACTTCCCTGACCAGCCCCTGCTGCGGAAAGCGCACGTTTTCACCGTTGCGGACCTGGCCGGCGATGCGGCTCAGTTCGGCCAGCGGGCGCAGGCCGTAATGCACCTGGGTGACCAGCACCGCGAACCACAGCGCAACCAGCACGGCCAGCGCCAGGGCCGTGCGCTGGCGGAACGCGCTGACCTGGGCATCCAGATCGCTGCGGTCGGTGGCCACCACCACGCGCAGCGGCGTGGGCACCCGCGGCAACGTGACCTGCTGGGCCAGTGCACGCAACGGGGCATGCAGTGGGCCGGTGGTGTCGAAGGCCTGCGCGGGCCCGGTGCGCAGCGTCGCCGGGGTGGCCAGGGTTTCGTCCCACAACGAGCGCGATTGCCCCAGCGGCTGGCCCTTGGCGTCCTGCACCTGCCAATAGGTACCGGAAAACACGCGCTGGTAGCGCTCGTCGAACAATTCACGGCGCAGCTGCAGGCGGCCCTGTGCATCGCTTTCGGCCAGCGCCAGCACCGCGATCAGTTCGTTGCCCAGGCGCTGGTCCAGCGCGCTGCGTGCCGAACGCTCGTACATCGCCCCCAGCCACCAGGTGGCCAGCGCCGACACCAGTACCAGGCCCACGCCACCGGCGAGCAGCAGGCGGGTACGCAGCGAGCCGGTATTCATGGCTGTGCCGACAGGCGGAAGCCCTGCCCGCGATGGGTGTGGATGAGGTCGCTGCCCAGCTTGCGGCGGATCCGCCCGATCAGCACGTCCAGCGTGTTGGAATCGGGATCGAAGCCGGCTTCGTACACGTGCTCGCCCAACCGCGAGCGGCTGATCACCACGTCGGGGTGGTGCAGGAAGTAGCTCAGGATGCGCTGCTCCTGCGGGCTCAGGTGCAGCAGCTCGCCGTCCAGCTCGAAGCGGCCGGCGTTGACGTCCAGCAGCAGTGGCCCGCATTGCAGGCGCGGGCTGGCATGGCCGGCGCTGCGCCGGATCAGCGCACGCAGGCGCAGCAGCAGTTCTTCGGGCTGGAACGGTTTGGTCAGGTAGTCGTCGGCCCCGGCATCGAAGCCGGCCAGCTTGTCGTGCCAGCGCGCCCGGGCGGTCAGCACCAGCACCGGGAAGCCGCGCCCGGCCTGGCGCCAGCGCTCGATGATGCTCAGGCCATCCAGCCCGGGCAGGCCCAGGTCGACCACCGCCGCGGCGATGTCCTCGATCTGGCCCAGCTCCTCAGCCTGGCGGCCCTCGGCGCTGTGCAGCACCAGGTAGCCGGCCTCTTCCAGCAGGGCCTGCAGCCGGTTGGCCAGCAGGGCATCGTCCTCGGCAAGCAGGATCCGCATCAATCTTCTTCCATCTTCAACAGGCGCCCGGTAGCTGCATCGTAATCCAGCTCCATCACCACGCCGTTGGCGCCCAGGATCTCGATCTCGTACTTGCCGTCGTCCAGTTCCACTTCCACCAGCTTGCCGGGGTAGCGGCGCAGCGCGTCGGCCACCACCTGCTGCAGCGGCACCAGCCGGCCCTGGCGCACGGCCTGGCGCACCGCCTCCTGCTGGCGGCTGCCGCCGTCGTGCACGCGCACGGGCTCCTGCGGGCTCAACGCCAGCAGCACGGGAAGCAACAGGGAGGCGGTCATGGACATGCCACACGGTATACGCCGCCCGTCTAAACATTCCCTAACAGCCGGGCTCATGGTCCGCTTAGGTGCGCTTGCCAGACTGGCGGTGCCGGAATCGACCGGCCCTTTCTGGAGATCCCCCATGAACACGCTGATCCTGGCCGCCGCCCTTGCCACCGCGCTGGTATCCACTCCGGCCTTCGCCGCCGACCTGAGCGCTGCCGACGTACAGGCCAAGCTGCGCGCCGCCGGCTACACCCAGGTGCATGAGCTGGAACGCGATGACGGCCTGTGGGAAGCGGACGTCACCCGTGCCGATGGCAGCTTCGAAGAAGTGATCGTGGACCCGGCCACCGGTGAGATCTTCGACCCGCGCAGCACCCGCGCCCTGCTCGATGCCGGGCAGATCCTGGCCGTGGCCCAGAAGGCCGGTTTCCGTCAGGTGGAGTCCTTCGAACGCGACGGTGCCACCTGGAAGCTGGAGGCCCGCAACGCGCGCAACCAGCGCGTGGAAGTGCGCATGAGCGGCCACGACGGGCGCGTGTTGTCGAGCAAGCGCGAAGGCTGGTGGGACTGAGCCCCGCGCCGCCGGTGACGCGGATGCAGAAACGGCCGGGGTGACCGGCCGTTTCGCTGTGGTGCGTTACCTCACCAGCCGTAGGGGGGCGGGTAGTCCCAGTAGCCGGGGCCGGGGCCGTAGCCATAGCCGCCATAGCCACCGTAGGGGCCGAAGCCCGGACCCTTGCCCTCGCTGACGCGGATGTTCACGTTGACGTTGTGGGTCTTGCCTTCGTCGGTGGTGTAGTTCTTGTTGAGGTTCAACTCGGCGGCGTTGTAATGGGTGTTGCCGAAGTTCTTGGCGTAGCCGATGCCGGTGGTGATGCTGCCGTTGACCCGCAGCTTGTCGTCGGTGACATCGGCGATGCCGTTGGCCGCGCCACGGTCGCTCAGGCGGCGGCCGCTCTTGTCGCCGTAGAAGGTGCCGGGCGGGTCGCCGCGCAGCGAGCCATCACCCAGGTACTGCATGGGCGCCTGCGGGACCGCCAGGTTGAGACCGGTCGCCGATTGCGGGCCGGTGGCCCCTGCCGCGGACTGGGCCAGGGCAACCCCGGGGGCAAGCAGGCACAGCAGCAGCGAAAGCGAGCGGATCATGATGGGCTCCGGAACGGGCGGGCAGCACGCAGGCCGCCGACAGCGCTGACGCTATCACCGGCTGCTTGAACGATGCCTGTCATGGCAGCGCCTCCAGGGGAACTTTACTCCAGCCGCTCGAACCCGAACAGCGCGGCCAGCGGGTGCCTGCGGCGCTCGATGCGGGCGCGCAACAGGCCGGCGCCGATCATGGAATAGGTGATGCCGTTGCCGCCGTAGGCCATGCCGAACAGGACCCGCGGCCCCCATTGCGGGTGGGGACCGAAGAAGGGCAGGCCGTCGGCGGTCTCGGCAAAGGTGCCGGCCCAGGAGAAGGCCGGCTGCAGCGGCAGGTGCGGAAAGAGCTTGCCCACCTTCTTCAGCAGGCGCGCGGCTTTGGCGTCCACGCGCCGGTCGCGCCGGGCCGGAATGTCCACCGCATCGTCCTCACCGCCGATCAGCAGGCGCTGGTCGCCGGTGCTGCGCATGTACAGGTAGGGCCGCGCGGACTCCCAGACCATGGTCTGGGCCAGTGGCCCGAGCAGGTCGGCCGGGATCGGGTCGGTGATGAAGGCGTAGCTGCTGCGGTTGCGCGCCACCGAGGGCTTCAGCCAGTGCTGGTTGGCGTAGCCGGCGGCCATCACCACGTGCCCGCAGCGGATGCGCACGCCCTCGGCGGTGGTGGCGGTTACCCCGCGTGCGGTGGGCACCAACGTGGCCAGGGTGGTGCGGTCGTGCACCTGGCAGCCGTTCTTCTGCAGCCGCGCCAGCAGCCGGTAGGTCAGGCAGTACGGGTCCACGCGGGCGGCCAGCCCGCTGAGGATGGCGCCCGGCGCGTCCACGCCGAATTCGTCCTGGACCGCGTCGCGGTCCAGCCAGCGCACGTCGAAGCCATGCCGCTGGCGCAGTGCGAATTCTTCCTGCAGCACCGCGCGGTGCCGGCGTTTGCTGGCGTAGTACAGGCTGTGCATGGGATGGCAGTCCACCCCCTTGAGCCCGCGAGCGACCTCGCGCAACGCAGGAATCGCGTCGGCGCAGGCCTGGTAGGCCTGTACGGCGGCGGTTTCGCCGTACTGCCGGGCCAGGTCGATCAGGTGGGTGTCGATCTCGTACTGCAGCAGCGCGGTGCTGGCGGCGGTGCTGCCCCAGCCGATGTCACGTTGTTCGATCACCGCCACATCGTGGCCGTGGGCGCACAGTTCGTTGGCGATCAGCGCGCCGGTGATCCCGCCGCCCACCACCAGTACATCGCACTGCAGGTCGTCGCGCAGGGGCGGGAAGGCGTGCATCAACCCGTTGCGCACCGCCCAGAACGGGTAACCACTTTTCAGGTCCATGCGGGGCTCAGGCGGTGGGGTGGCCGGTATGCGGCGTCTGGATCAGCGGCCCCAGATCAAAGCCCTGCTGGCGGGCCTGGGCCAGGTAGTGATCCTGCACGGTGGTATCCAGGGTGGGGGTGCGCGACAGCAGCCACAGGTACTTGCGATCCGGGCTGCCGACCAGTGCGACGCTGTAGTCCGGCGCCACCTGGATCACCCAGTAGTCGCCCTTGGTGAAGGGAATCCAGCGCAGGCCCTTGGGCAGGAAGCTGACTTCCAGCCGCGCGCTGTCGTTGTCCACCGGGCAGGCTTCGCCTTCGGCTTCTTCGATCTCCCCGTCCATGCGGCAGCGGTTGAGCACGGCCACGTGGCCGTTCTCCTTCAGGCTGTAATGGGCCGACACATCGGTGCACCCGTCGGGCTCGTGCTTCATCGGCAGGCGGGCGATTTCATACCAGGTGCCCAGGTAGCGCGGCAGCTTGAGGTCCGGAACGGTCTTGAGGTCGGCGTGTGTGTTCATGGGGTGCGCGAAGAGAAGGTGCAGCCACCATGCCGCGCCCACCGCCACGGGTAGGTGAAGCCCGCGCAGGCGCGGCGTGGAGAACGTTGCGTTGCCCGTGCGTGATGCACCGGCGCGGCAGGCGGCGCTATTCTGTGGGCGGGCGAAGCCTGCCTGTTTTCACTGCGATGGAGGTGCCGATGTACCACGTGATCCTGCTCAAGAGCCCGACCGACTTTGCCCGCGCGCGCTGGGAGGCGGCCGAGGACGTGGTGGACCACGAGGGCGTGGCGTACTCGCTGCGCGCCGGCCCACGCCAACCGCTGCCGACCGACCACGCCTGGGACGAGGTGGCCGTGTATGCGCCCGATGAGATCAGCGAAGAGGAATTCCAGGACTGGTATGCCAGCCTGCGGCCGCAGGTGGAAGAGCTGCGCCTGAAGTACTGACGGCGGCAGGCCGGGCGCGCATACCCGGCGTGAACGAAGCCCGGTTTATAGTTCGCGCAGGCGCGGTGGTCCGCGCGAATCCTGTTGGTGCGCCGGCTTGTCTTCCCGTTCATTCCGTTCCTTCCTGCGGCCGCTGGCCTGGTTGATGTTCTGCGCCTGGCTCAGCGTGGCGCCCCTGGCGCTGGCGCAGGGCGACGATGCCGCTGCCGATGATCCGATCGTCCAGCTGGCGCAGGCCGGCAAGGACCTGAAGCAGATTCAGGCGGCCCTCGACAGTGCCGATACCCCCGATACGCTCAAGACCCTGTCCGACCGCGCATTGGCCGTACAGCGCGACGCCGATGCGGCGCGCAACGCCCTGCAACCGCAGCTGGAGCAGGTGGACGCCCGCGTGGCCCAGTTGGGCGAGGTAGCCGAAGGCACCACCGAGGCGCGCGACATCACCGCCCAGCGCAAGGCGCTGAACCAGCAGCGCAGCGACCTGGCTTCGGCCATTGCACGGGCCAAGCTGCTGGCCGGCGACGCCAAGCAGGTGGGCGCGGATATCGAGAAGATGCGCGTCACCCAGTTCAGCGAGGACCTGGCGCGCAAGGTCAACTCGCCGCTGTCGCCCTCGTTGTGGAAGCAGTTCGCGGTGCACGTGCCGGCCGACTATTCGCGGCTGGTGGTGCTGTACCGCCTGGGCGAGACCGCGGCACGCAAGGCGATTGCCGAACACGGCTGGGGCGCGCCGCTGACCGGGCTGGCGCTGGCGCTGCTGATGTTCTTCCCGCTGCGGCTGTGGCTGCGCGCCGTTGGCCGCCGCTATGCCGCCTCCGAGCGCGCACCCGACGGCCGCCTGCGCCGGTCCGGGCTGGCGGTGTGGTTGCTGGCGGTGGGCACGTTGCTGCCGGGGTTCGCGGCGGTGGTGCTGGTGGCTGCGCTGGACTCCATCGGGGCAATCCCGCCGCGGTTGGAGCAGCTGGCGCTGCACTTCCAGGTGGCCACGTTCGTGGCGGCCTTCATCACCGCGCTCAGCGCCTGCCTGCTGGTGCCCAAGCGGCCGTCCTGGCGCCTGCTGAGCCTGGATGACAGCGCGGCATGGCGGCTGCGCAAATACGCCTGGGGCGCGGCCGGGCTGACCTTCCTGAGCATCCTGCTGGTGGAGATCAACCGCGCCTCGCGCACCAGTGAGATCACCACGGTGGCGGTGGACGGCTTGATCGCGATCACCTACATGGCGCTGATCGTGGCCATCCTGGTGTCGCTGGCGCGCCTGCACCGTCGCCAGACCGACGAGGCGCAGGCCAAGCTGGACGCGCAGGTGGACGCCGGGGCCAAGCAGCCCAAGGCGCCGGTGCGCAAGAGCGGCTGGATCGTGCTGGCGCGGCTGGCCGGGCACGTGGTGGTGGCCGCGGCGGTGATCGCCACGCTGCTGGGCTATCTCAACCTGGCGCTGTTCGTGGCCCAGCAGCTGGTGTGGGGCGCGGTGGTGCTGCTGGCCGCCTCGTTGCTGCTCAAGTTCGCCGACGACCTGTCGCTGTGGCTGCTGTCGCCTACCAGCCGGGTAGGCAAGAGCATCGTGCTGACCACCGGGCTCAACGATGCCAAGGTGGAACAGGCCGGCGTGCTGCTGTCGGCGGTGCTGCGCATCGGCGTGATCCTGCTGGCGGTGCTGGCGTTGACCGCGCCGTTCGGCAACCTCAATACGTTCTTCAGCGCCATGGACTCGCTGTCCAACGGGCTGACCATCGGCACCACCACCCTCAAGCCCAGCAGCGTGCTGTATGCGGTGCTGGCCTTCCTGGTGGTGTGGGCGGTGATGCAGGCCTTCCAGAACTGGTTGACCAACACCTACCTGCCCAAGACCGATCTGGATGCCGGGGCGCGCAACTCGATCAGCACCGTCACCCGTTACCTGGGCATCATCGCGGCGGTGCTGTGGGGGCTGACCGCGCTGGGCATCGGCTTTGAAAAGCTGGCGCTGGTGGTCAGTGCGCTGTCGGTGGGTATCGGCTTCGGCCTGCAGGCGATCACCCAGAACTTCGTGTCCGGCCTGATCCTGCTGGCCGAGCGCCCGGTGAAGATTGGCGACTGGGTGAAGCTGGGCGACCAGGAAGGGGACATCAAGCGGATCAGCGTGCGCTCCACCGAGATCCAGGTGGGCGACAAATCCACCCTGATCGTGCCGAACTCCGAGCTGATCACCAAGACCATCCGCAACATGACGATGGGCAATGCGCAGGGGCGCATCCAGATCCAGTTCGCGGTGCCGCTGAGCACCGACGTGGCGGCGGTGCGGCAGATCCTGCTGGACTGCTACAGCGAACACGTGGGCGTGCTGGCCGAGCCGGCACCGTCGGTGTTCATCGATTCGATCGCCAACGGCCAGGTGGCGATCAACAGCTTCGCCTACGTGTCCGGCCCGCGCGCGGTGTATGGCGTGCGCAGCGACCTGTACTTCACGATGCTGCAGAAGTTCGCGGCGGCGCATATCGCGCTGTCCTCGCCGACCGATATCCATCTGGTCCGCGATCCGGCCGCGCCGCAGGAGTAGGTGTAGGTACCGACCGTTGGTCGGTACGCGTAACCGGCGATGCCACGGCATGCCGACCAACGGTCGGCATCTACCGTGGTGGCGCGGATACCGACCACGTACCGGTAGGTACCGACCGTTGGTCGGTACGAACACCCGGCGATGCCACGCCATGCCGACCAACGGTCGGCCTCTACGGTGGTGGCGCGGATACCGACCACGTCCCGGTAGGTACCGACCGTTGGTCGGTACGAACACCTGGCGATGTCACGGCGTGCCGACCAACGGTCGGCATCTACCGTGGTGGCGCGGATCCCAACCAAATCCCGGTAGGTACCGACCGTTGGTCGGTACGAACACCCGGCGATGCCACGACTTGCCGACCAACGATCGGCATCCACCGGGGTTTTACCCGCGGTTGCCGCGGCGCGAGGGCACCAGCGCGAAATTGTCCACGGCCAGCTTCTCGGCGTGGTTCAACCACGCGCGGATCTCCAGGTCGTCCACTTCGTGGTCCAGGCCGAACGGCACGCTGATGCGGCCTTCGGCATCGGGCTGCACCCACTGCTGGGCCACCACCACCTTGCGCTGCGAGGACACCGCTTCGATCCAGAAACCGCGATCGGGCGACTGCTTGGCCACGAACTGCAGCATGTACTGGCCGGCGCGGGTGCGGCGGCCTTTCTGGGTAATCATGTGCGCCTGGCGGATGCTCGGGCGCGGGCCGTTGAACGGTTCCAGCGGCCCATCCACCGCAAAGCCGGTGCGCAGCGCATCGTCGCGGTACAGCTTGATGCCTTTGTCACGGTTGACCAGCATCGCGCACCAGTCGCCATCGGCCGAACCATCCTCGAACGCCGTGCAGCGGTCCACGTAGGCCAGCGTATTGGCCGGGTCGGCGTCATCGAACTGCTTGGAGGTGTTTTCCAGGTACACCGACTTCAGGTCGAACTGCTTGTCGTATTCCAGCAGCACCGGCGGCTGCACATGCTGCAGGCCGATCACCACCTGGTTGTCGTCATCGATGCGCAGCTGGCGGGTCTTGTCGCCCAGCCACAGCGAACGCGAGAAGGCCAGATAACGCGGGTAGTCCTTACCGTTGTCACGCAGCGCCGCAGCGCTGGCACTGTCGGTGCGTTCGGGATCCAGCAGCGAGCGGCCGAAGCCGATCGCCTTGATGGCCGGGTCGATCAGGCTGAGCAGCGTGGCGCCGGAATCCAGCGTGGAGCCGGCGGTGGTGGCCAACTGGCGCGGGGCGATGTCCTTGCCCAGGAACAGCAGCAGGTTCTCGCGCTTCTGCTTGGCCAGCACATGGCTGAGGTCGTTGGGCATGGCCAGGTGATCGGAGGCGATGACGATCAGGGTGTCCTGCCCATACGGGCTGGCCTGGATGCGATCGACCAATTTCGAGATCAGGCCATCGGTGCACTTGAGGGCGTTGAGCAGGCCGATGTTGCCGTACTCGCTCTGGTAGCGGGTGCGCTTGCAGGCCACCGGCAGGTGCCCGGCCGGGTGGTGGGTGTCCATGGTGAGCGTGGTCAGCATGAACGGCTGGCCGGCCTTGGACAGCTGCTCGAAGCGGTCATACGCCTTGTCCAGCAGCACGTCGTCGTGCACGCCCCAGGTGGAGAAGTGCGAGCGCGCCACCTTCTGCGTCTTGAACCAGGCCAGGTCGTCCACCGCGTCGTAGCCGTGCGTGGCCAGGAACTGGCCCTTGCCCGCGAACTGCCCGTTGGCGCCGCCCAGGTAGTGGTTGGTGTAGCCCTGCTGCTTGAGGTAGTCGCCCAGGCACACCGCTTCGGGCAGGAAGCTGCCCATGCGGCCCATGCTGTTCTCATCGTCCTTGGCGGTGGTCAGCGGCACGCCGCACATCGACGACACCAGCCCGGCGATGGTCCAGCCGCCGCCTTCGGCCGAGACCAGCCCGCGCACATCCAGCGCCTGGCCCGCCAGCCGGTTGAGGTTGGGCATCAGGCCCGGGAAGGTGGTTTCATCGAGGTAGGTGCGCTCCAGGCTTTCGCCGTAGATCCACACGATGTTGCGCGGCTTGGCCAGCGCGTGTTGCGGAATGGTGTACTCGGGTGCGATCACGGTGTAGTCCACCGGGCGCATCTGCTGGTACAGGCGCAGGCCGTCGCTGTACAGCGGGCTGACCGCAATGGCCACCAGCCACATCGCGACGAAACCACCGAACACCGCCTTGCCGTGTTCGATGCGGCGCCAGCGCTGCACGCGTGCGGCCGCCAGCGGCAGCAGCGAGACCAGCAACAGTGCGATATAGGCGGCGATGTAACCCTTGAAGTCCGCTACGCCCGCGCCTTCCATGTCGGCGCCCAGGTGATACAGCGTGGCCGCGTTGAGCCCATCGCCGGACAGCTTGTTGATCAACCACCACGTACTCAGCAATACCAGCAGCACGGACATCAGGCTGGCCTTCCACCATATCCACTTGCGCGAGGCGAGCAGCAACCAGGAGAGCAGCAACAGAGTCAGCAGCAGGATCCAGAGCATCGGCGGTATCGGTAGTGGAGACAGTTGGTGATGGACGCCATGACGACGTATTTCCCATCCGACCGGCTGTCCAACCACATCTGCATGACAAGCCGATGACCCGATCATGCATGCACGAACCTGACTGAAATGTTTGTTTCAGGATGCTGAAGATGCGCTACAACGCATCGTGTTTTCAGGTGTAAAACACACGTGAAGAAATGCGATGCAGCGCGGCATCATCGATGGCCGCGCTCTTCCTTCGAACGCGCACGACGATCAAAGATCAGCGCGCTGAGGATGATGCCAAGGCCCAATGCCACGCCGATCAGCATCAAGGTGAATGCGATGGCCGGATACCCGAACAGGTGCCAGCCGGTATCCACTTTCATCATCATCGCTGCGGCAAGAATCAACGCGGCGGTAACAATGCCGGCCGACACGCGGTTGGCGATCTTCTGCAGGTTTTCCATCAGCCGCGATTCTTCCAGCCCGGTCACTTTCATCTGCAGGCGGTTCTCGGCCAGCAGGGCAAGGATGTCGGACATCTTGCGCGGCCCTTCGCGCAGCAGCTGCTGTATCTCCATGGCTTCGCTGGCCAGGTTGGCCGCCGACAGCGATTTCTTCAGGCGCGCACGCATCACGTGCTGCAGCTGTTTCTCCACGATGCGGCGGGTGTCCAGGTCGGGCGACAGCAGCCGGCATACCGTTTCCAGGTTCAACAACGCCTTGCCGAGCAGGCTCAGTTCCGGCGGCGTGCGCAGCCCGCTGGCAGTGGCGATGCGGACCAGGTCGAGCACCACGCGGCCTTCGGAGAAACTGGTGTTGGCGGCATAGCGCGCAATCATCTGCCCGGTTTCGCGCAGGTAGCGTTCTTCGTCGAACGATTCCAGCCGGGTACTGATGCCGATGATCTCATCGGCCACTTCCTCGCCACGCCCGTCCACGGCGGCGAACAGCAGCTTGAGCAGGCGCTCGCGCAGGCGCGGTGGCATGTGCGCAACCATGCCCAGGTCGAAGATCGCCAGGCGACCCTGCGGGGTGACGCGCAGGTTGCCCGGGTGCGGGTCGGCATGGATTTCGCCATGCACGAAGATCTGGTCGATGTAGCCGCGGATCAACGCGGCGGCCAGCGGCGCCATCGGTTCTTCGGTGCGGCGCACATCGGGAATCATGTCCACCCGCACGCCGTTGGCCAGCTCCATGGTGAGCACGCGGTGGCTGCAGTAGTCCCAGATCGGCTGCGGCACCCACAGCGGCTTGAACGGCTTGAGATGCTGGCCGAAGCGTTGCAGGTTCTCTGCCTCTGCCTGGTAGTCCAGCTCCTGCATCAGGGTCTTGGCGAACTCGTTGAGCCAGTCGCGCAGGCGTACCCGGCGGCCCACCTGGGTGAGATGGTCGGCGGCCAGCGCGAAACTGCGCAGCACCTCCAGGTCCGAGCGCAGCTGCGCGGCCACTTCCGGCTTCTGCACCTTTACCGCCACCTCGCGGCCATCATGCAGCTGCGCGCGGTGGACCTGCGCAATGGAGGCGCACCCCAGCGGCACCGGGTCGAAGCTGGCAAACAGCTTGGACACCGACGCGCCCAGCTCCTGCTCGATGATCTGTGCAATGCGCTCGACCGGAATCGGCGCCACCTTTTCCTGCATGCGTTCCAGCGCGGTGGCAAATTCCACCGGCACCATGTCCGGGCGGGTGGACAGCATCTGCCCCAGTTTGACGAAGGTGGGGCCGAGCGATTCCAGGTCGGTGACGAACTGCTCCGGATTGCCCTCCGGCGGGATGTCGTGCACCGCGCGGGCGTCCAGGTTCATGCCCGAAAACACCCCGGAGTTCCGGTAACGCAGCAGCAGGCGCAGGATCTGGCTGCGGCGGTTCATGCCTTTTACCAGCGATGGCGAGCCAGGGGCGACGGGCGTGGTATTCAAGCAGGGCTCCAGGACGGGTGTCCCCGGCAGTGTGCGGGCGGGCAGGTAGTGGGGCGGTGAATCCGCCGGCATCTACCGCGAACGGGCCAGGATCGGGCAGAATCCACGCTTCCCGCTTGATCTATTGGATTGCCATGGCCGGTGCCAGCCTGTTTGCGTTGCTCGATGACATTGCCACGCTGTTGGACGACGTGTCGGTCCTGACCAAGGTCGCGGCCAAGAAAACCGCCGGCGTGCTGGGCGACGACCTGGCGCTGAACGCGCAGCAGGTGACCGGGGTCAATGCCAACCGCGAGCTGCCGGTGGTGTGGGCGGTGGCCAAGGGCTCGCTGGTGAACAAGGCGATCCTGGTGCCGGCCGCGCTGGCGATCAGCGCGCTGGAAGCCTGGCTGCGCGGCAAGGGCTACCCGGTGCCGATCGTGGTGCCGCTGATGATGATCGGCGGTGCGTTCCTGTGCTACGAGGGCGTTGAAAAGCTGGCGCACCGCTTCCTGCATTCCAAGCAGGAGGACGAGCAGCACAAGGCCGAACGGGTCAAGGCGCTGGCCGACGAGAAGGTCGACATGGTGGCCTGGGAAGGCGAGAAGGTGAAAGGCGCGGTGCGCACCGACTTCATCCTGTCGGCCGAGATCATCGTGCTGTCGCTGGGGGTGGTCTCGGCCGCCCCGTTCCTCAACCAGGTCACCGCGCTGGTGGTGATCGCACTGGCCATGACGGTGTTCGTCTACGGGCTGGTCGCCGGCATCGTGAAGCTGGATGACCTGGGCTTGTACCTGTCGCGCAAGGGTGCCGGGCTGGCCGCGTTCGGCCGCGGCCTCCTGATCGCCGCGCCCTGGTTGATGAAGTTCCTGTCGGTGGCCGGCACCGCGGCGATGTTCCTGGTGGGTGGCGGCATCCTGGTGCACAACGTGCCGGCGCTGCACCATGCCGTGGTCGGCCTGGGGGGTGAAGGCCAGTGGGGCTGGCTGATCAACGCGCTGGGCAACATGGTGGTCGGCGTGATCGCCGGTGCGATCGTGCTGGCCGCGGTGATGGGCTTCCAGAAGCTGCGCGGCAAGAAAGCGGCGCACTGACAGGCGCGCGGTCTGTCAGCGGGCGTTCCAGTCGCGCAGCGCCTCCAGCTCGGCGCGTGCGCGGGCCAGGCGACGCCCGGACAAGGCATCGATCGCGCGCTGCAGGCGGGGTGACGCCGGGGCCTGCCGCTGCCAGCGCCGGGCCAGGAGCAGCAGGGCGGTCATCAGCGCCGCCCCGGCCACCAGCGAGACCAGCAACGCGCGTGCGGCGAAGGCGGACAGGTCGATGCCCCACGCCTGCCACGCCACCAGCACCGGCACCGCCAGCCACAGCCAGCACCAGGGCAGCCCCAGCAACAGTTCGCCGGCGGCGGTCTGCATGCGCAACACCGCCAATTGCCGGGACTGCTGCAGCACCGGCTGGTCGGGCTGCAGCTGCCCGCGCAGGTGCAGCCGGGCCGCGCTGACGATGATCACCGCCACGCAGTAGACGTGCAGCGCCACGGCGCTGAGCATCACCGCCAGCGGTGGCTGCTGCCACCACACGCTGCCGCAATACATCGACAGCCCCAGCCAGAACAGCAGCTGCACCACCTGCAGTGCACTGAACGCCGACAACTGGCGTTGCGCGGCGTACTGCCGGTGGCGGCGCCAGCTGTTCAAAGCGGCGGTGGCCTCGCTGTCGTCGGCATCGCCGCCGGCCTGGTGCCACAGCTGCTTGAGTGGATCGGTATGCATGACGGTGGCCTCAGGCGGTGGGGTCGAAGCGCGCGCGCAGCTGCTGGCGCAGGCGGTGCAGGCGGGTGGACACGTTGGCGGTGCTGATGCCGAGGATGTCGGCGATCTGGCGGTGGTCGTGATCGTCCAGGTGCAGCAGCATCAATGCGCGGTCCAGCGGCGGAAGCGCGCGGATCGCACCCTCCAGCTGCTGTACGGCGTGCTGCTGTTCGGCCGGTGCACCCTCGTCCACCGGCAAGGTGTCCTCGTCCAGCGTGGCGTGGTGGCGCTGGCGCAGCTGCTGCCGGCGCACCTGCGAGATGGCCACGTTGAGCGCGACCCGGTACAGCCAGGTGGAAAAGCGGGCGCGTGCCGGGTCGAAGCTGTCGAACGCATCCCAGGCCTGCACGCTGATGTCCTGGATCAGGTCGAGCCGGTCTTCCTGGTGCGCGCAGTATCCGCGTGCGATCTTCAGCACGATGCCGCGGTGCTGGTCCAGCAACGCGGCGAAGCGCAGGCGCGGGTCGTGGGCGGCAGGGGTGTTCATGTCCATACCCGGGTGATTCGCACGGAGGCGGCCGTTATCACAGCGCCTCGGCGGGCATGCCGGTCACCGGGGCGCGTCGGCCGCCTGCACGCGGTTCTTGCCGACCCGTTTGGCCGCATACAGGGCCGCATCGGCACGCCGCAGCAGGCCATCCACCGGTTCGCCGGCGTGCCATTGCGCCACCCCGGCGCTGAAGTGCACCGGCACCCGCGTGTCGTCCAGCTGCAGGGGGCGCTGGGCCAGCGAGCGCTGCAGCCGCAGCAGGGTGGACATGCTGTCGGCGGCCGGTGTTTCGGGCAGCAGCAGCACGAATTCGTCGCCGCCGATGCGGGCGATCGCATCGGTGCTGCGCAGGTGCAGCTGGCAGACCGCCACCAGGTGGCGCAGCACGGCATCGCCACCGGCATGGCCGTGGGCGGTGTTGGTCTGGTGGAAGTCGTCCAGGTCGATCAGTGCCAGGGCCAGCGGGTGGCCATGGCGGCCGGCCCGTGCCAGCTCGCGGTCGACCAGTTCGTCGAAGCCGCGGCGGTTGAGCGCCCCGGTCAGCGGGTCGGTGCGAACCAGCCCGGACACATCGCGCAGTTCCTGCTCCAGCTCGGCGATGCGCTGCTCGGCCTGTTCCACTTCGCGGCGTGCATTGCCCAGGTGGTCGCGCGCCTGCAGTGCCTGCTCCTGCACGCGGCCGGTGTCCTGCAGCACGCCCTGCAGCAGCTGGCTGAGGTCGGCGATGCTGCGCGCTTCCTTCAGGGCCAGCGCATAACTGCTGATCCGGTCGTGGTACTCGCCGGTGCTCACGGCCATGCCGTCGAGGCGCTCGATGAAGCCGCCCATCAGGCCCTTCATGGCCGCCTTGGATTCGACGATGCCCTGTTTGAGCAGGCCCTGCTTGTAGATCACTTCGCGCAGGTTGGCGCGCGCCTGGTCGACCGAGTCGCGGTCCAGCGGGCCGCTGATCAGCTGGCGCACCGCATGCACCTGCCCATGCAGCCAGCTGCTGTCGTCCAGCAGCTCGCCGATGTTGTCCAGCAGCAGGTCGAACAGGCTCAGCAGCAGTTCCTGCTGTTCCTGCCAGCCATCGCTGCGCACGCCGATCTGGTGGGTCAGCTCGCGCAGGCGCAGTTCGATCGGCTGCAGCGGCTGGCCGGGGTGCCAGTGGCGCAGGTCGGCGGCGATCTGCGCCGGCTCCTCCCGCAGCTCGGGCATGTTCTGCAGCAGGCTGGCCACGGTCACGCCCAGCGTGTGCCGCAGCAGCTCGCGCAGGCGCAGGCTGTCGGGCTGGCCGTCGGGGCTGTCCTGCTCGATGGTGCGGATGTACTTGTCGATCAGCTGGCGCATCGCGCGGCCGTAGCTGACCCAGTCGGCGCTGCGCTGGGCCGACTGCAGGCGCAGGCCCATGTCGCCCAGTTCGCCGGGCAGGGTGGACATGCCGTTGGCGAAGGCCGCCAGCAGCGGTTCGGGGCTGTCGATGCCGGCGAACAGGCGCTGCAGCATGGCGCTGGTGCCGCCCTTGGGGCCGGGCGCGTCCACGCTGGCCGTGTCGATCACCCGGCTCTCCACCTGGCGCCGCGACAGCAGCCGGCCCACGGCGGTGCCGGGGCTGGGGGGAGCGTCGTGCGGGTCGGTCATGCGCGGATCCTTGGCGGGTCACCGGCGGGGCAGCCGGGCGGGTGGAAGAGGTTGGAACAGTATCGGCGCGGTGCAGGCCGGCTTGAACGCGGGACGGGCACGGCAGCTGTGCCACGATGGTAGGCAATCTGACGGTGGGAGCGTGCGATGAAGGTGATGCTGGTGGGGGCAACCGGTCTGGTGGGCGGGCAGGTGCTGCAGCAGCTGCTGGATGACCCGCGTTGCGATGCGGTGGTGGCGCCCACCCGGCGGCCGCTGGCGCATGCCGACCCGGCCCTGCACAACCCGGTGGTCGACTTCGAGCGGCTGCCGGTGGACGCACCCTGGTGGGCGGTGGATGCGGTGATCTGCGCGCTGGGCAGCACCATCAAGCAGGCCGGCAGCCGCGCGGTGTTTTCCCGGATCGACCACGACTACCCGCTGCAGGTGGCCACCCTGGCCCAGGCCCACGGCGCGCACGCGTTCGTGCTGAATTCGGCGATGGGCGCCGACCCGCAGTCGCGGATCTTCTACAACCAGGTCAAGGGCCGCCTGGAACAGGACCTGCGCGGGCTGGGCTACCGCTCGCTGACGCTGGTACGCCCCGGCCTGATCGGCGGCGAACGCAGCGAACGCCGCACCGGCGAGCACCTGGCCAGCGTGGTGCTGGGCGCGCTCGGCCCGGTGCTGCCACGCGCCTGGCGGATCAACCCGGCGGTGAACATCGCCGCAGCCATGGTGGAGGCAGCACTGGCCCCGCGGCCGGGCGTCCAGATCGTAGGCGCAGCAGACCTGGCAGGGTAGAGCCGACCGTTGGTCGGCTGCAGGAAACCCAACCGGAGGTAGAGCCGACCGTTGGTCGGCTGCACGGAACCCAACCGGATGTAGAGCCGACCGTTGGTCGGCTGCACGGATCCCAACCGGAGGTAGAGCCGACCGTTGGTCGGCTGCACGGTATCCGGAGGAGCCGGCCAGCGGCCGGCACTACCGGGCGCGCAAACAACAACGGCCACCTTGCGGTGGCCGTTGTCGTATCCGTCATTGCCCGCCGACCAACGGTCGGCCGCTACCCGCCCACGTGGATCAGCTGGCCAGCGCCAGATCATCCAGCATGGCCCGCAGGAAACGCGCAGCTTCACCGCCGGTCGCCGCGCGGTGGTCGAAGGTGACCGACAGCGGGATCACCTTGTGCGCTTCCACGCCGCCCATCACCGGGGTCATCTGGTGGCGGGCACGGCCGGCACCGACGATGGCCACGCACGGCGGCACCACGACCGGGGTCGCGTAGCGGCCGGCGAACATGCCGAAGTTGGACAGCGAGATGGTGTAGCCGCTCAGCTCGGACGCGGCGATCGAGCGCGATTCCACCTGCTCGCGCAGGCGGTTCACGCCCTCGCGGATGCCACGTGCGTCGAGCATGTCGGCATTGCGCAGGGCGGGCACGAACAGGC
Organism: Stenotrophomonas rhizophila; assembly: GCF_000661955.1. Classification (NCBI taxonomy): domain Bacteria; kingdom Pseudomonadati; phylum Pseudomonadota; class Gammaproteobacteria; order Lysobacterales; family Lysobacteraceae; genus Stenotrophomonas; species Stenotrophomonas rhizophila. Next base: position 293,149 of record NZ_CP007597.1, read on the forward strand.
CGTCGTCGGTGTCCACCGCGATGCCGATGTCCACCTGGTTGTGCAGCGTGCGGGTGAGCGCATCGCCGTCGAACCACGCGTTCAGTGCCGGCACCTTCTGGCAGGCCACCACGATCGAGCGCACCAGGCGCGCGGTGACGTCGTTGCCCGGCACCCAGGCGTGGATGTCGGCGTCGTCGTTGAGCGTGGTCGGCACGACCTTGCTGTGCGCATCGGCCATGACCCGCGCCATGTTGCGGCGCACGCCCTTGAGCGGTTCCGGCTGGCCCTTGGCCACCACGCCCGGCGGCTGGGTGCGCATCGGGCGACCGGCGGCCGACAGCGGCGTACGCGATTCGGCGGCGCGCGCCACCGGTGCCGGTGCAGCCGCAGCGGCCACGGCGGCGCGTGCCGGCGCAGCGCCGACCTTGGCGCTGCCATCGGCGGCGGCCTGCTTGACGTCGGCCATGGTTACCGCGCCATCGGTGCCGGTGGCACGCACCCGGGTAAGGTCCACGCCCAGCTTGCGCGCGGTGGCGCGCACGGCCGGCACGGCCTTGACCCCGCCCACGGCGACGGCCTGTTCGGCGTGCACGGCATTGGAGCTCTGCATGGCGCCAACCACGGTGCCGGCGTCATCGCGCTCGGCGCCGGGCTTGGCAATCTCGCCCCCGTTGTCCGACGCCACCACCCTGTCCGGCTGCGCGGCCGCGGTCTGGCCGGTGCTGGGGGTGGGCGACGGAGCGGCGTGCCCGTGGCTGTGGCCGGTGTCCTGGCCATCGGCGCGCTGCGGCATGTTCGGGTCCAGTTCGAACTGGGCCAGCACGCTGCCGGTGGGAATGATGTCGCCTTCACCGCCGGCCAGCGCCAGCACCTTGCCGGAGAACGGCGAGGGCACTTCGACCACGGCCTTGGCGGTCTCCATGGACACCAGCGGCGCGTCGAGCGCGATCACGTCGCCTACCTTGACGAACCACTCCACGATCGTGGCGTCCGGCAGGCCTTCGCCGAGGTCGGGCAGGTGGAAATTCTTGTTCTCACTCATGTGCAGTTCTCTTCCAGCAGTTCGAGATCGCGGGCCGGCAGCCAGCCCGTCGCGCCGTTCGCGCGCTCGGACCACCACCAACCACCGTGTTCATGATGCAGTTTGACCAGTTCACCGCTGTCCACATCCAGTTCGCGGGCGTCATAGTCGCGCAGGGCTTCTGCGCGACCTTCGTCCAGCAACTGCAACCACGCCACCGGTGCCCAGCCGGCACGCCCGTCATCGGTGCGTACCCAGGCAAACGCCGGCCATTCCTCGTCACGAACACCCAGTTCGACGATCTGGCCGGTGCGGAACCGGAGCGGGTTGGGGTACTGGCTGCGGTACGGGCCTAGGAGGCGGGCCCGCACGTCAGCCTGCCGCAATGGCGCGTTTGGCCGCGCTGATGATCCGGTCCACGCTCGGCAGGTACTTCATTTCCAGGCGGAACAACGGAATGTGGGTGTCATAGCCGGTGACGCGCTCGACCGGTGCCAGCAGGTCGTACAGCGATTCCTCGGCCAGGCGCGCGGCGATTTCCGCACCGAAGCCGGCCGTCTTCGGCGCCTCCTGCACGATCACGCAACGGCCGGTCTTGGCCACCGATTCGGCGATGGTGGCAAAGTCGAGCGGACGCAGCGTGGCCACGTCGATCACTTCGGCACTGATGCCTTCGCCGGCCAGCTTGTCGGCCGCTTCCAGCGCTTCCTTCACCTGCGCGCCCCAGGTCACCAGGGTCACGTCGGTGCCGTCGCGCAGCACGAAGCACACGTCCAGCGGCAAGGCTTCGCCGTCATTGACGACCACTTCCTTGTACTGGCGGTAGATGCGCTTGGGCTCCATGTAGATCACCGGATCCGGTTCGCGGATCGCGGCCAGCAGCAGGCCATAGGCGCGCTGCGGCGAGGACGGCAGCACCACGCGCAGGCCCGGCACGTTGGTGAAGATCGACTCGTTGGCTTCGCTGTGGTGCTCCGGCGCGCGGATGCCACCGCCCCACGGCACGCGCAGCACCATCGGGCAGTGCAGGCGGCCACGGGTGCGGTAACGCAGGCGCGCGGCGTGGCAGATGATGTGGTCCACCATCGGGTACATGAAGCCGTCGAACTGGGCTTCGGCCACCGGCTTCATGCCCTGTGCGGCCAGGCCGATGGTCAGCCCGGCGATGGTGGTTTCATCCAGCGGGGTGTCCAGGATGCGGTCGGCGCCAAAGCGCTGCTGCAGGCCGGCGGTGGCGCGGAACACGCCGCCGTTGACGCCCACGTCTTCGCCCAGCACCAGCACCGACTTGTCGTGCTCCAGCTCCCAGGCCAGCGCCTGGGTGATGGCTTCGATGAGGGTGATCGGGGTGGTGGTCATGATGTCTTCTCCGCGCGCGACGGCGGCGCTGTCGGCGGCGTTGGTCTGCGCGCTGGAGGCGCCGTTCTTGATCTCATCCATGGCGCTGCTCCAGGGCGATCGCCTGCGCACGCTGGGCCAGCAGGTCCTGCGGCGGATCGGCATACAGGAAGTCGAACATCGCCTCCACCGGCTGCACCGGGGTATTGAGGTACAGGTTCACTTCTTCATCCACGCGCTTGCCGCACTCGGCGGTCCAGGCGGCTTCCTCTTCCTCGCTCCACACACCGGCGTTGGTGAGGTACTTGCGCAGGCGCAGCATCGGCTCGCGCTGCCAGGCATCCTTCACTTCGGCGTCGTCGCGGTAGCGGCGCGCGTCATCGGCGGTGGTGTGGTCGGACAGGCGGTAGGTCATCAGTTCCAGCACGGTGCCGCCGTCGCCGGCCAGCGCGCGTTCGCGCGCCTGCAGCATGGCGGCCATCACCGCGATCAGGTCGTTGCCGTCCACCTGCAGGCAGAACAGGCCACCGGCCAGCCCCTTCTGCGCCAGCGTTTCGGCACCGGTCTGGGCCGAACGCGGAACCGAGATGGCCCAGCCGTTGTTGACGATGCACAGGATCAGCGGGAGCTTGTAGGCACCGGCGGAGTTCAGGGCAGCGTAGAAGTCGGTCTTGGAGCTGCCGCCATCGCCACACACCGCCACCGCGATCTGCTTTTCGTTGTTGAGCTTGAACTTCAGCGCCGCGCCGGCCGCATGCAGGCACTGGGTGGAAATCGGCACGCAGAACGGGAAGTCCTTGGCCGCGTTGCCGCCGTAGTCGTTGCCACGCTCGTCGCCGCCCCAGTACATCAGCACGTCGTGCGGGCGCACGCCACGCATGAACATCGCGCCGTACTCGCGGTAGGACGGTGCGAACACGTCGTCCTTCTGCATCGAGGCGCCAATGCCCACGTGCGCGGCTTCATGGCCCAGGCAGGCCGCGTAGGTACCCAGCTTGCCGGTGCGCTGCAGCGCGATCGACTTGCCGTCGAACACGCGCACGAACAGCATCTGCTTGAACATCGGCAGCAGCGCGCGTGGATCGCGCAGGGCCTCGGGCAGGTCATCGCGGACGAGCGTGCCGTCCGTGTCCAGGTACTGCAGGTATTCGATCTTGAACTCAGCGGCAACCGTCATTGCGTACTGCACCTTCGACAGGAAGTTACAAATGATATGAATTGCCATGTTAAGGAAGGCGTACGAAAAAGCCGTCCTGCGGCGCAGCAAGTGTCCCGGTGGACAATACGCCCATATACCCCGTAAGGGGCGCGAAATGCCAATGACTGCAACGTATTCAGTTGCTGCAACCGGGCATGAGCGGCGGTTGCCGGGGCAGGGCGGGTGGCCGCTGCCGCCGGTCTGCCCGCGCAGAATCCGGGCCCGGCTTGGGCACCACACGCCGGCGCATGGCCCCCGCCGCCCGGGAGCGCATGCTGTGCGCTACCCTTTGACCCCCTCATTTGGCCCACGCCATGTCCGTCGAGAAGAACCAACGCGACCTCGAAGCCGGTATCCACACCGATCTGCAGGGGCGCCTGACCTACGGCGGCTACCTGCGGCTGGACCAGCTGCTCAGCGCCCAGCAGCCGCTGTCCAACCCGCCGCACCACGATGAGATGCTCTTCATCATCCAGCACCAGACCTCCGAGCTGTGGCTGAAGCTGCTGGCCCACGAACTGCGCGCGGCCATCGGCTTCCTGCAGCGCGACGAGGTCTGGCAGTGCCGCAAGGTGCTGGCGCGCAGCAAGCAGGTGCTGCGCCAGCTGACCGAGCAGTGGTCGGTGCTGGAAACCCTGACCCCGTCCGAGTACATGGGCTTCCGCGACGTGCTGGGCCCGTCCTCGGGCTTCCAGTCCCTGCAGTACCGCTACATCGAGTTCCTGCTGGGCAACAAGAACGCGCAGATGCTGCAGGTGTTCTCGCACGACCCGGCCGGCCAGGCGCAGCTGCAGGAAGTGCTGGACGCACCCAGCCTGTACGAGGAATTCCTGCGCTACCTGGCCCGCTTCGGCCACCCGGTGCCGGCCGAGTACACCGGCCGCGACTGGCAGCAGCCGCACGTGGCCGACGACGCCCTGCACCCGGTGTTCGAGCGGATCTACCAGAACACCGACCGCTTCTGGCGCGAGTATTCGCTGTGCGAGGACCTGGTGGACCTGGAGACCGCCTTCCAGCTGTGGCGCTTCCGCCACATGCGTACGGTGATGCGGGTGATCGGCTTCAAGCGCGGCACCGGCGGCTCCAGCGGGGTCGGCTTCCTGCGCCAGGCGCTGGAGCTGACCTTCTTCCCGGAGCTGTTCCAGGTGCGCACCACGATCCGCAACGACGACCCGATGCCGCCGGACGCCTGAGTCCGCGCGGGCACCGATCGCCCTATTCATCATGACGCCCGGATGACCACGGGGCTGCCCGCAGCCCCCGCCGTTGCTGCGCTGGCGGGCCCTCCCCGACGGTTGCAGGTGCAAGTTCAGCGAGCATGCCGCCACCTGCACGGATCAGCGTGTATTTGACGTGAACGCCGTTGGTCTGGGATTCTCCCGCGCTGTTCGCACATCGGACGTGCATGTCTTCCACCGAACCCAGGAATCCCGCATGAGCGTAGACGCCGCCGCGAAATCCGTTCCCGACCCGGCGCTGCCGGATTTCAAGACCACGCTGGGCCATCCGCGCCCGTTGTGGATGCTGTTCATGACCGAATTCTGGGAGCGCTTCGCGTTCTACGGCATCCGCTGGGCGCTGGTGCTGTACATCGTGTCGCAGTTCTTCGAGGGCGACTCGGCCGGCCAGGCGGCCGCCAGCCGGACCTACGGTGCCTACCTGGCGCTGGTCTACGCCGCGGCGATCTTCGGCGGCTACGTGGCCGACCGGGTGCTGGGCTACCAACGCTCGATCCTGACCGGTGCGGTGATCATGGCCGCCGGCCTGTTCATGGTCGCCATGCCGAACAAGGAAGTGTTCGAGCTGGGCCTGGCCACGATCATCATCGGCAACGGCCTGTTCAAGCCCAACATTTCCACCATGGTCGGCAAGCTGTACGGCCTGAAGGATGAGCGGCGCGACTCGGGCTTCACCATCTTCTACATGGGCATCAACATCGGCGCGATGATCGCCCCGGTGCTCACCCAGTACCTGGCCGAGCGGGTGTTCGGCACCCAGGCGATGCCGTCCTACAAGATGGTCTTCATCGCCTCGGGCATCGGCATGCTGATCAGCCTGGCGTGGTTCTACGTCGGCCGTGCCGGCCTGAAGGGCATCGGCGCACCGCCGGTGGGCGCCGAAGGGTTCGGCCGCATCATCATGGTGTTCGTGGGCGCGATCGTCGCCATCCCGGTGGCCTACTTCCTGCTGTCCACCGGCGCCACCGCGCTGGCCTGGATCCTGGGCGTGATGTTCATCGCGCTGGGCGTGCTGCTGCTGGTCGAAGGCATCCGCGAGGGCAAGGTCCAGCGCGACCGCGTGATCGCCATGCTGATCATCTTCGTCTTCAACGTGATGTTCTGGATGTTCTTCGAACAGGCCGGCAGCTCGTTCACCTTCCTGGCCGATGAGATCGTCAACCGCCAGCTCGGCGGCTGGACCTTCCCGACCGCGTGGTTCCAGTCGGTCAACTCGGTGGCCATCATCACCCTGGCCCCGATCATTGCCTGGATCTGGATCAAGCTGGGCCGCGCCAATCCGTCGATCCCGCGCAAGTTCGGCCTGGGCCTGCTGTTCAACGGCGCGGCCTTCGCGCTGCTGATGCTGGCCCTGTCGAGCATGGTGGTGGACGGCAAGATCCCGTTCTGGACGCTGTTCATGGTCTACGTCATCCAGTCGGTCGGTGAGCTGTGCCTCTCGCCGATCGGCCTGTCGATGGTGACCAAGCTGGCCCCGGTGCGCCTGGTTGGCTTCGGCATGGGCGGCTGGTTCCTGTCCACCGGCATCGGCAACAACCTGTCGGGCATCTTCGCCGGCGTGGTCAGCGGCGAAGGCGGCATGACCGTGGAATCGGCCCTGAAGGGTTACACCTTCGGTTTCTGGGCGTTGATCATTTCCGGCGCGTTGCTGTTCCTGCTCGCCCCGCTGATCAACAAGCTGATGCACGGCGTCAAGTGAGGTCGGTGATGCGCATGTACGCATGGGGTGGTGCGATGATCGTGGCCGGCCTGCTGGCCGCCTGCTCGCCGTCGTCGGCGCCTGCCACCGCGCCTGCGCAGCCGGTGGACACCACCGAGCAGAAGGCGCCGGTCGCTGATCCCAGCGTACCGGTGGCCTCGGGCAATACCCCGGCCGCGGCGGATGTCGCCGCCGTGGCGGCGCTCAACGCGCAGTTCGACCCGGCCCGCGATCCGGTCGCCGACCTGGCCACGGCCAAGGTCGAGGCCCAGCGCGGGGGCAAGCGGATCGTGCTGGATGTGGGCGGGGAGTGGTGCTCGTGGTGCCACCTGATGGATGCCTTCATCGAGGGCGATGCGGAGATCCGCAGCTTCCGTGACGCCAACTTCGTGTGGATGAAGGTCAACTACAGCGAAGACAACGAGAACGCGGCGTTCCTGTCGCAGTTCCCTGCGATCAAGGGCTACCCGCACCTGTTCGTGCTCGACGCCGACGGCAAGCTGCTGCACTCGCAGTTCACCGGCGAGCTGGAGGCCGACAAGGGCCAGCCGAAGGGGTACAACCGCACGCGGTTCTTCGCCTTCATGAAGGACTGGGCGCCCGCCAAGGCGCCGTGACCGGAGAAAAAGCCGCGGATTCCGCGGCTTTTTTTTGGTTCTTCGCCCATCTGCGGGACACGCAAAAACGGGCCTTGACGCTTTTCGGCGCGGCCGTCGGTGGGTCGGGCGCTGGGCCCCCATGGGGGCCCAGCGCCCGACCCACCGACAAGCGTCAAAAAAAGCGTGGCGTCCACCTGCTCACCGCAAGCCGAGCCCCGTAGCCGCCGGTAGGCTCCTGGGCAAAATAAAGGAGGAGGCCGCCACGCGGCCGGGGGACATTTGCGCCAGGGGCCTACCGGCGGCTACGGGGCCCTCACGCTCGCGACCGGCCTGATCGGAGACGCCAGCCGATCCGAACGGCGCCTGCACACCTGACCACCCACATAGCGTCGTGCTCACTCAGCGACGGCCCTTGCAGCAAGACGCTCCCCTTGGATGGAAGAAGAACCTTTTTTGCTCTTCTCCCCACGATGGGAAGCACGCGCGGGGAATCCTGCACTCCGGCGCCACCCTGACCCTCAATTTACGCGTACCGCTGCCGTTACCTCCAAGGACCTCATGCCGCGCGTGTTTCGTGGCGCACACCAACGGACGGATACGCATGCAGCCGGGCACCAGCGACAGCACTTCGGACACCAGCCTCGATGTCACCGGCGGGGTAAGCCTGCCCCCGGTGGACGTGCTGCTCGACGACCACGGCACGTTGGACGGCGGCGATGCGCACGACGATGCGCCGGCTCCCGGCGCCATCCGCTACCGGCTGCCGCTGGTGGCGGTGCCCGACAACGTGATGCTCAAGGCCGCGGTGCAGAAGCTGGTCGAGCAGAAGGCGCAGCTGGACCTGCTGGCGCGCAACCCGGCCCTGGCCGGGCTGCTGCCGCCGGAATGGCAGGGCAGCGGGTTGCGCGCGCTGGACCTGCAGAGTTTCGTGCTGTCGGTGCTGCCGTTCCTGCAGAACGCGGCCAAGGCCGAGACCGCCCCGGCACGGCTGCCGCTCAAGCACGTGCTGGGCGACACCGGCCGCTGGGACCGCGACGACGTGGACGAGCCCAAGTCGCTGGCCTTCTTCCTGGCCAGCGACGACCGCGCCAGTGCCGGGGTGAAGGACCCGGCCGAGGCCTATCTGGTGGGGGCGCTGGGCCTGGCCTGGGCGCACGAAGGCCGCACCCGTCCTGGCTTCCTGCGCCAGATGGGCTACGACAGCATGGCCGCCCGGGTGAGCATGCTGCCGTACCCCGAACCGGGCCAGCTGGCGCTGTACGCAGTGGTGGCCCATGGCGTGAGCCAGCTCTGGTGCGTGCTCGACCGGCGCAAGCTACGGCCGCTGCTGGCGCCGTGGATCAGCGTGCCGTTGTTGACCGCCTACGGGGTCACCGCTCCGATGACGTGGCCGACCTCGTTCCCGCCGGTGGAGGAGGTGGCGCAGATGCTGGCCGTGGCGCGCACCGGCAAGGGGCCGGTGGAAGTGGACCTGACCAAGGTGGCGGCCAAGGTCAAACAGGACGCCTCGGCCGAAACGTGGATGCCGGTGAGCCTGCTCCAGGTGGGCACCTGGGCGCCGCGCTGGGGCTACTTCATGGCCACCTTCATCGGCCTGCCCTCGGCCCTGCTGGTGCTGGCCGCGCTGGCCCTGCCCAATGCCATCGAGGCGGCGGTAGTGGCCGCCTCGCTCGCCTTCGCCGGCGGCGCCATCGGCGCCCTGGCTGCGCCGTGGGTGCACGCACGGCGCAAGCATCTGAGCTGACGCGCAACGACCAACGGTCGTTGCCTACCGGCGTAGGTACCCACCGTTGATGGGAACCCTGTCTGGAGGAAAGCCCCCTTGGAGTCCAAGGGGGCGCGCCGAAGGCGCGGGGATGTGGGTGATGGTGAGGGGGGCCCGCGTTTTGCGCAGCAAAGCGTGGGAGCGGAAGCGCGAATGCGCAATCGCTACCTAGGTACCCACCGTTGGTGGGTACGCCGGTCGCTCAGCCCTGGTCCATCTTCTGCAGGCCTTCCCCGGCCAGGCGCAGGATCAGGGTCTCCAGCATCTGTTCCTCTTCCTCGCTCAGCACGGACATCAGCTTGCGGGTGATCTCGATCACCAGCGGGGCGATGGTCTCGTACACCTCGAAGCCGGCCGCCGACAGCGCCAGCACCGAGCGGCGCCGGTCGTCGCCGTGGGTTTCACGCTTGATGAAGCCACGCTCGAGCAGTCTGGCCACGGCGCGGCTGACGGCCACCTTGTCCATCGCGGTGCGGTCGGACACCTCGCTGGCCGACGAGCCCGGATACAGCGCCAGGATGGTGATGACCCGCCATTCCGGGATCGCCAGACCATAACGGTCCCCATACAGCTTGGCGATATTGCCGCTGACCCGGTTGGACAGGACGCTCAGCCGGTACGGCAGGAACTGTTCCAGGTCGAGCAGGGCGTGCGAGGCACGGATGCTGTGGCTGCTGGGATCGGGTGAGTTCATGCTGCGGTGCACCTTGATGGTGGTTTCATGTGAAACTATAAACCTTAGTTCCGGACACCGCATTCTCGCGGGTCTGCCCGCCTCCCGCACCTGGTTTTTTCCGATGCGGACTTTGCTTTGGAGCCACATCATGACCAGCCAACTGAGCACCGCGTCCCACGCACCCGATCCGGGCATGCAGGTCACCACCTTCGAGAACCCGATGGGCATCGACGGGTTCGAGTTTGTCGAGTTCGCCGCGCCGGCCGGCCGCGCCGCCGAACTGCACGACTACTTCCGCAAGATGGGCTTCACCGCCGTGCTGCGCCACAAGCGCCGCGCCATCACCGTGTACCGCCAGGGTGACGTCAACTTCCTGGTCAACGAAGAACCCGATTCGTTCGCCTCGGACTTCGCTGAAAAGCACGGCCCGTGCGCCTGTGGTTTCGCCATCCGCTTCCAGAAGCCGGGTGACGAGGTGTTCCAGATGGCGCTGGGCAACGGCGCCGAAGCGATCGACTTCAAGCCGGACAGCAAGGCCGTGCCGGCCCCGGTCATCAAGGGCATCGGCGACTGCATGCTGTACCTGGTGGACCGCTATGGCGCCAACGGCAGCATGTTCGATACCGACTACGCGCCGATCGAAGGCGTCAACCAGCGCCCGACCGGGTTCGGCCTGACCTTCATCGACCACCTCACCCACAACCTGTACTTCGGCAACATGCAGCAGTGGTCGGACTACTACGAGCGCCTGTTCAACTTCCGCGAGATCCGCTACTTCGACATCAAGGGCCTCAAGACCGGCCTGGTGTCCAAGGCGATGACTGCCCCGGACGGCATCGTGCGCATCCCGCTCAACGAATCGTCCGATCCGAAGAGCCAGATCAACGAATACCTGGACGCCTACAAGGGCGAGGGCATCCAGCACATCGCCTGCTTCACCGACAACATCTACGACACCGTCGAGGCGATGCGTGCGCAGGGCGTGGAGTTCCTGGACACCCCGGACACCTACTTCGACGTGATCGACATGCGCGTGCCGGGCCATGGCGAAGACGTGGCGCGCCTGGCCAGGAACAAGATCCTGATCGACGCCGATCCGGAAACCAAGCAGCGCAAGCTGCTGCAGATCTTCACCACCAACTGCATCGGCCCGATCTTCTTCGAGATCATTCAGCGCAAGGGCAACGAAGGCTTCGGCGAAGGCAACTTCACCGCGCTGTTCGAGAGCATCGAACGCGACCAGATGAAGCGCGGCGTGCTGTAACGTAACCCGGCAGGTCCGGCGCGGCTCCCGCCACGCCGGACCCATCCGTACCGCCGGGCTCTGCCCGGCCGCTGCAATGCCGGACATGCCCGTAGAGCCGGGCTCTGCCCGGCTGCTCCAACGCACTACCCATTGCACACCTCCCAGGCTCCGCCAGGACACACAGATGAGCACCTCCATCACCGCCCGCGGTTACCAGACCGGCTTCGGCAACGAGTTCGCCACCGAGGCCGTCCCCGGCGCGCTGCCGGTAGGGCGCAACTCGCCACAGCGGGTGGCGCATGGCCTGTACGCCGAACAGCTGTCGGGCACTGCGTTCACCGCACCGCGCGGCAGCAACCGGCGCAGCTGGGTGTACCGGATCCGCCCGGCGGTGGCGCACGGTGAGTTCACTGCCTACGCCCAGCCGCACCTGCACGGCGACTTCGCCGCGGGGGCGGTGTCGCCCAACCAGCTGCGCTGGGACCCGCTGCCGCTGCCCGGCACCCCCACCGATTTCATCGATGGCCTGTACACCATGGGCGGCAACGGCGCGCCCGACGCGCACCATGGCGTGGGCATCCACCTGTACGCGGCCAACGCCGACATGCAGGGCCGCTACTTCTACAACGCCGACGGCGAGCTGCTGATCGTGCCGCAGCTGGGTCGCCTGCGCCTGCTCACCGAGCTGGGCGTGGTCGAGATCGAGCCGCAGCAGGTGGCGGTGATCCCGCGTGGCGTGCGCTTCCGGGTTGAACTGCCCGACGGCCAGGCTCGTGGCTACATCTGCGAGAACTTCGGCGCCCTGCTGAAGCTGCCTGACCTGGGGCCCATCGGCTCCAACGGCCTGGCCAACCCGCGCGATTTCGAAACGCCGCAGGCTGCCTTCGAAAACATCGAGGGGGACTTCGAGTTGATCGCCAAGTTCGGCGGCCAGCTGTGGCGCGCGCCCATCGGGCACTCGCCGCTGGACGTGGTCGCCTGGCACGGCAACTACGCGCCGTACCGCTATGACCTGCGCCGCTTCAACACCATCGGCTCGATCAGCCACGACCATCCGGATCCGTCGATCTTCCTGGTGCTGCATTCGCCCAGCGACACCCCGGGGACCAGCAACATGGACTTCGCCATCTTCCCGCCGCGCTGGCTGGTGGCGCAGGACACGTTCCGGCCGCCGTGGTTCCACCGCAACATCGCCAGCGAGTTCATGGGCCTCATCCACGGTGCCTACGACGCCAAGGCGGCCGGCTTCGTGCCCGGGGGCGCCTCGCTGCACAACTGCATGAGCGGGCACGGCCCGGACGCGGCCACGTTCGACAAGGCCTCGGCGGCTGACCTGAGCAAACCGGACGTGATCAAGGACACCATGGCCTTCATGTTCGAAACCCGTGGGGTGATCCGCCCGACCGCGCAGGCCATGGACGCCGAGCACCGGCAGCGCGATTACCAGCAGTGCTGGCAGGGCCTGAAGGCGAACTTCACCGCGTGAGCGCGACCTTGCCGCACGCGTCACTGAACCTGTTGCACGAGGCGGCCATCTCGTTGCGGCTGCCTGCCAGATCGCGTTTTGTTGGTGAGCATATCGAGGGTCTGCACCTGCGCGGCGTCAGCCTGGAAGCGCCGCTGTTCGAGCGCTGCACGCTGGAGCGTACCGTCTTGGAGGGCTGCGATATGTCCGAGGTGCGGTTCTTCGCGCGCACCGTGATGGACGCCTGCCAGTTCACCCGTGTCGACTTTCGCGCCAGTGGCCTCAATGACACCGTGTTTCGCGGCTGCGTCTTCGACACCTGCGATTTCCGCCAGAGCCGTTTCGATGCCTGCGTGCTCGACGGCTGCACCTTCATCAACTGCCGGATCGTCGACACCGGCATGCCGGCACACGCCACCACCGGCTGCCGGTTCGAGGGCGTGCTGAAGGACGTGAGGTTTGTTGCCGCCGGCGCACCGGCCTTGCTGGATGCGGACTTCAGCGCCTGCGTTCTGGACTACGTGTCCTTCGAGAACTGCCGGCTGGATAACGTCATTCCGCCACGCGATCCGCGCCATGTTTTCCTGCCGGATATCGCCGCACGTGCGCGCCGGGCGTTGGAGGCGTTGTCCGCGGCACCGGCCGATGCCGCCACCAAGGTGCTCACGCGCCGCCTTCGCCGCTACGCGCAGATGCAGGGCGACATCCTGAATCTGGACAACCTGCGCCATGTAGAAGAACCGGCGGTGGCAGAGGCGTTGATTGCGGCGCTGGCTGCACCCTGACGTGTCACCGCAGGCAACGCGCGGAAGCACCGTCATCGCCGAGACGCCGCAGAGCAGTTGACTGCTCATTCTCTCCCCGCGTTGGTCGGGGTGCGTAGGATGCCGCGGGTCAGCGCCAGGAGAGATTCGTGCCTGCCCTCAATCGCGGTTCGAGTGGCGTCGGGTCACTAGCACGCGATCAATGCGAACCTCATCTGCCTCACGCTGGTAGGCAATGAGGTGCCTACCGTCGCGCGTTGCATAGATGAACGTTCCTTCCACCCAGCCCGGCCGATAAAGCGCGGCACCGTCCAGTGCGTTGCCTTCCTGCTCAATCGCCTCATCGCGCTCAACAGCTGCAGTGAACAGCTGCGGGTCGGGTACTTCACAGGCGCGCTCAAGCGCCTCGACCAACCGCGCTGTTCTGTCCTCGATGGCGCGCCTGCTCCAGGCAACCGTCATTTTGTGCGTGCGTTGCGCTTCATTGCCGACTGAAGATCGCGGCTGAGCCGTGCCTTCAGTGCATCCATCTGCTGGCGTGCTTCGACGCTGGACAATGCGGGTCGTGCGTCTGCACGTGATTCCGCTACGGCGTCCCTGATCTGATCGAGGTACGCGGCATCATCGTGCAGTTGCTTCAGTGCATGTGCCCGATCCGGGCGCGAGCGACGCGTGGGATCGGCGCCTGCCGTTGCCGTGGCATCCACGCGATACCGCGTGATGCCCAGCTTGGAAAGCACCCGCGCAGCGGCCTGGACGCCGGAGAACAGACGCGGCGCACCATCCTTGGTGCCCAAGGCCCGCTCGCTGTTTTCCAAGGCGAAGGTGATCGTGTAGCCATCGGCTGCTGCAACCAAGGTCGTTTCCCGCACGCTGCCGGCCCCAGCCAGCTCGCGGGCAGTCGCCAGTTTGATCGTGCTGACCATGATGGACTCCCAATCAATAGTTACATGGGAATCATACATCAATGAATTCTCTGGCTCGGACGATGCCTGACACCGTGCCCGCAGCGTCCGGCCATGTCCAATTCAAGGTCTTCATCACAACCAGCATCGCGCAATAGGTGATCAAACGGCGAGCGTCTGGAACCCGTCCACCTGATCCTTCGGCAGCACTTCCAGCAGGCGCTGGCGGACCCGCTCGGCATAGCCGGGCGAGGTGAGCGCGGGCAGCGCATCCAGCGCGGTATGCAGGCCGGCGATCACCGCCTCGTCGCTGCGTGCCTGCTGCAGCGCATGCAACAGCGCCGCCGCGTGGGGGTGCCGTTGCAGTTCCAGGATGCCCAGCAGGTAGATGCGCGCGGCCACCAGCGAGCGCCGGCGCTCGGTCGGGGCTGCCGCGGGTGCCGCGGGCGTCGGCACCGGCTCAGGGGCGGGCGGTGGCGTGGGCTCGGCCGCCGCGTTGGACACCAGGTACCCGGCCTGGATCAGCTGGATCACCATTGCTGACGCTTCCGGCCCGATCATGGCGGTGAGCTGCGGCAGATCGCGTTGGCCGTCGCACAGGATCAGCAGGCGGCGCTGGCGCATGTCCAGGGGCGCACGGTGGGCCTGCAGGGCGGTGCGGGCGAGGTCGGTCTTGCGCGGTTGCATGGGCGTGGGGTCGATGCGGTGCAGGCCGAGCCTGAACGCGGCAGGTGAAACCGCGATGACAATCACGTTCCTGCATGCAGCCACTGCACAGCGTTCGCGCTAGGCTGCCGACCACCGACTGGAGGAAGTGCAGATGAAGCAGCTGGGAAGCGTTCTGGCATTGGGCATCGCGTTGGCACTCAGCAGCTGCGAGCGCACCCCTGAAACCCCGTCGAAGGACGCAGAGGCCGCCGTGCCGACGCCGGTCGACACAGCGCCGGCCGCGCCCGCCGCCGCGCCCGCAGCGCAGGACCCGGCCGCCGCCGGCCCGGCGCGGCTGGATGGGTATGGTCCGCTGACCCTGGGCAGCACCTTGGACGAGGTGCGTGCCGCCTGGAAGGCGCCGCTGCAGGGCGAGGTGCCGGACGATTACTGCCATGCACTGCGCCCGCAGGGGGCGCAGGCCGAGGATGTGATCCTGATGATCGAAGGCAAGCGTCTGGTCCGCTACGACGTGCGCAACGACCGCATCACCGCGCCCGGTGGCGGCAAGGTCGGCATGTCGCTGGGCCAGCTGCAGACCCTGTACCCCGACCGCGGCGATGTCACCCCGCACAAGTACGACGAAAAGGGCCACAACCTGCGCGTGCGGCCGGCCACCGAGGGCGGCGCGCTGATCAACTTCGAGATCAACGGCGACGGCAATGTCAGCGCCTGGCGGGTCGGCCAGACCCCGCAGGTGGACTACGTCGAAGGCTGCTCGTAAGCCTGCTGCGGCGCGCGCCGTGGGCAGGCCGCGCCGCTTCTGCCCAGGGGCGCCCGATTCCCTCACCCCCTGCGTGCGGTCTGGCTCTAGAATCGGCCCATTGATGCCTGGGGATTGCCGATGATTGCTGCCACTGCTTGGTTCCTGCTGGGATTGCTGCTGCTGGCACTGGGCGGCGATTCGATCGTCAAGGCGGCCTCCGGCCTGGCCCAGCGCTTCGGCGCCTCGCCGTTCATGGCCGGGCTGCTGCTGGTGGCCTTCGGCACCTCGCTGCCGGAACTGGTGGTCAACGCGCGTGCGTTCGTGGTGGGAGCCGAAGAGCTCGCGCTGGGCAACGCGGTGGGCAGCAACATCGTCAACGTCGGCCTGACCCTGGGCCTGGCCGCGCTGGCGGCCCCGCTGCTGGTGCGCGCGCGGCTGCTGTCGCCGCTGCTGGTGATGGTGGCGGTGGCGAGCCTGGCGCTGATCGTGTTCGGCCTGGACGGCGTGGTGACGCGCTGGGAAGGCGGCCTGCTGCTGCTCGGCTTCGTGGCATCGCTGGTGTTCGTGCTGCGCCGCGCGCGGCTGGAATCGGACCCCGTGCGCGAGGCCATCGCCGGCTATGCGATGACCCGCACCGGCCTGTTCCTCAACCTGTTGCGGGTGGTGTTCGCCGGGCTGTGCCTGTACTACGGCGCGCGCTGGATCGTGCAGGCCGCGCCGGTGTTCGGCGCGGGGCTGGGCTGGTCGCCGTTGCTGGTGGGCCTGTTGCCGGTGGCCATTGGCACCGCGCTGCCCGAGGTGGCGGCGGCGGTGGCCGCGGCACGGCGCGGGCAGGGCGACATGGTGCTGGGCCACGTGATCGGCTCGAGCCTGTTCAACCTGCTGGTGGTGGTGGGCGGCATGGCCGCACTGCGGCCGCTGGCGGTACCGGCGTCGTTCGTGCGCCTGGAGCTGCCGGCGGCGATCGCCTTCGTGCTGGTGCTGTACCCGATGCTGCGTGGCGACCTGACCATCAGCCGCCGCGAAGGCGGCGTGCTGCTGGTGGCGTTCCTGGGCTGGGTGGCGCTGGAGCTGGCGCTGGTCTGGGGCGGCTGAGAAGCCGCGTCGGCGACCACGCGCTCCGGGGTAGAGCCGACCGTTGGTCGGCTGCTCTTCGGCACGATGCGCGCAGCCGACCAACGGTCGGCTCTACCGGGCGTGGGTTGAGGCAGCCGACCAACGGTCGGCTCTACCGGGCGTGGGTTGGGGCAGCCGACCAACGGTCGGCTCTACCGGACGTGGATTGGGGCAGCCGACCAACGGTCGGCTCTACCGGGTCTGTTCGCCTTCCGGGCGCGGCGGCGGCAGCTGTTCTTCCTTGGCGGTTTCATGGCCGGGCAGGCTGGGGCGCTTTTCCATCATCAGCGACAACGCCGCCTTGGCCATCATGTGCGCGCTGATCGGGGCGGTGATGAACAGGAACACGGTGATCAGCAGCTCGCGCGGCTGCGGGTCCTGGCCCAGGAAGATGTGGTAACACACCGATCCCACCAGCACGCAGCCCACGCCCAGCGTGCTGGCCTTGGTGGGAGCGTGCAGGCGCTTGAAGAAGGTCGACAGCTTCACCAGCCCCAACGCGCCCACCAGGATGAAGAAGCAGCCGAACAGCAGCAGGATCGACAGCACGATCTGGATGAAGGTGATCATTCCACGATGTCCCGGCGCAGCACGAACTTGCTCAGCACCACCGTGCTGCCGAAGCCGAGCATGGCGATGATCAGCGCCGCTTCGAAATACACCGCCGAGTTGAGGTACATGCCGAACAGCATCAGCTCGGCGATGGCTGTCACCGACAGCGTGTCCAGCGCCAGGATGCGGTCCGGCACGGTGGGGCCGCGCAGCAGGCGCCAGGTGGCCAGCAGCATGGCCAACCCGACCACGTGCATGCACACCACCATGGTGGTCTGGATGAAGGTGTAACCGGTCATGGGAAGATCTCCATCAGCGGGGCTTCGTAGCGGTGCTTGATCTGCCGGATCAGCTCGTCCGGGTCGTCCAGGTGCAGCACGTGCACCAGCAGGTGGCGACGGTCGTCGGACAACGCGGCCGACACCGTGCCCGGGGTCAGCGTGATCATGCTGGTGAGCGCGGCGATGCCATGGATGTTGGCAATGTCCAGCGGCAACCAGATGAAGCCGGGGTGGATGCGGCGTTCCGGGCCCAGCACCTGGATCGCCACGCGGATGTTGGACACCAGGATGTCCCACAGGGTCACACAGAGCAGCTTGGGGACCGGCTTGAGCGACCCGATGCGGGCGAACTCGCGGTCCAGGCGCGCGGCGAACAGCGGCACCACCAGGCCCAGCAGCATGCCCAGCACGAATTGGCCGAAGGTGAAGCTGTCGGACATCAGCAGCCAGAACGCCACCACCATCACGCTCAGCGACGGCGAGGGAATCAGGCGCTTGTACAGCGACGGTTTGCGCGTCATGGCTGGCGGATCTCCGGCGTGGTAGCGCGCAGCTCGCCCACATACTCGGCGGGGTGCAGCAGCTGGGTGGCCATCGCATCGGTGTGCTGCATCAGCGGGCCGGCGAACAGGCTCATGGCAATGCCATACACCAGCAGCAGCGCGGCGGCGAACAGTTCCACCGTGCGGGTGGGGGCCTTGCGCGGCGGTGGCACGCCGTCTTCCTGCACCGGCACGCGCCAGAACAGGCGGATGCCGGCGCGGGTGATGCCCACGATCACCATCAGGCTGCTGCCCAGCACGGCGGTCCAGACCACGGCGGTGTACTGCGCGGGCATGCCAGCCAGCAAGGCGGCCTTGGCCAGGAAGCCGGACAGCGGCGGCAGACCGGCCACGGCCACCGCACCGATCAGGAACAGCACGGCCGGGGTCTGCTTGCCGGGCATCGGCGCGATGATTTCCTTCCTGTCACTGGCCCCGCCACGACGGCGGCGGATCAGGTCGGCAATCAGGAACAGCGCGGCGGCCACGAAGGTGCTGTGCGGCAGGTAGTACAGACCGGCGGAGAGCACCTCGGGCGTGCGCACCGCGAAGGCGATGAACAGCGTCGCGGCCGACACCACCACCAGGTAGGAGATCATCACCCGCAACCGCGCCGCGGCCAGCACGCCCAGCCCGCCCAGTACCAGCGTGGCCACGCCCGCCCACAGCAGCCAGTCGCTGCCATACCCGGCCATCGGGCCGGCACCGTCGCCGAACCACAGCGAACTGACCCGCAGCACCGCGTACAGGCCCACCTTGGTCATGATCGCAAACAGCGCGGCCACCGCCGCGGGCGCACGCGCATAGGCTTCGGGCAGCCACAGGTACAGCGGCATCAGCGCGGCCTTGCTGCAGAACACCAGCAGCAACAACCCCATGGTGGCCTTGACCAGCACCAGGTGCGTGGCCGGTACCTCGGCGATGCGCTGGGACAGCTCGGCCATGTTGAGCGAGCCCAGCGAGGCGTACAGCAGGCCAAGCGCGATCAGGAACAGGGTCGAGGCGGTGACGTTGAACACCACGTAGTGCAGGCCGATGCGCATGCGCAGGCCGCGGCCGCCGCTGAGCAGCAGGCCGTAGGAGGCAATCAGCATCACCTCGAAGAACACGAACAGGTTGAAGATGTCGCCGGTGAGGAAGGCGCCGTTGAGGCCCACCAGCTGGAACTGGAACAGCGCGTGGAAGTGCGGCGCGCGCCGGTCCCAGCCCGAGCACGCGTGCAGCAGGCACGGGATGGCCAGAAGCAGCGTTGTCACCAGCATCCAGGCCGACAGCCGGTCGGCCACCAGCGCGATGCCCAGCCGCGACGGCCAGTCGCCCAGCAGGTACACCGCGATGCTGCCATCGGCGGTCTGCGCGAACAGCAGGGCTACCGCGGCGGCCAGCGCGGCCAGCGTGGTCCACGCCACCGTGCGCTGCACCTTGGGGCCATACCGGCGGTGCTCGACGAACAGCGAGCAGGCGGCACCGAACAAGGGGATCAGGATGGGCAGGATCACCGCATGGTTCATGCGCCGCCCTCCCGGCCCGGCGCGGTGTCGGCCGGCGCGGTGTCCTGCTCTTCCTCATGCGCGTCGACGTGGTCGCTGTGGTTGTCGCTGCGGCTGCGCATGGCCAGCACGATGCTCACTGCGGTCATCGCAAACGCAATCACGATCGCGGTCAGCACCAGTGCCTGCGGCAACGGGTCGGTGTAGTTGCCCAGGTCGCTGTCGATGCCTTCGCGCAGCACCGGCGCCTTGCCCGACACCAGCCGGCCACCGGCGAAGATCAGCAGGTTGGTGGCGTAGGACAGGAAGGTCATGCCCAGGATGACGTCGAAGGTGCGCGCGCGCAGCAGCAGGTAGATGCCGATCGCGCCGAGTACGCCGATGGCGCTTGCCAGGGCCAGTTCCATCAGTGCATCTCCCCGGTTTTTGCCGAACGACGGTTGGGATCGATCTCGCCCTTGCGGGCGTTGCGCGTACGCGACGGCTTGATGGTGCCCATCATCGACAGGATCAGCATCGCCCCGCCAAACACCACCAGGTACACGCCGGTATCGAAGCCGATGGCGCTGGCCAGCGGCACCTCGCCAATAAGCGGGATATGCAGGTCCAGGTGGCCGCTGGTCAGGAACGGCACCCCGAACAGCATCGACGCACTGCCGCTGACGATGGCGATCAGCAGGCCGGCACCGATGCAGCGGATGTAGTCGAAGCCGAACCGCGACTCCACCGAGGTGGTGCCCTGGATCACGTACTGGATCAGCAGCGGCACGGCCAGCACCAGGCCGGCGATGAAGCCGCCACCGGGGGCGTTGTGGCCGCGCAGGAACAGGAAGATCGACACGGTGAGCGTGAGCGGGAACATGATCTGCGCCAGATCGGCCGGGACCGGCAGCTTGATCGGCGGGCCCGGCATGATCTGCTCCGGTGCCATCCGCGAGCGCCGCAGCATGGCGTGCACCACCAGGGCGGCAATACCGAACACGGTGATCTCACCGAAGGTATCGAAGCCGCGGAAGTCCACCAGGATCACGTTGACCACGTTCTGCCCGTACGCCTCGGGCAGGGCACGCGCGACCAGCTCGCCGGCCATGGTGTTGGGCGGCAGGGTCATGGCGGTATAGGCCGCAGCCGCCAGACCGCCGCCGCCGATGATGGCGATCAGGGCATCGCGGCGTTTGCGCCAGCGCGAATGCTCCGGCGCCGATTGGGCGGGCAGGTAGTTCATGCCCAGCAGCATCAGCACCAGGGTGACCATTTCCACCAGCAGCTGGGTCAGCGCCAGGTCGGGGGCGGACAGGAACACGAAGGTGAGCGACACCATCAGGCCCACGCCGCCCAGCACCAGCACCGCCAGCAGACGCTGCCGGTACACGAACAGCGCACTGACCGCGCAGGCCATCATCACCAGCCACAGCGTCCAGCCAAGCAGCGGCAGCGGCTGCGGCGAGGGCCAGTTCGGCGAACCGGGGTTGGCCACGAACGGGGCCAGCGCGACGATGATCGCCACCACCACCAGTGCCATCAGCATGCGCTGCAGGCTGCCGTTGGCCAGCGCCTGGGTGAGCCGGTGGGCGAAGCCGAACACCAGGTCCAGCTGCTTGTGGAAGATGTTGCGGCCGATCGCGCGGCTCACCACGGCATGCAGGTTGATCAACCGGCGCAGCCCGAAGTACAGCGCGATGCCGCCAATGACACCGGCGATGCTCATCATCAGCGGCGTGTTGAAGCCATGCCACACCGACAGGCTGTAGGCCGGCATCGCCGGGCCCAGGATCGACGAGGCTGCCGCGTGCAGCACCGGGGCGATGGTGATGGCCGGGGCCACGCCCACGGCCACGCACACCACCACCAGGATTTCCACCGGCACCTTCATGAAGCGCGGCGGCTCGTGCGGCACCCGGTCCAGGTCGTGCGGGCCCTTGCCGAAGAACGTGTCGTGCACGAAGCGCAGGCTGTAGGCCACGCCGAACACGCCGGCCAGCAGCGCGGCGATGGACATCACCACCCGCATCGTTTCCGGGCCACCGGCGGTGAGCGCTTCGGCGAACAGCATTTCCTTGGACAGGAAGCCGTTAAGCAGCGGGATGCCGGCCATGGCCAGCGAGGCGATGATCGCCAGTGCGCTGGTGAAGGGCATCAACCGGCGTAGCCCGCCCAGCTTGCGCATGTCGCGGGTGCCGGTTTCGTGGTCGATGATGCCCGCGGCCATGAACAGCGAGGCTTTGAAGGTGGCGTGGTTGAGGATGTGGAACACGCCGGCCACCACCGCCATCGGCGTGGACAGCCCGAACAGCATGGTGATCAGGCCCAGGTGCGAGATCGTCGAATAGGCCAGCAGGCCCTTCAGGTCATGCTGGAAGATTGCGTTCCAGGCACCGATCAGCAACGTGATCGCGCCGATGCCGCTGACCGTATAGAAGAACAGGTCGGTGCCGGCCAGCGCCGGATGCAACCGCGCCAGCAGGAACACGCCGGCTTTGACCATCGTCGCCGAGTGCAGGTATGCCGACACCGGGGTGGGCGCGGCCATGGCGTGCGGCAGCCAGAAGTGGAACGGGAACTGCGCGCTCTTGGTGAAGATGCCGGCCAGTATCAGGAACAGCGCGTAGGGGTACAGCGCGCTGGCGCGGATCAGATCGCCGCTGGCCAGCACCGCATCCAGCTCGAAGCTGCCCACGATGCGGCCGATCAGCAGCACGCCGCCGAGCAGGGCCAGGCCACCGCCGCCGGTGACCACCAGGGCCATCCGCGCGCCCTCGCGGGCGTCCTGGCGGTGCGACCAGAAGCCGATCAGCAGGAACGAGCTGATGCTGGTCATTTCCCAGAACACCATCAGCAGCAACAGGTTGCCCGACAGCACCATGCCCAGCATGGCGCCCATGAACAGCAACAGGTAGCAGTAGAAGCGGTGGGCGCTGTCGCGCGCGCTGAGGTAGTAGTGGGCGTACATCACCACCAACGCGCCGATGGCCAGCACCATGCCGGCGAACATCCAGGCCAGGCCGTCCAGGCGCAGCGAGAAGGTCAGGCCGATCTGGGGCAGCCAGGTGCCGAAGCTGCGGACAACGCCGCCGTCCATGATCGCCGGGGTCATGGTGGCCAACAGCGCCAGTCCCCCCAACGGCGCTGCCGCGGCCAACCAGGCGGCCGTGGAGCGGGAGGTGCGGCGGAATGAGGCGACCGCCACGGCCATCAGGAACGGCAGGGCGAGCAGCAGGATCAGGCTGGGATTCATGCAGGGAATACGCGATTCACGAGCAGGTCGTTCAGTCTAACAGGCAGGCAATTGCTGCCGATACACCCGAATACGCCATCAATTGCATGTAACGTGCGTGATTCATTTTTTCCACCCTCCTGTCGTGCCCATTCGAGACCGCTGACGGGCGTATGGAACGGCGCGCTCGACTTTGCCGGATCTGGCCCCTCGAACGGGTCCGAAGCCAGCAACGGCAGGGCCTGCGCCCTGCACGAAGATGAACGCCGGATGCATGCCACGGCCCGTCCACGACGATGCTGGACGCCCCCGCGTCGCGCGCCGGTGAGCATCGATCTCGTTCAGAAAAAAACGGGGCAGGTGTCAAAACCGGGCAGGCGCCGAAAACCCCGGGTAGGTGCCGACCGTTGGTCGGCACGGGGCACTCAGTAAGCCACACCCAACCGCCGGTACAGCTTGGCCACCACCCACGCCGGCCCGATCAGCAGGTAGGTGAGGTCGGTCAGGAAGCTCGGCTTGCGCCCTTCAAACTTGTGCCCGATGAACTGCGCGATCCAGGCCACCACGAACACGCCGATGGCCACCCACAGCAGGTTGTGCAGGCCGATTTCGGCCTCCAGCAGGCGGCACAGGCAGCCGAACACGAACAACAGCACCAGCATGCCGATGCCCAGCGCACGCGACAGCCGGTTGTAGAAGCACCACGCGGCGAACATCGCAAAGGCCGACCAGATCCCGTTCTGGAACCAGGTCACCAGCGGCGGCAGGCACCACAGCAGGGCCACCACCGACCAGAGGATCGCCGGCACCGCCACCACGTGGATGTGCTGGTTGAGCACATTGCGGTGGTCGTCGGAATAGCTGGCGAAGTAGCGGTCGATCGGGCGCGCGACGGTGGTGGTGGTCATGGTCCCTCCCAGGATCGGCACAGCATACCGCCCCGGCGGGTAGAGCCGACCGTTGGTCGGCTGCGCCTGGCCCAGACAATACCCCTCGCGCTGCACGCGACAGGCGATCAACGTCCGCGGCAGTCGACCAACGGTCGACTCTACACGCGACAGGCGATCAACGTCCGCGGCAGTCGACCAACGGTCGACTCTACGGTCGACCCATGCCCGGGGCGACCCCGGCCCGGGCGCCCCCTGCCATCACGGCCGGGGGCGCGGGCGCATCAGTCGACGTTGATCCCCGCCAGGCGCTGCAGCGCCTCGGCGTACTTGGCGCGGGTGCGCTCGATGATGTCGGCCGGGATGGTCGGGCCCGGGGCGGTCTTGCCCCAGTCCAGCGTCTCCAGGTAGTCGCGCACGAACTGCTTGTCGTAGCTCGGCGGGCTGGTGCCCACCTCGTACTCGTCGGCCGGCCAGTAGCGCGAGGAGTCCGGGGTCAGCATCTCATCCATGATGTACAGGCGGCCGTCTTCATCGGTCCCGAACTCGAACTTGGTGTCGGCCAGGATGATGCCGCGCTCGCGGGCGTAGTCGGCAGCGAACTTGTAGATGCGCAGGGTGGCATCCCGCACGCGCTCGGCGAGGTCGGCACCCACGGCCTTCACCATCGCATCGAAATCGATGTTCTCGTCATGGTCGCCCACGGCGGCCTTGGTCGAGGGGGTGAAGATCGGCTCGGGCAGCTGCTCGGCCTGGCGCAGGCCATCGGGCAGGTCGATGCCGCTGACCTTGCCGGTGCGCTGGTAATCCTTCCAGCCGCTGCCGATCAGGTAACCGCGGGCGATCGCTTCCACCGGCACCGGCTTGAGCTTGCGGGTGACCACCGCGCGCTTGGCGTACAGGGCCGGATCCACGCCGTCGGGCAGCACGCTGGCCACGTCGATGCCGGTCAGGTGGTTGGGCATCAGGTGGGCGGTCTTGGCGAACCAGAAGTTCGACACCTGGCAGAGCATTTCGCCCTTGCCCGGGATCGGATCAGGCAGCACCACGTCGAAGGCCGACAGACGGTCGGTGGCGACCATCAGCAGGTACTCCCCCGGCGGCGTGCCGGCGGGGAGCCGGTCGCGCGGAATGTCAAAAACATCACGCACCTTGCCGCGATGGCGCAAGGGCAGGCCGGGGAGATCGGATTGCAACAACGTGGTCGGCACGGGCACTCCTGGGGCTTGTCATGACAGCCGTCCAAGGGACCCTGAGGGCCCGCACAGACAGCGGGCGGCCTAGTGTAAAGCGGGTTGGGCCCGCTGTGACGTAAAATGAGGCTCCTTTGTTGCCACGGCCGCCCAGACGACCATGCGCTGGTACGGAAAACTGCTCGGATTCATCGCCGGGGCCCTGCTGTTCAGGCCCAATCCGCTGTTTGGTGCCGTGGTCGGGCTGCTGATCGGGCATGCCTTCGACGCCGACTGGTTCCGCCTGAACAAGGAGAACCCCTACCGCGAGCTGGGGCTGACCTCCGAGGCCACCGACGCCGAGATCGACCTGGCCTACCGCCGCCTGATGTCCCAGTACCACCCCGACAAGGTGGTCGGCGCCGCCCCGGAGCTGCGCCAGCAGGCCGAGCGCAAGTCGCGCCAGCTCAACGCCGCCTACGACCGCATCAAGACCCTGCGCAAGCGCTGAGCGCGCGCAGGGCACCCCTTTCCAAGTACTGAAGGCCCCGGCCATGTCCAACTGCATCATCGCCCCCTCCATCCTGTCCGCCAATTTCGCCCGCCTGGGGGAGGAAGTGGACAACGTGCTCGCCGCCGGTGCGGACTGGGTGCACTTCGATGTGATGGACAACCACTATGTGCCCAACCTGACCATCGGCCCGATGGTCTGCCAGGCCCTGCGCAAGCACGGAGTTACCGCGCCGATCGACGTGCACCTGATGGTGGAGCCGGTGGACCGCATCATCCCGGACTTCGCCGAGGCCGGTGCCACCTACATCAGCTTCCACCCGGAAGCCTCGCGCCACGTCCACCGCACCATCCAGCTGATCCGTTCGCTGGGCTGCAAGCCGGGCCTGGTGCTCAACCCCGGCACCCCGGTGGACATCCTGGACTGGGTGCTGGACGACCTGGACCTGGTGCTGCTGATGTCGGTCAACCCGGGCTTCGGCGGCCAGGCGTTCATTCCGTCGGCGCTGGACAAGCTGCGCGTGGTCCGCCAGAAGATCGATGCCAGCGGCCGCGACATCCGCCTGGAGATCGACGGTGGCGTGAAGGCCGACAACATCGGGGCGATCGCCGCCGCCGGTGCCGATGCCTTCGTGGCCGGCTCGGCGATCTTCAACGCCAAGACCAGCTACCAGGACGTGATCGCGCAGATGCGCCAGAACGTCGCCCAGGCGCGGGGCTGAGCCATGACGGTGGCCACTGTGACCCTCCGCGTGGCCACCGCCGACGATGCGGCGCTGATCCTGCGTTTCATCCGCGAACTGGCGATCTATGAAAAGGCCGAGTCGTCGGTGCAGACCGACGAGGCCGGCATCCGCGCCAGCCTGTTCGGGCCCGATGCCAAGGCGCACGCGCTGATCTGCGAAGCCGACGGCGCGGCCATCGGCTACGCCGTGTATTTCTACAACTACTCCACCTGGCTGGGCCGCAACGGCATCTACCTGGAAGACCTGTACGTCAGCCCGGACAACCGCGGCAGCGGTGCCGGCAAGGCGCTGCTTCAGCACATCGCACGCATCGCGGTGGCCGAAGGCTGCGGCCGGTTCGAATGGTCGGTGCTGGACTGGAACGAACCGGCGATCAAGTTCTATGAAGCGGCGGGGGCGAAACCGCAGAGCGAGTGGACGGTGTACCGGATGGAAGGTGAGGCATTGAAGGCGTTTGCTGCGGGTTGATGTACGCCATTGGCGTATATTCCGGCAACGATCTTCATCGAAACGCCTGCGTTCACACGCGCCTGGATCGGGAGCTCGACATGACCATGGACACGCAACTTTTTGCCGAGCTGATGGGAAGCGTGGCGGAAGCCGATGAACGTCTGAAAGGCGAATGCAGCCCATCGCGAGAGCGCCCTGTGTGTCCCGTGGACGGGCATGCGATTCAAAAGGCCACAGGGTTGTCCCAGCAGAAGATCGCCAGCATTCCGCATGTAGAGGGCGGGAAACTTCGTACCTAGAAGCACACGCGACGTGATCCGACCGGGCCGACCCGCGCGCTGCTCCAAGTCGTCATCCAGCGCCCGCCATGCTTTTCTGCCACCGGATCTCTCCGGCAATGACGTCCGCGAAGGTCTCCAGCTCGTTCACGCCCATGCGGTCATAGCAGTAGGCCGTGTATGGCCAGTCAGCGGTCGGGGGCCTTGGTTCAACCAGCAGGTAGTCGCTGGTCCACAGCCCGGTGGACGAAACCCGGATCAATCCCTTCAAGCGACTTTCCGCTGTGATCTCGGGGTAATCGGCCTCCGCCCACAGTTCGCATATCCACGCGTTCGTTTCGCCAAACAGCTGCACTTCCGACACCGGGAGCAATGGGCCGTTGAAGCTACCCGGAATGATGAAGCCATTGGATGCCTTCAGGAACGCGCGATAGCTGTCAGGAAAGGCCACCCCCAGGTGGGCCTCCCGTGCTGATATTTCCTGTTCGGACGCCCCGGGACATCCGAACCAGTGTCGTTCCCCGCTCAGCGCCTCCTGGGTGGCCGTGACAACACGCTGGAATCGCTCCTGCTCTTCGGCAGGCCCATTGATGCGGTCTCTCAGTACATCGGGTGCGCTGTTCGCCAGGTTGTCCAGAATCGCCTGATTGAGCTCGTTCAACATCGCTTGCCAGTCCATCAGCAGTGCTCGGTAGTTGCCGGCCCAAGACGTTAGCGGTGACCGGTGGCCTGTTCCACGAGGCCGTGTGCATTCTGGGACGTAGCGTGGAAGAAGCGCGCAAGAGTGTGACGGGGTAGGGGCGGGCGGTGCCACGGAAAGCAAAAAAAAGGCCGCACCCTCACGGATGCGGCCCTGGGAATACTCGGAGGCTGATCCTGCCTCCATCCATCGTCCCTGCTATGGCCTTTTATTCTCCGGGCCTTCGGTGACCGTTTGATGACGTTCACCGGCCTCGACGGCGGCCCTGCTAGCCTGCGCCTCCCCCTCTCGTGGAAGTGCTGCATGAGCCGTACCCGCTGGCGTCTGATCCTCAACGGCAAGTCCACCGGCAACACGGATCTGCGCGAGGCCGTGCACGCCCTGCGCGAGCGCGGTGTGCAGTTGGAGGTGCGGGTGACCTGGGAGGATGGCGACGCCGAGCGCTACGTGGCCGAGGCGATCGACCACGGCGTGGATACCATCATCGCCGCCGGTGGTGACGGCACCCTGAGCGAAGTGGCCGAGACCCTCGCGCACCGGCCGGAGCCGGCCGACGCGCTGCCTTCGCTGGGGCTGGTGCCACTGGGCACCGCCAATGATTTCGCCAGCGCTGCCGGCATTCCCGATGCGCCGCTGGAAGCACTGACGTTGATCGCGCAGGAGGCGGCCCGCCCGGTCGACCTGCTGAACATCGATGCCGACGGCAAGCGCTGGTGGTGCGCCAATGTCGCCAGCGGCGGCTTCGGAACCGAGGTCACCGTGGAAACCGATGAAGGCCTGAAGAAGGTGCTTGGCGGCCTGGCCTACCTGGTGACCGGCATCTCGCGGCTGGGCCGGATCGACCCGATCCGTGCACGCCTGCGCGCGCCGGGTTTCGACTGGGAGGGCGGCTTCATCGCGCTGGGCATCGGCAACGGGCGCCAGGCCGGCGGCGGGCAGGTGCTGTGCCCGGATGCCGTGATCGACGACGGTCTGCTCGATGTCACCGTGATTCCCGAACTCACCGGCGAAGTCGCCTCGACCATCGGCGCGCTGCTCAAGGGCGGCAAGCAGGGGGCGCTGGAGCAGGTGGCCCATCGCACCCGCGCGCCGTGGGTGGAGATCGAGGCCGACCAGCCAATCACCCTCAACCTGGACGGCGAGCCGGTGAAGGCCCGCCATTTCCGCATCGAATGCGTGGCCGCGCGGGTCCGCATGCACCTGCACCCGGGCAGCCACCTGCTGTCGCCGCCCTGACCGAACGTGGCGGGCCGCCAGGGTTTCCCTGGCACCCCCAGCTGCGATACAGTCACCGGGTGTCCATTCTGACGACCCCGCATACCCTTTCTTCCGCTCGCCGTTGGTGGCGATGGTGGCCTGTTGCCGTCGTCCGTCCCACCCCCGCCGCATCCCGGAAGGAAAGTCGTCTTGATCACGTTCGAGCAGTTCCAGCAGCAGGCCGCTGAAGGCCACACCCGCATCCCCGTCGTCCGCGAAGTGCTGTCCGACCTGGACACGCCGCTTTCGGTCTATCTGAAGCTCGCCGACGGCCCGCATACCTATCTGTTTGAATCGGTCGAGGGCGGTGAACGCTTCGGGCGCTATTCCATCATCGGCCTGCCGGCGCGCCGGGTGTACGCGTTCCACGGCCACACCCTGACCATCAGCGAGTCGGGCCAGGTGGTCGAAACCCGTGAGGTGGCCGACCCGTTCGCCGAGGTCGAGGCGCTGCGCAGCGCCCATTCGGTGCCCAAGCTGGCCGGCCTGCCGGGCTTCACCGGCGGCCTGGTGGGCTGGTTCGGGTTCGAGTGCATCGGCTACATCGAGCCGCGCCTGGCGCCGCCGCGTGGCCGCGACGAACTGGGCACGCCGGACATCCTGCTGCTGCACTCCGAAGAGCTGGCGGTGTTCGACAACCTCAAGGGCCGCCTGTACCTGATCGTGCACGCCGACCCGGGCCAGCGCGGAGCGTGGGACCAGGCACAGGCCAAGCTCGATGCGCTGGTGGCCAAGCTGCGTGCACCGGGCGCGGGCTATCCGGCACCGATCACCCGCGATGTGCTCGACGAGAACGACTTCGTGTCCGGCTTCACCCGCGAGGGCTTCATTGCCGCGGTCGACAAATCCAAGGAGTACATCCGCGCCGGCGACATCTTCCAGGTGGTGCTCAGCCAGCGCCTGAGCGTGCCGTTCAAGGCGCGCCCGGTGGATGTGTACCGTGCGCTGCGCGCGCTGAATCCGTCGCCGTACATGTACTTCCTGGACACCGGTGACGTGCAGGTGGTGGGCTCTTCGCCCGAGATCCTGGTGCGCCTGCAGGATGGCAACGTCACCGTGCGCCCGATCGCCGGCACCCGCCCGCGCGGGGCCACGGTGGACGAAGACAACGCCCTGGAAGCCGAACTGCTGGCCGATCCCAAGGAGCGCGCCGAGCACCTGATGCTGATCGACCTGGGCCGCAACGATGCCGGCCGCGTCTCGCAGGCGGGCACGGTGGAAGTGGGCGAGCAGTTCGTGATCGAACGCTACAGCCACGTCATGCATATCGTCAGCGAGGTGACCGGCAAGCTGCAGCCGGGCCTGAGCTACGCCGACGTGCTGCGTGCGACGTTCCCGGCCGGCACCGTCAGCGGCGCCCCGAAGATCCGCGCGCTGGAAGTGATCCGCGAGCTGGAGCCGATCAAGCGCAACGTCTACGCCGGCAGCATCGGCTACATCGGCTGGCATGGCGATGCCGACACCGCCATCGCGATCCGCACCGCCGTCATCAAGGACGGCCGCCTGCACGTACAGGCCGGTGCCGGCATCGTGTACGACTCCGATCCCGGCAAGGAATGGGACGAGACGATGAACAAGGGCCGCGCGCTCTTCCGTGCCGTGGCGCAGGCTGCCAAGGGGCTGTGAGTCCGGGGTGACGGATCGGGGCGGCTGGCCTTCAACCTGCCGACTGAGACGGTAGGCAATGGCGTGTTGGCAGGGGCGTATTGCTTACCCCTGGCGTCTGGCGGCCTTGCTTCCGACGATTCGAAGCTCAGTCTTTCCAATCAGACGGAATTCTGTGGAGCCTTCCAAGGGGGCGCCGAGCTCTACCACGGCGGTCACATCTGCACTTGCGCCTCCCCATGCCTCCAGATAGGAGGCATCGATGGATGCTGATATAGACACCGACTGGCCTGGTGCTACCACTGTCAGGTTAGATAGAAGGGCGCCATCGAACATGTGCGAGGGAAGCGTCAGATGACGTTGCGTACGGTTGTCATGAAGAACAATGTAAGGGCCTCCGTAACGAATGAATTCCAAGGGGAGATGGATGGAAGAGTCCCTGACGTTCCTGACGCTGATCTCGAAGTCGATCCTGCGGCCATCAAAGATACAAGGTGCTTGCCCCTTGCAGCCTGCAGTGACTTCAAAGTCAGGGTTTCTGTCCATGGGGCGATCTCCCGCGTTGAGTATGCTGATGAATCCCATTGCGATGCAAAGAGCTATCTGACGCTGCATTGGATATCCCTGCCCGTGTGACGCTTTAGGAATGCCTGAGCTTCCAGGGCAATCTGCCACGCATGCCGAAGCTCGACCTTGGTGTTGTTCTGGGTTGACATCATGGTGGCGCTTGGATCGTCATCTGGCTTGTTGACGGGAATTCGTATGGCTTCTGGGTCCAATGTTCCATCAGGACGATAGTATTTCAATGCCCACGTGTTTACCCGGTGGTAGGAGTATTCGTCCGCTACGCCGAAGCAATGCGCGTACTCATGGGCGAAGGTCCACGTCGTTGTTTCTTTCCACACGTTGATGTTCATGTTTACGACGTGCTCACGCAATTCGCTTGGACTCACATTCATCGCGTAATGATGGCCTCTGGCGACCCACTCCACTTTGAAGTCTATGGGTAAGTTTCTGATTCCACAGATGGGGTCGAATACATCCATCGTGAACTTGTTGTTCCACAGTGTCTGGATGCCGGCTTCCATCCGTGCCTTGGCTGCGTCCATGTCCTCTTCGGACACTGTTTCATCGGCCTCAGCATCAGTCTGCACAGCAGCCGCCTTGATCCGGACCAGTACTTCCACGCTGCCTGTTGATTTCAACGGGACGAAAATTTTGAATTTTCTTCGCAGACTTAGTTCTAGCGGATTTCCGTTCTCGTCATATACAAGGTAGTAGCGTCCATATGCATCTGTGGCCACCTCTATCTGATGATCCTCGCCCCAGCATTCTGGAGCCCTTCTCCTTGATATAAATGTGGATCCCGGCTCCGGCTGCGCTGCCGGGGAGCGCGAGGTAGTGCCTGCCTCGCGCGACGGGGCCGGTGCCGGCACATTGGTGGTCGATGTAGCGCCCTCATCCACAAACACCAACGACTGGCGCCCCGCAATCAACTGGCACCCACAACTCACCCAGTCACCATGCCTGGCCGCTGCGTTGCCATCCACAATCAGCGTGCCATCGCCGGTAATGATGGTGCCAGGGCCGTGCGCCGGGCAGAGGGTGCGGTCGCCCACGCGGGCCATGGGGTGCCCGTCGATATCGGTGAACGGCGAACCGGTGACCACACTGCCGCCACTGCTGAGTCCGTCGCCCACGACGATGAACACTCGCGCCATCCTGACGCTCCTATGCAGCTGAAACTGCGGGGAAGGGTGGCGGTCAGGAATGGCGGCCTCAACTGCGCAGGTCGGTAATTGCAGGGCGGGTCACAGACCAGCAGGGGCCAATCCGCTGCTCTGGGACGCAGCCCCATCATTGCCGTGGCAATTGCGTCACCCGTGCCGCTGCCCCTGAATTCCATGCCCCGATCTGGACCTGCCCGCATCCTCCGCGCCCCGGCAGCCGGGATCTGATACGCTTAGCCGCGTACGCCGCAACGGCCCCTCAGGGCCTCTGCATCCGGTTGAAACCTCAGAGCTATCCCATGACCTGCACCGCGCTGAACAACGTAGCCAAGTGGTGGCGCTTCCAATAGGAAGCGGCAGGTCGTCGCGGTCCCGGACCGCACCTTGCCGCCGTATCGGCGGGCAAGATCCAGTTCAACGCTCCCCGGCACGGCGGCTCCCCCCAACAGGAGCGTGTTGATTGCTGTCCCCTGGCGTACCCCTGCACTGTGACCCCTCGCGACAAGGCCTCCGGCTCGTTGCGGTGCGCTCGTGCACGTCCGGCACGCTCCGCTCCACTCTTTTGACAAGGAACACTGCATGAAGCTGGTAAGCGCATTGCTGTTGTCGTCGACGTTGGCCGTGGCGGCCGCCCCCGCATGGGCGCAGGCCAATTCCATCCCGTCACAGCCGCATCTGCTGGTGAAGGGGGAGGGGACGCGCATCGTCATGCCCGACCGTTTCACCGTGGATCTCCTGGTGAAGGCGCTTGACATGCAGCCGGATGCAGCGCGTGCCCGCGTGCAGGACAACGTGGGGAGCGTGCTCGCCGCGCTCAAACGGCATCGGGCCGTGGCCGATACGGTCAGGGCGGACAATCTGACCATTCAACCTGAGCACCGCTATGAGAACGGCAAACAGGTATTTGCCGGGACGCGTGTCAGCCGCCGCGTGCGCGGGAGCTTCGCCAGTACCGAGGCGCTGCAGGGTTTTCTTCGCGACACCAACGCCAACGAAGACCTGCAGATCACCGCGCTGCAGCCCGGCTACTCCAAGGAGGCCGCGCTGCGTGCCGAGCTGAAGGCCGAGGCGGCCGCGCAGACGCGGCAGTCCGCCAAGGGGCTGGCCGAGGCCTATGGGGCCCGGATCACCGGCCTGTACAGCATCTCCGACGTAGCGCCGAGCTTCGCCTATGGCGTGCAGGCAGGCACTTGGCCGCGCGCGGAAAAGTGGTCTGCCCGACCAGCCCCACCGCAGCCGCCGAGCAGTGTCGAAGCGACTGGCTCGATGCGTCCGCCGGAATCGGTGCAGGCCGGGCCGATCAGCTTCAATGAAAACGTGTACGCCATTTTCCTCATTCAAGACGGACCCTGACCATGTTGTTGATGCTCGACAACTACGACAGCTTCACCTACAACCTCGTGCAGTACCTGCAGACGCTGGGCGCCGAGGTCAAGGTGGTGCGCAATGACGCCTTGAGCGTCGATGAGATCGCCGCGCTCGCCCCGGAGCGCATCGTGATTTCGCCCGGCCCGTGCACGCCCAACGAAGCGGGCGTGTCGCTGGAGCTGATCCGCCGGCTCGGCCCGACCACGCCGATCCTCGGCGTGTGCCTGGGCCACCAGAGCATCGGCCAGGTCTACGGCGGCGATGTGATCCGCGCGGGCACCATCATGCACGGCAAGACCTCGCCGATCCGGCATGAGGGCCGGGGCGTGTTCGCCGGCCTGCCGGATCGCTACCAGGCCACGCGCTACCACTCGCTGGTGGTGGACAAGACCACGCTGCCGGATTGCCTGGAAGTGACCGCGTGGACCGAGAACGCGGACGGCAGCGTCGAAGAGATCATGGGCCTGCGCCACCGCGAGCACCCGGTCGAAGGCGTGCAGTTCCACCCCGAATCGATCCTCACCGAGCATGGCCACGCCCTGCTGAAGAACTTCCTGCAGCGCTGAGCGCGCCGCACCCGCACCACAAAGGACCCCGCATGACCTTCTCCCCCCAGGAAGCCCTGCAGCGCACCATCGAGCACCGCGAAATCTTCTTCGACGAAATGGTCGACCTTATGCGTCAGGTGATGCGCGGTGACGTCTCGCCGGTGATGACCGCCGCGATCCTCACCGGCCTGCGGGTCAAGAAGGAAACGGTGGGCGAGATTGCCGGCGCGGCCACGGTGATGCGTGAACTCGCGTTGGCCGTACCGGTGGACGACAAGACCCACCTGGTGGACATCGTGGGGACCGGTGGCGACGGCTCGCACACCTTCAACATCTCCACCTGTGCGATGTTCGTGGTGGCGGCAGCCGGGGCCAAGGTGGCCAAGCACGGCAACCGCAGCGTGTCGTCCAAGTCCGGCAGCGCCGATGCGGTGGAAGCGCTGGGCGCGGTCATCGACCTGCGCCCGGACGAGGTGGCCCGCGCCATCACCGAGACCGGTATCGGCTTCATGTTCGCGCCGATGCACCACCCGGCGATGAAGGTCGTGGCACCGGTCCGCCGCGAGATGGGCGTGCGCACCATCTTCAACATCCTCGGCCCGCTGACCAACCCGGTGGGCGCCACCAACGTGCTGATGGGCGTGTTCCACCCCGATCTGGTCGGTATCCAGGCACGCGTGCTGCGCGAGCTGGGCGCCGAACGCGCGCTGGTGGTGTGGGGCCGCGACAACATGGACGAGATCTCGCTCGGCGCCGGCACGCTGGTGGGCGAGCTGCGCGATGGCAAGGTGCGCGAGTACGAGATCCACCCGGAAGATTTCGGCATTGCCATGTCGGCCAGTCGCAACCTGAAGGTGGCCAACCCCGAAGAGTCCATTGCCATGCTGCGCGCGGTGCTCGACAACCAGCCCGGCCCGGCGCTGGATATCGTGGCCCTCAACGCCGGCGCGGCCCTGTACGTGGCCGGCGTGGCCGACAGCATCGCCGACGGCCTGGCCCGCGCCCGGGCGGCCATTGCCGACGGCAGCGCCCGTTCGCGCATGGCGCAGTACGTGGCGGCCACCCAGCGCATCCGCGCGGACGGCTGAGCCGTCCGTTTCACGCTTTGCCCATGGCTGGCCGATAATGGCCGGCCTGAAGGACCCTGACTGACATGAGCGACAAGAGCGACATCCTCGACACCATCCTGGCCCGCAAGGCCGAAGAAGTGGCTGCGCGCCGCGCGCAGGTGCCGTTGGAGGCGCTGATCGCCCGGGTCGAGCAGGCGCCGCCGGTGCGGGGCTTCGCCGACGCGCTGCGCGCCTCGATCGCCGCCGGCAACCCGGCGGTGATCGCCGAGGTGAAGAAGGCCAGCCCGTCCAAGGGCGTGATCCGGGCCGACTTCCACCCGGCCGACATCGCGGTCAGCTACGAGTTCGGCGGCGCCAGCTGCCTGTCGGTGCTGACCGACGTGGACTTCTTCCAGGGCAGCGATGCCTACCTGCAGCAGGCCCGCGACGCGTGCACGCTGCCGGTGCTGCGCAAGGACTTCGTGATCGACGCCTACCAGGTGTACGAGGCGCGCGTGCTCGGGGCCGACTGCATCCTGCTGATCGTGGCGGCGCTGGACGACCGCCAGCTGGCCGCGCTGTCCGACCTGGCCATGCAGCTGGGCATGGACGTGCTGGTGGAAGTGCACGACATCGACGAACTCGAGCGCGCCATCCAGGTGCCGGTGCCGCTGATCGGCATCAACAACCGCAACCTGCGCACCTTCGAGGTCTCGCTGCAGACCACCCTGGACATGCGCCAGGCGGTGCCGCGCGATCGCCTGCTGGTGACCGAAAGCGGCATCCTGGGCGCCGACGACGTCAGCCTGATGCGCAACGCCGGCGTGCATGCCTTCCTGGTCGGTGAGGCGTTCATGCGGGTGGAAGAGCCCGGCGAGGGCCTGCGTCAGCTATTCTTCAGCGCATGACTGCGATCTACCCAACGCCGCGCGACGACGCCCCGCTGGTGGTCTTCGATTTCGATCACACCCTGTACGACGGTGACTCGGGCAGCCATCTGTTTGCCTGGCTGATCAAGCGCAACCCGTTGCGGCTGCTGGCCGCGCTGCTGGCCACCCCGATCCTGGGCCCGCTGGTGGCGCTGCTGCCCACCCGCCGCCGCGGCATTTCCGGGTATGTGTGGATCGCCACCTTCGGCCTGCACCGTGCGCGTGACCTCAACAAGGCCATCGACCGCTACGTGCTGACCCATGAGGCGGACATCCGCCGCCGGCTGTTGCCGGTGGCGCTGGACGTGTTCGCCCAGCACCGTGAGCAGGGCGACCGGGTGGTGGTGGCCACCGGCGCGCCGCCGGAGCTGGCCCGCGCCATCCTCACCTTCGTCGCCCACCAGGGCGTGCCGGTGATCGGTACCGAGGTCGGTCCGTGCCTGGGCGCGGTGGTTGCCACGCGCCACTGCCACAACGAAGAGAAGATGCGCATGCTGCGCGAGCGCGGCTACGGCGAGATCGCCATTGCCTACTCCGACAGTAGTGCCGACCTGCCGCTGTTGCTGGCCGCCAAGGCGCCGGTGGTGGTGAACCCGAAGGCCTCGCGGGTGGCGCACTTCCGGCAGGTGCTGCCGCTGGGCACGCCGATCCTCAACTGGGGCTGCGTCGATCGAGCTGGCGATCCGGTCTGACCGACGCGATTGAATATGCGTCTGGCGTCTTCCAGACCGGATGACGCAACCGGCTCAGGCGGCGCGCCATTGCAGCAGGGCCTGGCCGATCTGGAACAGGCTGATCGCCAGGACCAGCACGCCCACGCCCACCAGCACCCAGCGCTCCTTGACCCGCTTCACCAGCAGCGCGGCAACCGGTGCGGCCATCATCCCGCCAATCAGCAGGCCGGCCACGATGTTCAGGTACTGCAGGCCCATGGTCAGCAGGAAGGTGATCGAGACCGCCAGGGTGACCACGAACTCGGCGGCGTTGACCGTGCCGATGGTGGTCCGGGCCTGGCCACCCCGGGCCAGCAGGGTGGAGGTGGCCACCGGACCCCAACCGCCACCGCCGCTGGCATCCAGCAGGCCGGCGAAGAAGCCCAGCACCGGCACCCGCTTCACTTCCTGGGCCGGCATCAGCCGCCCCGCCGCGCGCAGCAGGATGAAGATCGCCAGCACCAGCAGGTAGCAGTAGATGAACGGGCGGATGAACTCCCCCGGCAACTGGGTCAGCACATAGGCGCCTACGACCCCGCCCACCGCGCCGGGAATGGCCAGGCGCAGGAACAGGCGGCGGTCGACATTGCCGGCCACCAGGTGGGAGACCCCGGACGCGCCGGTGGTGAAGACTTCCGCGGTATGAATGCTGGCGCTCACCGCCGCCGGCGGCAGGCCCATGCTGAGCAGGATCGAGGACGAGATCAGCCCGAAGGCCATGCCCAGCGCGCCGTCGACCAGCTGCGCGCCCAGGCCGATCAGGATGAACCAATAGAATTCGCTGCCAAGCTCCATGGCGCCAGCCTACCGGGAAACAGCCGGGTAGTGCCGGCCGCTGGCCGGCATCCGTGGGCAGTCCGGGCCCGGCGGGAGGCCGGGTGGGGTGCTGCCGGGTAGTGCCGGCAGCTGGCCGGCAACCGTGGGCAGTCCGAGCCCGGCGGGATGCCGGGTGGGGTGTCTAATAGCGTGCCGGGTGGCATGGGGGAGCTGACCGGGTAGCCGACCAGGTAGCCGACCAACGGTCGGCTCTACCGCGCGCGCGGGGGTTAGCGGGTGCCGTACAGGACCACGGTCTTGCCGCGGGCATGCAGCAGGCCGTCGGTCTGCAGCTTCTTGAGCACGCGGCCGGCCATTTCACGCGAGCAGCCGACCAGCCGGGCCAGTTCCTGGCGCGACACGCGCAGCTGGGTGCCCTGCGGGTGGCTCATGGCCTCCGGCTCGCGGGACAGGTCGTGAAGGGTGCGCACGATACGGTCGGTAACGTCCAGGAACGCCAGCCGGCTGGCCTTGCGGCTGGTGTCCAGCAGGCGCTTGGAGATCTGCTGGCCCAGCGCATACAGCAGCCGCGGGGCATCGGCCGAGAGCGGGCCGAGGAACAGCTGGTGCAGGCGTTCGTAGCTGATTTCAGCCAGTTCGCAGGGGGTGCGAGTGCGCAGGATCACCTCGCGGCGGTCCGATTCGACGAACAGGCCCATCTCGCCGACGAACTCACCTGAACCGAAGTAGCCGAGGACCAGCTCACGATCGTCCTCTTCCTCAGCAATTATAGAGACCGAGCCACTGATCACGTAGTAAAGGGTGCCAGCCGGGTCTCCGGGGCGGAACACGTCGGTGCGGGCGGGATAGCGGCGACGATGGCTGTGGGCCAGAAACCGGTCGATGGTGGCGATATCCAGGGCCAATGGACTTGCGGCAAGGCGCACTGTTGACACGGTTGAGGCGCTCCCTTTGCTCATGAACAATTCACGGCTATGTGCCGCGAGCTTAACGATCCGATTTGTTAAGGGCAAACAAAGCACAGCTACTCGTGTCAATGCAAGTTTCGCCCCCGATCACTTTGCCCCATAATTCCCCCTTTCCCACCACTCACAGGATCGACCGCCGTGGTCAAGCCGTTGCCTCGCCTCAGGTTGCAGGGTTTCAACAACCTCACCAAGGCGCTGAGCTTCAACATCTATGACGTGTGTTACGCGCGCACCGAAGAGGAGCGTCAGCGTTACATTGAATACATCGATGAAGAGTACAACGCCGACAGGCTTACTCAAATCTTGACCGATGTCGCCGAGATCATCGGCGCCAACATCCTTAACGTGGCGCGCCAGGATTACGATCCGCAGGGTGCCTCGGTGACGATCCTGATCTCGGAAGAGCCGGTGATCGACAAGAAGCAGGCCGGCAAGGAGTTGATCTCCGACGCCGTGGTCGCGCACATGGACAAGTCGCACATCACCGTGCACACCTATCCGGAAACGCACCCGCAGGAAGGCATCGCCACCTTCCGCGCCGACATCGACGTGGCCACCTGCGGCGTGATTTCGCCGTTGAAGGCGCTGAACTACCTGATCGAGAGTCTGGAATCGGACATCGTGATCATGGACTACCGCGTGCGTGGCTTCACCCGTGATGTGAAGGGCAAGAAGCACTACATCGATCACAAGATCAACTCGATCCAGAACTTCCTGGCCAAGAACATCAAGTCGCGTTACGAGATGTTCGACGTCAACGTCTACCAGGAAAACATCTTCCACACGAAGATGCACCTGAAGGACTTCGACCTCGACCAGTACCTGTTCGAAGAGAAGGCCAAGAACATCTCCTTCAAGGAGCGCATGAAGATCGAGGCGCTGCTGCGTCGTGAGATCGAAGAGCTGTTCCACGGCCGCAACCTGGCCGAGTAAGGCGACAGGTGACAGCCGCCCGGGGCAACTCGTGGCGGTGCTGCACAGGCGGGACGGCCCCGCGCCGGGGTGCCAGGGTCGCGTAGAACCTGGCGCCACGGAAGCCAACCGAAGACGGTCCGGTGTGAAGACACCGGGCCGTTTTTTGTGTCTGGCCGCCGGTCGGGCCCCTCAGCCGGGACGGGAGGTCACACGCGATAGGCGATGGTCTTCATCACCTTGGAGGCCAGCGCCATCACCCCGGGGATCGGGAAGGGCAGCTTGCGGGCGCCGGCGTGTTCGGCGTGGTCGGCGTGCCGGGCCTCGTCGATCTTCATCACCTTGAGGATCTCGCGGCTGCGCAGGTCGGCCGGGGGCAGGGTGTCCAGGTGTTCGTCCAGGTGGGCCTCGACCTGGCGCTCGGTTTCGACCACGAAGCCCAGGTTCCAGCCGTCCCCGCGCAGGCCGGCGAGGGTGCCGATGGTGTAGCTGCCGGCATACCAGATCGGGTTGAACAGGCTGGGGCGGCTGTCCAGTTCGCGCAGGCGCTGGGCGCACCAGGCCAGGTGGTCGGTTTCTTCCTGGGCCGCTTCCAGCAGGTGGGCGCGGGTCTGTGCTTCCTGGGCAACGGCGGCCTGGCCGAAGTACAGGCCCTGGGCGCAGACCTCGCCGACGTGGTTGATGCGCATCAGGCCGGCCGCGTGGCGGCGCTCGGGGGTGTTCATCTGTACGTCGGGGGTGGTGTCGGCCGGGTAGGGGCGGCTGGCCGGCGGGTTGCCAAACACCGTGTCCAGGGCGCGCTGGGCTTCGGTCAGCAGGTGATCGAGCGGGGTGATCTGGCGGGTGGCGGTCATGGCGGGGTGGCAGCGTGCAGCGGGGGACCGTCGATTCTCGCCCCGTGGGCGCGGCGTGCCAAGCCGGGGCAGGGGGCAACTTGCAAGTGGCGGGGTTGGCCAGTACAATCCCGCCTCTTCACAACGCGTGGCAGAGTTCCGGCCGTTCAGCGCCGTAATGAGCCCGACCTACTTGAGTTCTTTCATGAGCACTTTCACTGCAAAGTCCGAGACCGTCCAGCGCGACTGGTATCTCGTCGACGCTTCCGGCAAGACGCTGGGCCGTCTGTCCACCGAGCTGGCCCGCCGTCTGCGCGGCAAGCACAAGCCGGTTTACACCCCTCACGTTGATACCGGTGATTACCTGGTTGTCATCAATGCAGAAAAGATTGTCGTCACCGGCAACAAGCTGCAGGACAAGCTGTATCACCGTTTCACTGGCTACATCGGCAACCTGAAGACCGAAACTCTGGCCCAGGCGCTTGAGCGCCACCCGGAGCGTGTCATCGAGACCGCCGTCAAGGGCATGCTGCCGAAGGGCCCGCTGGGCCGCGCCATGTACCGCAAGCTCAAGGTGTACTCGGGTTCCGAGCACCCGCACGCCGCTCAGCAGCCTCAGGTTCTGGATATCTAATCATGGCTATCACTCAAAACTACGGCACCGGCCGCCGCAAGTCCTCCACCGCCCGCGTGTTCCTGCGCAAGGGCGCCGGCAACATCACCGTCAATGGCCGTCCGCTGGACGAGTTCTTTGGCCGTGAGACTGCACGCATGATCGTGCGTCAGCCGCTGGAACTGACCAAGAACACCGAAAGCTTCGACATCATGGTCACCGCCGCTGGCGGTGGTACCACCGGTCAGGCCGGTGCGATCCGCCTGGGCATCGCCCGTGCGCTGGTCGAGTACGACGAAACCCTGAAGTCCGAGCTGCGCAAGGCTGGCTTCATGACCCGTGACGCCCGTGAAGTCGAGCGTAAGAAGGTCGGCCTGCACAAGGCACGTCGCGCCACCCAGTTCTCCAAGCGCTGATCCATCGCGCCTGGCGTGGGATCCTTCGGGATCCCGCTGGGAGGACAGCAAAAGCCCGGCTTCGGCCGGGCTTTTGTCGTTTGTGGGGGCCGATAGGGCCGGAGCGAGAGCGTCTGCTCTGCGTATCCGCTGGCTGGGTCGGCGCGGGTGGATTGTCGGGACACGCTGCAAGTCCCGCTCCGCGGCCCGGCCCAGCCGCTGGCGGCTGGGCGTTCGGGCGCTTGCGAGGCAGTGCCTCGCAAGCAAAGCGCCCTCACCCATGTAAGCTCCGTCGCCGCATCCATGCGGCTCAGGGTCCCGCCAACCCACCCGCGCCGACCCTCGACAGTTGGCTGGCGCGCATGGGAAGGGCGGGGCAAAACGGGGCGGGCGCCTGGGGATTTTGATCGGTAGTGCCGGCCGCTGGCCGGCAACCACGCAGGCCTTCCGCAGGCCGATGGCGTCGCTCGCGATGGCCGTGACCGCGATTCTGCTCTTCTATCCTCCGGCCGTTGGCCGCATTCGTGTCATCGCCTGGTTATCGCGGCGCATCCCCGCCGGCGATGGCGAACGCCACCTACCCACCCACCGGCACCCAGCGGCGCCCAGCACCCCTCACACCCCATCAGGCGAAGCAGCCCCCTTGGAATCCAAGGGGGCGCGCCGACAGGCGCGGGGATGTGGAGGTAAACGAGGTGGACCCCAACCTTGCTGCGCAAGGTTGGGGTGCTGGGCGCCATGCGCCCAGCTAACCGCACCAAATAAAACAAAAGGCCTGATCTTTCGATCAGGCCTTTTGTTTTATTTGGCTGCCCCGGATGGATTCGAACCACCGAATGCCTGAGTCAGAGTCAGGTGCCTTACCGCTTGGCGACGGGGCAATATGTGCGTGCAAGTATTGCACTTTTTCCCTACAAAACCAAGGGTTAACTTGGTGGCTATGGGTGGACTCGAACCACCGACCCCAGCATTATGAGTGCTGTGCTCTAACCGGCTGAGCTACATAGCCTAGGGAGCCGGTAATTCTGGAGATGTATCGGGGATCTGTCAACACTTTTTCATCACGCTTGTGAGTGGGCAGCGGGCGTGTCAAAGTCGGATCAGTAGATTTTTCTAGGAGTCCGCATCGTGATCGATCCGGACGGCTATCGACCGAACGTCGGTATTGTGCTGATGCGGGAAGACGGGCAGGTGTTCTGGGCACGACGTGTGCGCCGGGATGGCTGGCAATTTCCGCAGGGCGGCATGAATACCGACGAGACGCCCGTCGAAGCCATGTATCGCGAGTTGCACGAAGAAACGGGGCTGTTGCCCGAGCACGTCGAAGTCCTCGGAGCGACACCGGGTTGGCTGCGCTATCGGCTGCCCGCACGCGCCATCCGGCGCAATGAGAAGCAGGTGTGCATCGGCCAGAAGCAGGTGTGGTTCCTGCTGCGCCTGTCCGGCGACGAATCCCATGTGACGCTGGACCATACCGACAGCCCCGAGTTCGACCAGTGGCGGTGGGTGGATTTCTGGTACCCGGTCGAGCACGTGGTGATGTTCAAGCGCGGGGTCTATGCACGCGCGCTGCGCCACCTGGCGCCCTTGGCGCGTGGCGTGGCCGGCACCGGGGTGGAATCGATGCCCAAGTCGGCCCAGGAAGCCTGGATGCCGGGCAACACCGCCGGGCACGATCGGCCGCGCAAGCGCACGCCGCCCAAGCGGGGCTACTGGCCGCGGAAGGCCAAGGGCGACCCGGGCGCGCCGTGAGGGGGTGCGCCACGGCGTTCAGCCGTGGCTGGCCTGTCTGAACCGTATCGAGAATGATTCAGATACGAAATTGACAACCATTCGCATTTCTATTGGAATAGCGGCAGGCCCTTCCTGGCCTGCCTGCCGAGTCCGCACGTGTACGTTTGTATCTGCAACGGGGTTACCGACCACCAGATCCGTGAAGCCGCCCAAAGCGGTGTCGCGAGCGTGTCCGAACTGACGATGCGCACCGGCTGCGGCGCCACCTGCGGTTCCTGCCTGGACATGGCAGCCGACCTGCTGGCCAAGTTCAGCGCGACCCACGATCTGCCGCTGCCTGTGTTGGGCCTGGCGCAGGTCGCCTGACTGCCGGCTGGCGGCACGTAACAGAGATTTCTGCGGCGCCGGCCAGCGGCCGGCACTACCGGTGCAGGACGCCGGGCGCAACTGAGCACGATTCGCGTTTCTTCATGCCCCGGCGCGAAGCGCTACAGTGCGCGCGTTCACACGCAGCAGGAGCAGGCTCATGAAGGGCGACGCAAAAGTCATCGAATTCCTCAACAAGGTCCTCTACAACGAGCTGACCGCGATCAACCAGTATTTTCTGCACGCCAAGATGCTGAAGAACTGGGGCCTGAAAGAACTGGCCGATCATGAGTACAAGGAATCGATCGAAGAGATGAAGCATGCCGACATGCTGTCCGATCGCATCCTGTTCCTTGAAGGGCTGCCCAACTTCCAGGCGCTGGGCAAGCTGCGCATCGGCGAGAATCCCACCGAGATCCTGCAGTGCGATCTGGCGCTGGAGCGCGATGGCGTGGTCACGCTGCGCGACGCGGTGTCCTACGCCGATTCAGTAGGCGACTACGTGAGCCGCCAGCTGTTCGTGAAGATCCTCGATTCGGAGGAAGAGCACATCGATTGGCTGGAAACCCAGCTCGACCTGATTGAACGCATCAGCGAGCCGAACTACCTGCTGACCAAGCTGGACGACTGAGTCAGCCCTGCAGCGGTACGCGCAGGCCGTTCTGATACCCGGCCAGCGCGATCCGCGCGCGCGCGAACTCGGCGATGAGCAGCGCCACCGCCACGGCGGGGCGTTCCAGGGTGCCGGCGCGCGCGTCGTGTTCGATCCGGCGCGAGGCGGCCGACAGTGCCAGCGCGCCCACATTGGCGCTGGCCGACTTCAGGCTGTGCGCCAGCGCGCGCAGCTGATCCAGGTCGGCGGCCACCGAGGCATCCTGCAACTGGGTGATCAGCGCCGGGGTGTCGTCCAGGAACACGCCGATGATCTGCGCGGTCTGCGCGCCGATCACCTCTACCAGTTCATCGAGCACGCTGCTGTCCAGCACGGGCAGCGGGCTGTCATCGCTGTCGGGCATCACTGACGGCGGCAGTGCGGCGAACGACATGTCCGGCGCGCGCACCTCGGCAGGCGGCGCGGGCCACTGCGACGGGGCCGCGTTGCCTTGCCAGCGTTGCAGGCACGCCAGCAGCGAGGCGCGGTTGACCGGCTTGGACAGGTAGTCGTCCATGCCGGCCTGCAGGCAGCGCTCGCGGTCGCCGGCCATGGCATTGGCGGTCATCGCCACGATCGGCTGGCGCGCCGCGCCGGTGTCGGCTTCGTGCGCGCGCCAGCGGCGGGTGGCCTGGTAGCCATCCAGCACCGGCATCTGGCAATCCATCAGCACCAGGTCCACGCGCTGGCTGTGCAGGTGCTGTAGCGCCTGTTGCCCATCGGTGGCGGTCACCACGCTGCAGCCCAGTACCTGCAGCAGGCGCTGGGCAACGGCCAGGTTGACGCTGTTGTCTTCCACCAGCAGCACGCGCAACCCCAGCTGGGGG
Organism: Stenotrophomonas rhizophila; assembly: GCF_000661955.1. Lineage (NCBI taxonomy): Bacteria > Pseudomonadati > Pseudomonadota > Gammaproteobacteria > Lysobacterales > Lysobacteraceae > Stenotrophomonas > Stenotrophomonas rhizophila. Next base: position 337,673 of record NZ_CP007597.1, read on the forward strand.
GACGGAGCGCTGTCGGTATCGGCCACCACCTCGGCCAGCAGCGGTGCCGGGCGGGCGGGGGCGATGGCGGGGCGGAGCAGGGCGTGCAGGTCGCTGTCGGCGGCGTCGCGCGGCAGCTGCAACGCGTCTTCCAGCAGCACCGACGCGAGGGGCTCGGCACCCTGCAGCCACACCAGCCTGGGCAAGGGGTCGCGACCGTCGCGCAGCACGGCCCGGTGCAGGGCGGTGGCGCCGTGGCGCAGGGCCTCGGTATCGGCAAGGACCCAGCTCAGCACCGGCTCGATGCCGGGGCGCTGCGGTGCACGCAGGATGTCCAGCGCGGCCGAGGCGCTTTCCACCACGTGCAGGCGCATGTCGTAGTGCTGAAGCACGCGGTCCAGGCGCTGGGCCAGCAGCGCGTCGGTACTGACCAGCAGCGCGCGGGTGGTGGTGGTGCCCAGGGCGGGCAGGTCGCCGATGACCTTCAGCAGCGGAATCTCGAACCAGAACGTGGCGCCATGGCCCGGCGTGGAGCTGACCCCGATGCGGCCATGCATCAGGTCGATGATGCGCTTGCAGATGGCCAGCCCCAGCCCGGTGCCGCCGTAAATGCGGGTGGTGGAGGCATCGGCCTGGCTGAAGGACTGGAACAGCCGCGACTGCAGGGCGGTGTCGATACCGATGCCGGTGTCGATCACTTCGAAGCGCAACTGGTGCTGGGCGCTGGTTTCACCCAGCCGCTGCACGCGCACGCGGACCTGGCCGCGTTCGGTGAACTTGATGGCATTGACCAGCAGGTTGCCCAGCACCTGGCGCAGGCGCACCGGGTCGCCGCGCACCGACAGGCGCACCGCCGGGTCCAGTTCCAGCGACAGCTTCAACGCCTTGGGATCGGCGCTGCGCTGCATCAGCTGGACCTGCCCTTCGAGCAGCTCGCGCAGGTTGAACGTGGTGATCTCCAGGTCCAGGCCCTTGGCCTCCAGACGGGAGTAATCGAGGATGTCATCGACGATGCGCAGCAGCTGCTGCGAGCTGACGGTGGCGGTCTGCAGCATCTGCCGCTGGTCGGCGCCCAGCTGGCCGCCCGCGATCAGGTCCAGCATCGGCAGGATGCCATTGAGCGGCGTGCGGATCTCGTGGCTCATGGTGGCCAGGAACTCGCCCTTGGCCAGCGCGGCAGCTTCGGCGGCCTGCTTGGCCTGCAGCAGTTCCTGTTCCAGCACGTCCTGCTGCTGCACCGCGTGCTGCAGCTGATCGCGCTCGGCCGCCAGCGCGTCGCCGCGGCGTTGCAGCTGCTGCAACCGTTGCTGGGTGTCGCGCCAGTGCTGCACGCAGCTCAGGCTGGCAATCACCGTCACCACGGCCGCCGCGGCGGCAATCAGCGACCACGGGCCGCGGCTGCCGATGGCGGCCATCAGTGCGGCGGTGCCTGCAACCGCGGCGGCCATGGCAGTCAGCCAGAGTGCGCGGGGTACCCGTCCTTGGGTGGTCGTCATCACAACACCGCGTTGTGGAAGTCGAAGTTCAGTTCACTGCCCGCCGACTGCACCATGTTGCCCTGGATGAAGTCGACCCCGCCCATCCACATCGCGGCGGCCGCCTGTGGATCTTCAATCTGTTGACCGATGATCTGCAGGCCGGCGCGGTGTGCGTTGTCGATGGCCGCACGCAGTTCGTCGCGGGTGCGCTGGTTGGCGTGGCTGCTGGAGAAACGCGCGGCCATGCGTACGTAGGTCAGGGGCAACTGGGTGAGCAGGGCGTTGGCTTCGCCGCCCGGTTCGAACTGGCTCAGGCAGAACCGCACGCCGGCCGCGGCCATGCGCGAGCAGAACTGCTGCAGGGTGACGGTATGGATCAGCGCGTCCGGCAGGCGGACGTCGATGACCAGCGCCTCGCCGGCGATCTGGCGGCGCGCCAGCGATTCCAGCAGCCAGTCGGCGAAGGCGTCGCGGGCCAGCGTGCGCAGCGACTGCGACACGAACAGGCTCAGCGGCTGGGTGGCATGGCGGTACAGATCGAGCAGGCCCAGCGTGTGGTCAAGCACCTGCTGGTCCAGGTCGGCGATCCGCCCGGCGGCTTCGGCAGCCGGAATCACCTGGCCGGCGGCGAGCACGGTGCCATCGGCCTGGCGCAGCCGCAGCAGCACCTGGTACTGGGCGGTATTACCGCCGGCGACGGCCACGATCGGCTGGTAGGCCAGTTCCAGCTGGCCTTCGAGCAGGGCCAGGTGTTCCTGCGCGGCGACATCTTCGCGGCGCACGTGCGCGGCCACACCGGCGCTGAGCAGGCGCGCCTGCAGGGTGGTGCGTTCCACCGCTTCCAGTGCGGTACCGGCGTCGCTGAAGCCCAGCGAGAGCTGCGCATGCCCGACCACGCCGCGCAGGTGCACCGACTCGTCGTCGCGGATCACGAAGGCGCGCCCGGACAACTGCTCACGCAGGTGCTGGGCCACGCCGTCCAGGCTTTCCTCGTCGATGCCGCGGGCCAGCACCAGGAAGCTGTTGTCGTTCAAGCGTGCCAACAGGTGCGGCTGCGCGCTGTCAGCCAGGCGCTGCGCGGCCTGCACCATCAGGCGCTCGAACGCGGCGTAGCCATAGCGTTCGCGCAGGCCCAAGGCACTGGCCACTTCGATGAAGAACAGGCCGCCATGGTCGCGGTGGGCCAGCGAGGCGGCCAGCTGCTGCATCACATGGTGACGGGTGGGCAGGCCGGTCTCGGGGTTGTTCATGGCCGGCGCGCCATTGGCGCCGGGCTGGGTGGCGGCCTGCGCACGCGCACGGCGGATCCGGTTGGAGACCGCGGCAATGAGATGGCGCGGACGGATCGGCTTGCTCAGGAAATCGTCGGCGCCACTGTCGAGCACTTCGAACTGGCGCTCCGGGTCCGGATCACCACTGAGGAATACGATGGGCAGCAGCTGCTGGCCGGGTTGCTGGCGGATCAGCGCGGTCAGGCGCATGCCGTCCAGGCCGGGCAGGTGCAGGTCCATCAGGATCAGGTCGGGGCGGTTGTCCGCGATGGCCTGCTGCACGCCTTCGGCGTCGCTGTGCACGATGGCCTCCATCCCGGCGCCGTGCAGCACGCTCTGCGCGAACAGGGCCTGGGAGCGGTCGTCTTCGACAATCAGCACCCGGTAGGGCGCATCCAGGCCCAGCGGCGCGGGGTCGTCTTCGCGTGCCTGCGGTGCCTGCGGTAGCGGCGGTGGGGCCGCTGCGATGGCTGCGGTAAGCGGTACCACGTTGCTCGGCGCGGCAGCGACCGGCGCGGCGCTGCCGACCCACCGTTGCCAATGGTCGGCGGGCGGGGTCTCAGCGCGTGTGGCGCGGGCGGATGCAACAACGTTGTCGGTGACGGCCATCAATACTCCCAGTCTGCGACGCAATTATGCCGTGCCTGGCTGTGCCTACGGTGGCAGCACGTCGCGATTCGGCAGCGCCCCGGGTCGCTCGGCGGCTTGCCCGAGCAACCAGCGCATGCCCTTCCACAATGTGCGCCACACCCACCACACCACCAGCGCGCCGATCAGGCTGCAGCCAACCACCAGGATCAGCGCCAGCCACGGGTGGGCCAGCGCCAATGCCAGCCCGCCCACCACCACGGTGTCTTCGGCAGCCGAGGCCACCCAGTTGCTGGCCGGTTCCGGTGAGGTGTTGAGCAGGGCGCGGGTACCGGACTTGAGCCCGTGGCTGGCCAGCGCCACCCCGGCCCCGGCGACCAGCGCGGTGCCGCTGAGTTCGCCGCCGGGTGACAGGGTGGCGGCGGCCAGGAAGGCACCGGCCGGCACCCGGGCCAGGGTCTGGACCAGGTCCCAGACCGAATCCACCCCGGGAATCTTGTCGGCGAAGAACTCGGCCACCGCCAGCACCGCCGAGGTACCCAGCACCCAGTACGATTCGGTGGCCTGCAGGGCCGGCGGCAGGTCCACCCAGCCCAGCAGCCCGGCCAGGCCCACGCCGAACACGGTCAGGTAGACGCGGATGCCCGCCAGCCAGGCCAGCAGGATGCCGACGACGAACAGATGGGCTTCGGTCATGACGCGCGCTCCGCCTGCAAAGTGTGCACAGGCCCACACTATCGGGGATGACGTCAATGAACGCCACCGCCGGCCACGCCCGCTGGCGCGTGAAATCGCCCGACCCTGATTTACACTAGCCAGTCGCTCGTTCCGACAGGGGCCGTGCCGGTATCGCCAAGCGCGCTGCCGCGGACAACCGCCATGAACTCTCCGACTCCATCGCGTATCCAGATCCGCCGGCCCGGCACGCCGCCCGTGCAGGATCGCCGCCGTCTGGCCATTCTGGCCGGGGTGTGGCTGGTCAGCGTCATCCTGGCCGTCCTGATCGGGCGCTGGACCGCCGGCCCCGGCGGGGATGCCGGCAAGCAGCTGGACGCGGCGCAGGCGCGCGCGGAAAGCCTGAACAAGCAGGTGGTCGAGCTGCAGCAGCGCCAGGCCACGCTGCAGGCGTCGGACCGCATCAGCCGGGCCGCCAACAATGAAGTGCAGACCTCGCTGGGCGAGCGCGACGAGGAAATCGCCGGTCTGCGCGCGGACGTGGCCTTCTACGAGCGTCTGGTGGGGGCGACCAGCCAGCGCAAGGGCCTGAACACCCATTCGGTCGAATTCAGCCCGGAAACCGGCGGCACCTGGCAGTACGCGGTGGTGCTGACCCAGAACCTCAATCGCGGTGCGATCAGCCAGGGCCAGATGCGGTTTACCGTGGAAGGCGTCAAAGGCGGCAAGCTGACCTCGGTCAGCTGGGACGAGCTGCACCAGCGCACCAAGGTGCCGGGCCAGGACTATTCCTTCCGGTATTTCCAGCAGCTCACCGGCAGCATCATCCTGCCGAAAGACTTCACCCCGCAACGTGTGCGGGTCACGCTGGGATCGGGCGCGGGGGGCGCCACCCAGGTTTTTGATTGGAAGCAGGCCGGCGCACCGGCAGCACCATCGGCGAAAGAAGGGGAGTAAGCCCATGTTTGGCAGCAACAAATCCAACCGCGACGGACATCTGGTCGTGGACGCGCTGATCGGCGCACAGGTGGTGATCCGCGGCGACGTGGAGTTCAGTGGGGGCCTGTATGTGGAAGGCACCATCCTGGGCAAGGTCATCGCCGCGGAGGGGGCAGCCAATGCCACCATCACCCTGGCCGAGCAGGGCAGCATCGAGGGCGAGATCCGCGCCCAGGTGGTGGTCATCAGTGGCCGCCTGGACGGCGACGTGCACGCCACCGAAAAGGTGGAGCTGACCCCGACCGCGCGGGTCTCCGGCAACATCCACTACCAGGTGGTGGAGATGAACGCCGGCGCGCAGCTGACCGGTCGCCTGATCCACGGCAGCGCGCAGATGGCCGCATTGCCGCCGCCGGCCGACGACACCGCCGGCAAGGGCAAGGACGGCGCAGCCCGCAAGAAGCTGGCCGAGGCCATGGCCTGAACGGCTGACAGCTTGAAAGCGTGCCCATGCGCCCCCATGCTGGGGACATGAGCACGCTTGTTTCCCTGCCCGGCGCACCTGTCGCCGCGCCGAACTACCAATCGCTGGACCGTCCCCTCAACTTCACCGAAGCCGCTGCGGCCAAAGTGAAGGAACTGATCCAGGACGAGGCCAGTACCAGCCTTGCCTTGCGCGTGTACATCCAGGGCGGCGGCTGCTCCGGCTTCCAGTACGGCTTCGAGTTCGATGAGAACCGCGCCGAGGATGATCTGGCGGTGGACACCAACGGTGTCACCCTGCTGGTGGATCCGCTGAGCCTGCAGTACCTGATGGGCGCCGAGGTGGACTACACCGAAAGCCTGACCGGCGCGCAGTTCGTGATCCGCAATCCGAACGCCAAAACCACCTGCGGCTGCGGCAGCAGTTTCAGTATGTGATCTGCGTGGCGCTGCCGACCACACCGGTCGGCTGGCGCTTGCCACTGTGATCGAATGTGGGCAGGCTTGCCGCATGTCGACATTTTCTACGCCGCTGTCCGGCTTTGCTTTCACCACCGATCCCCTTGAACGTGCCGATCCACTGCGCCAGGACGCCGACGCGCTGGCGCGGCTGTGGCCCGATGCGCACGTGCTGGTGCTCGACACCGACGGTCGCGCGCTGGCCGGCGACGATGGCCAGCCGCTTGCGCTGACCGGCGCGCAGGTCGGGGGCGGGCCGGGAACGGCGATCTTCCTTGGGCTGCGTGGTGAGCGCGCCTGGTTCTCGCTGGAAGCAGCGACCGTGGATGTCACCGCCCCGCAGCGGGCGGATCTGCGCGAGTCGGCCACCACGTGGTCGGCCGCCGATGCCAGCGCGTTCTGCTATGCGCGCGGGATGTCGTACTGGCAATCGCGCACGCGCTTCTGCGGGGTGTGCGGCGGCGGCATCACCTTCGCGCGCGGCGGCTTTGTCGGGCGCTGCGCGCAATGCGGTACCGAGCACTACCCGCGGGTGGACCCGGCGGTGATCGTGGCGGTGGAAAACAACGGGCGGCTGCTGCTCGGGCGGCAGGCCAACTGGGCACCGCGCCGCTATTCGGTGCTGGCCGGGTTCGTCGAGCCGGGCGAGTCGCTGGAGCAGACCGTGGTGCGTGAAGTGTTCGAAGAGAGCAAGGTGCGCGTTCGCCACTGCCAGTACCTGGGCACCCAGCCCTGGCCGTTCCCGGGCGCGTTGATGCTGGGCTTTGCGGCCACGGCCGAAGACGACGTGCCTACGGTGGACGGCGAGCTGGAAGATGCACGCTGGTTCACGGCCGAGGAAGTGGGCGCGGCGCTGGCCCGGGATGTCGAAGACGACGGCGAGGGCATCCGCCTGTCGCCGCCGATTTCGATTTCGCGCAGCCTGATCGAGCACTGGTACCGCCAGCAGGTGGGCTGAGCCACGGCCTGCGTTGCCGCTGGCTGAACACGCAGCGGCGTACATTACCCTCGGCCCGGGGAATTGCCGGGTCGCAAGGCATAGTAGCGGCCACGATCCGCGCCGGAGGCATACATGTTCACCACCCTGGTTGCCGTGCTGGTCGCCCTGGCCCTGGGCCATGTCGCACCGGCTGCGGCCGTGGCCCTTCGCGGTTTCGGGTTCTACCGGCGCTGGCTGCAATGGCTGGATGCGCATGCGGCCGAAAACGGGTTCTGGCGCAGCCGCCAGGGCTGGGTGCTGGCGGTGCTGCCGTGGGTGCTGGGGGTGCTGTTGCTGCAGTGGGCGTTGCACGGCCGCGTGTTCGGCCTGCCGTCACTGCTGCTGGGCGTGGCCACGCTGGTGATCTGCTGGGGCCCGCGCGACCTGGACCGTGACGTGGAAGCGGTGATCGACGCCGATGACGCAAACACCCGGCACGCGGCGATCGCCCAGCTGCAATCGGCCGGGGGCAGCCTGCACGAGGACGTATCGTCGCTGGTCGAGGCCACGGTGCTCAACGGCCTGCGGCGCTGGTTCGCGGTGCTGTTCTGGTTCCTGCTGCTGGGCCCGGTGGGCGCCGTGGCGTACCGGCTGCTGGCCTTGCTGGCGGTTGGGCCGATGCGTTCGCTGGCCCCGCTCGACGCCGTGGTCGGTGCACGGGTGGTGCTGGGCTGGCTGGAATGGCCGGTGGCCCAGCTGATGTCGCTGTCGATGGCCCTGGTGGGCAACTTCGACACGGCCTACAAAGCCTGGCGACAGGCGCACGGCAACCAGTGGGCGACCTCGACGGTGTTTTTGGGCGCGGTGGCGCGGGCCAGCGTGAGCGCCGAACTGCGCGAAGAAGCACACGACTACAGCGATGCCGGGATGGTGCCGGTGTGGCGTCGCCTGCCGGAGCTGCGCGATGCGATGAGCCTGGTGTGGCGGATGCTGTTGCTGTGGATGGCCGCGCTGGCCCTGCTGGTCATTGCCGGCTGGGTAACCTGACCCGGTAGTGCCGGGTTCCACCCGGCATCCGTATCCCGTAATGCCGGGTTCTACCCGGCACCTGCCACGCTAACCCGGCGCAAGCCAGGCGAATGGCATCCATGGCAGGTTGCGAAGCACCGCATACCCCACCAGCAACACCAGCCAGAACATCGGGCTGGCCAGCACGCGCATCAGGGGTTCAAGTACGCGCGGGCGCACCCCGGCACCGTGCAGCAGCATGAGCAGCAGGAAGGGCAGCGAAATCACCAGCAGCGGATTCATCGCGATGGCGCCCTGCCAATCGAAATGGACCAGCGAGTAAAGGCAGCGCGTGCTGCCGCAGCCGGGGCAGTACAGGCCGGTCAGTGCGTACAGCGGGCAACCCGGCAGCGGGCTGTTGGCGCCATAGGGGCTGACGTTGCGCAACACCACGATGGCGCCTGCGCCCAGGCCGGCAACCAGTGCCGTGGGCGCCCAGCGGGCAAGCGTGGTTCGGGAGGGCAGGGCCATGACGCGCAAACGGCCCGGCCGGTGAACCCATGCAGGTTCCCCGGCCAGGCCGTCCCGGTGCTGATCAGTAGCCGCTGTTGCTCAGCGCGCCCAGGCCGCCCATCGCCATCACCAGCACGACGTACAGCACGGCGACGATGACGCCGGCAATGGCCGACCACATGGCCCACTTCTTCGCCTTGTCCGACGAGTCACGCGCGCCGGCAAGGTCACCTGCGGCAATCTTGCCGTTGACCTGGGCAGCGTAGACGATCGACACGATACCGCCCGGCAGGCAGCAGAACAGGGTGGCCAGGATGGCCCAGACCAGGTGGTTCGGGATTTGTGCGGCAGTGGTGTTCATCTGAAAAGCTCCATTTTCTTGGGTGGATTTGACGGGCGTGGAACGGGGTACAACGCACGCACACACAGTGGCAACGTCATCGATCGGTGCAACAAACGGTACGCATGATATTCGGCCGCCGCCGCGCTGGCCTGCGCGGATCGGACGTCCCCCGGCGCTAATTTACCCGATGGACGCCCGGATGTATGCGTTTACATCCAGACGGCACTAGGCCTCAGCCATTTTCTCCGCGTAGCTGCCGTACCTGCTGCTCCAGGATGTCGGCACTGGCACCCTGGCCGGCAAGCGCCGGCGCGGCGGCCACCTCGACATGCGCGCGGAACCGGCGTGGCACGCGCATGCGGCCCAGCCGGGTGTCGCGCCGGCTCCACATGCTGGCCCACATGCCGCGCAGTGCCATCGGCACCACCGGCACCGGGCGGCGCTCGAGGATCTTCTCCACGCCGGACTTGAACGCGCCCATCTCGCCATCGCGGGTGAGCGCGCCTTCGGGGAAGATGCAGACCAGCTCGCCGTCGGCCAGGGCTTTGTCCACTTCATCGAAGGCGGCCTGCATCAGCGCGGGGTCCTCGCGCGCGCCGGCAATGGGGATTGCCTTGGCGGTGCGGAAGATCCAGCGCATCACCGGGATGTTGAAGATCTTGTAGTACATGACAAAGCGCACCGGGCGCGGAATCGTCGCCGACAGGATCAACGCGTCCATGTAGCTGACGTGGTTGCACACGATCAGCGCAGCGCCTTCGTCGGGCACATTGGCTTCGATCCCGTGCAGGCGCAGCCGGTACAGGCCGCGCACCATCACCCAGCTGAGGAAGCGCATCAGGAATTCGGGGACGATGGTGAAGATGTAGATCGACACCACGGCATTGGCGATGGCCAGCGCCAGGAACAGCTGCGGGATGGTCCAGTGCAGGAACTTCTGCGTGGCCAGCGCGATCATCGCCGCACCCACGATGAAGCCCGAGTTCTGGATGTTGAGCGCGGCGAACACGCGCGACATCTCCGACTTCGGCGTGCGGCTCTGGATCAGTGCGAACAGGGGCACCACGAAGAAGCCGGTGAACAGGCCGATGCCGATCAGGTCGATGATGATGCGGATGCTGCCGGGCTGGGCAACGAAGGCACCCACGCTCAGGCCGGCCGCGGTGGCCGTGCCGGCCCGGGCGAAGTACAGGTCCAGCATGAAGGCGGTCATGCCGAACGCGCCCAGCGGCACCAGGCCGATTTCCACCGTGCGCCCGGACAGTTTTTCGCAGAGCAGCGAGCCTACGCCGGTGCCGACCGAGAACAGCGCCAGCGCGAAGATGTACAGGGTGGGCTCGCCGCCCAGGTTGACCACCGCGTAGGTGGGCAGCTGCGAGGTGAGCATGGTGCCCACGAACCAGAACCAGGACACGCCCAGGATGGCGTTGCGCACCGCCTTCTGCTTCTTGGCCAGGCGCAGCACGGCCAGCGATTCGGGGATCGGGTTCCAGTTGATCTTCAGGTCCGGCGCGCCCGCATCCACTTTGGGGATCATGCGCGCGGTGATGTTGCCGAAGATGGCCAGCGCGATCACCGCGGTGGCCGCCACCACCGGGCCGAAGCTGCCGGCCAGGGTGAAGATGATGCCGCCGCTGATCATGCCGGTCAGGATCGACATCGAGGTGCCCATCTCGACCAGCCCGTTGCCGCCGGTGAGTTCTTCCGGGCGCAGCACCGAGGGCAGCACCGAATACTTCACCGGGCCGAACAGGGTGGACTGCAGGCCGGTGCAGAACAGGGCCACCAGCAGCACCGGCATGCTCTGGGTGAGGAAGCCCACCGCGGCCAGCGACATGATCGCGATCTCCATGGTGGTGGTGATCACGATCAGCCGCGATTTTTCCAGTTTTTCGGCGATCTGCCCGGCCAGTGCCGAGAACAGGAAGTAGGGCAGGATGAAGATGGCCGGCGCCAGCGTGGTGTACAGCGACTGCTCTTCCTGGCTGACGCCGAGGTAGAACAGCAGGCCGATGATGGCCTGCCGGTACACGTTGTCGTTGAACGCACCCAGCGACTGGACGACGAAGAACGGCAGGAAGCGACGCTGCTTGAGCAGGGCAAACTGGCTGTGGCCGGACATGGAAACTCCTTGCGAACCGGCGCAGCCTAGCATGCAGCCGGGGCGGCCCCCGGCGTTGCGCCGATCTACGGCTGCCGGGCAGAGCCCGGCGCTACGGGGACGGTCGTATGGCGTTGGAGGAGCCGTCGTAGAGCGGGGCTCTGCCCCGCTGCCCCGGAGCCCCCTTACCGCAAGGTGCGCGCGGCCTCGTTGGCGGCGCCGCGCAGTTTGGGCAGCAGGCGCAGCATCAGGCCCATCTGGGTGCGGATCAGCTGCAGTTTGGGCGGCATGTCGTCGGTGATCTGTTCCAGCTGCTCGGCCAGGGCGCGGTCGCCGTCGTTATCGGCCTCCTCCACCGGTTGGCGTTGCTCCAGCGCCGCGGCGATCTGCTGCATGGCGTGTTCCACCCGCTCGCCGCCGGCCAGTGCCTGGGCGTCCTGCGCGTAGCTGTCCAGCTGCGCGCGATGCGCACCGAGCGCCGACAGATGCCCCAGCAGGGTGTTGGAGAGCGCCAGGAAGCGGAACCCGGCATCCAGGTTGCGGCGCACGTGGCCCGGCTCGCGCAGCATGTTCGACAGCGCGGTGGACAGTGCGGCGTCGGCGTTGTGCATGTCGCGGCGGGCGATGCGGTAGGCCAGGTCGTCCTGCATGCCGCTGCCGTACTGGCCCAGCACCGCATCCAGGTAGCGCGCGCAGTTGGCCAGCACGCGGGCCATGACCAGGTTCAAGCGGCGGCCCTGCCAGTCGGGCAGGATCAGGAAGGCCGCGGCCGCGGCGATCGCGCAGCCCAGCAGGGTGTCGACCAGGCGGGGCCAGATCAGCAGGAAGCCGTCGCCGATCAGGTTGAAGCAGGTCAGCGCCATCACCGTGATGGCCGCCGACGCCACCAGGTAGCGGTCGCTGCGGGTGAAGAAGAACAGCAGCGCCGAGAGCAGGGCGATCAGCAGTTCGATGCGCAGGTCCTGGAACAGCTGCATCAGCGCCCAGGTCAGCACCAGCCCGATCAGGGTGCCGGCGATACGCTGGGCCAGCCGTTGCCGGGTGGCGCCGAAATGCGGGCGGCACACGAACACGATGGTGAGCAGCACCCACGAGCCGTTCTGGGCGTTGACCAGGCGGATCACCGCAAAGCCGACGATCAGGGCCAGCGCCATGCGCAGGCCGTGGCGGAACAGCACCGAGCCGGGGGTGAGCTGCTGGCGGATGCGCACGAACATTTCGCGCAGGGTATGCGGATTGGTGTCGCGCAGGCGGGTGTCGACGTTGTCCAACGTGGCGTCGGACTTTTCGGCCTCGGACAGGCGCCGCTCGATGCTCTGCAGGTTGTGGCCGAGCAGCTCCAGCGAGGACAGCAGGCGCTGCCACTGCGGGTTGTGCTGGGCACGCAGCCAGGTGAGCGAATCGGTGAGGTCGGCGGTGGCCTGCTTGGTGCGCTCCCCGTACTGGAACGGGCGGCGCAGGCGGATGGCCAGGCCCAGGTTGGCACAGGCCTCGCCCTGCAGCGCGAGCAGGCGCTGGCAGCGGTACAGCACGTCGCTGTGGAAGAACGCCTCGGTGAGCGCGCCGTAGGGATAGTGCGAGGAGCTGGCGCGTTCGTGGAAGTCCTGGGCCATGTAGTACAGGCGCAGGTACAGGCCGGACTGCACGCCGGGCCGGCCGGAGCGACCGAAGCGGGCGAGGATGGCGACCTTGGCGATGTTCAGCGCCTCCACCACGCGGCGATTCTGTTCGGCCAGGGCCAGCTGGCGCTTCTGCACGTCGGCGTCGCGGATGGGTTCGAACAGGTCGGCCTTGAGCTGCAGGTAGCGGCCCAGCTCGAGGTACAGACGGGCGATGCGCTCGCGCACGGGCCGGTTGGCAAACAGGGCGGTCCACAGGATCGAGAGCAGGCCGTACCAGAGCGCGCCGGCGAGCAGGTGGCTGACCGCGCTGATGGCCTGGGCGCGGTCGCTGGCGCCGTGCTGTTCCAGGCCGATCATGGTGTAGATGGCCAGGGTGACGGTGGCCTGGGCGATGGACGCGTAGCGTTCGCCGAGCGCGCCGAGCAGGGTGAGGCCGAAGGTGGACACGGCCAGTGCGGCGATGAACAGCCAGGGCCAGGCGAACAGTTCGACCACCGCGGCGGCGGCGATGACGAAGCAGAGCAGGGAGAGGGCGACCGATTTGGTCCGGCCCCACCAGTTGTCGTCGGTTTCGGCGATGGCGCTGGCAATGATGCCGAGGAACACGCCGGGCAGCGCGGGCAGCTGGTCCAGGTGCCAGCACAGGCCCATGGCCACCGACAGCGCGATGAGTACCCGCAGGCCGTAGCTGGCCTTTTCATGCGCCCACAGGCGGCTCAGGCGGGATTCTCGGGCGGACATGCGGGCTCGGGGTGCGGGGCAGCCCATTATTGCGGGTGTGGGGTGAAGGGGACAGCCTGAAGGCGATCCAACGTCAACGTGCTGCGCAGGGCGGGGACGATGCGCCCGGTAGTGCCGGCCGCTGGCCGGCTCCCCGTGCGCCCGGACGGAGGTGCGAGGAGCCGGCCAGCGGCCGGCGTTACCGGGTGTCGATGGTGTGCGAGGAGCCGGCCAGCGGCCGGCACTACCCGGGTGTGGAGGGTGTGCGAGGAGCCGGCCAGCGGCCGGCACTACCCGGGTGCGGAGGGTGTGCGAGGAGCCGGCCAGCGGCCGGCACTACCGGGTGTGGGGAGCTACCGGCCGATCGAGTTACATGTCGAAGCGCACGCTCACTGCGAAGGTGCGCGGCAGGCCGACGCCGGCATTGGACCAGTATTTTTTGTTGGCCAGGTTCTCCACGCCGGCGCGCCAGGTGACCGGGTGGCCGTCGAGCTGCATGCGGTAGCCGAGGCCGGCGTTGACCAGGGTGTAGTCGGGCAGTTTGAGGGTGTTGTCGGCGTCGTAATACACATCGCCGTAGTAGCGGGCCAGCGCATACACGCTCAGGCCGTCCACCTGCGGGATGCTGTAGTCGGCGTGCAGCACGCCCTGCCAGCGGGCCGCGCCGGCGGTGCGGTTGCCCTGCTGGGCCACGCTGTCGGGGGACAGTTTGTCGTAGGTGGGATCGAGCCAGGTGACGCCACCGCCGACGGTGAGCGCGTCGGTCAGGCGGACGTTGCCGCTGATTTCGACGCCTTCGTACAGGGTGATGCCGTCCTGTACCAGCAGCTTGCCGACAGGGGTGAGCCGGTCGATGTTGGCACCGCGCTCCAGGCGGAAGGCGGCGGCGTTGGCGTTCCAGCGCGGGTACTCGATCTTGGCGCCGATCTCGTACTGCGTGCTGATGGTCGGGTCGAGCACGGTGCCGGCGTTGATGTAGTCGCTGCCGACGCGGCTGCCTGCTTCCAGCGATTCCACGTAGCTGGCGTACAGGGTGACGGCATCGGCCGGCTTGTACATCAGGGCGTAGGTGGGGGTGACCGGGTAGGTGTGGTAGGCGCCCTTGTTCTCGAAATCGTTGTAGCGCGCGCCGGCCAGCAGCGACCAGCCATCGGCGAAGCTGACCGTGTCGCTGACGAACACGGCCTGCTGCACGGTTTCGCTGCCGCGGCTGAGCACGCGCGAACCTACGGCATCGTGGCGCAGCACCGGGCGCTGGTAGATGTTGCCGCGGCCGATGGTGTTCCATTCGTTCGGGCGGTCCCAGCCCAGGCCGGTCTGGTGCGAGACGCCGGCCACCACCTGGTGCGACAGCGGGCCGGTGTCGAAGCGGCCCTGCACGATGGCCTGGGCCAGCTTCCACTCGCTCTTGCCGCCCAGTTCGTAGGTGTTGACGTTGTAATCGCCGTTGACGTTGTCGATGTAGGCGAACACCTTGTTGACGTCGTTCCACGAGGTGGTCACGCCATAGCTGAGGCTGGCCTTCCAGTCGCTGTTGATCTGCCAGTTCAACGCGGTGGAGAGCAGGCTGGAACGGGTGTCGTAGTAGCTGCCGTCGATGCTGTTGTCGATGTCGCCGGCCATTGGGCGCGGCAGCTCGGTCAGACCGATGAAGTAGTACTGCGGCGATTCGTTGCTGAGCTCGCGCGACTGGAACACGCCATCGAAGGTCCAGGTGAGGCTGTCGCTCAGGCGCGCATCCAGTGACAGGGCGCCAACCTTGCGGTTGACCTCGCCACCGTTGAAGGTTTCGCCCTTCTCCTGGTACGCGTTGAAGTGGTAGCCGAACATGTCTTCATTGCCGAAGCGCCCGCCCACGTCGACCTGGCCGCTCACGATACCCGCCTCGCGCCAGCCGAGCTGGGCGGCGAAGGTGGGGGTGTCGGTGGGCTTCTTGGTGACGTAGTTGACGATGCCGCCGGGCTGGCCGAAGCCGTACATGAAGCCACCGGGGCCCTTGAGCAGTTCCACCTGTTCCATCACTTCCAGCGGCCATTCGGTGCCCCACGAGGACACCTGCAGGCCGTTGACGCGGTAGCTGTCGTAGCTGAGGTCGATGCCGCGGTTGCGGATCGGCGAACTCCAGCCGCTGGCATACGCGCTGACCTGGGTGACCACCGAGGGGTCGGTCAGGAAGGCATCACCGAGCGAGACCACCTGGCGCTTTTCGATCTCTTCCCGGCCGACCACGGCGATCGCGAACGGGGTGTCGCGCACGGCGCGGTCGCCGAGCGCGCCGGTGTCGGTGTGGGTGCGTTCGGCGATGACCTTGACCGCATCCAGATCGGTGGCCGAGCGCGCGCGCACGGCGCCGTCCGGAGTGGACTGGGCATGGGCGGCGCAGGCCAGCGACAGCGCAACGGCCAACGTGGCCAGGCGGGGCAGGGGGGACGACAGCATCGATGGGTTCCTTGGCGGACAGCACAACGCCGTCCGCGATCTACAGAGGGCGGGGGAGGGTCGATGGCTGGATCGCGCAGGCTGGCCGGGAACCGGCAGCGGGGGCATCGCGAAGGCGATGCAGGACCGTGGCTGGATGCGAATTGTTCGCGTTTTGTTGCTTGGCGTCAAACCGAGGCGGACCGACCGGGCGTACCGACCAACGGTCGGTACCTACCGGGCGATGGCGCTGCGCTTCACTGCACGCCGCTCGCGGCGGCGGGCGCGTCGGTTGACCCAGCGTTCGCGCAGGCACGAGAAGATCACGTACAGCGCCGGCGTGCTCAGCAGGGTCAGGCTCTGCGAGAACAGCAGGCCGCCGATCATCGCGATGCCCAGCGGGCGGCGCAGTTCGGAGCCTTCGCCCAGGCCGATGGCCAGTGGCACCGCGGCCAGGATCGCCACCATGGTGGTCATCATGATCGGGCGGAAGCGCACGATGCTGGCCTCGCGCACCGCATCGCGGGGGCTCTTGCCGTGCTCGCGCTGGGCCACCACCGCGAAGTCGATCATCATGATCGCGTTCTTCTTGACGATGCCGATCAACAGCACCAGCGCGATCATCGAGATCACCGACAGTTCGGTGTTGGTCACGAACAACGCCAGCAGCGCGCCTACGCCCGCGGCCGGCAGCGTGGACAGGATCGTCACCGGGTGCACCAGGCTTTCGTACAGCATGCCCAGCACCAGGTACACGGTGATGATGGCGGCCAGTACCAGGATCAGCATCGAGTTCGGGTTGAGCTGCACGTTGAAGCCGCCGCCATCGCTGATGCGGATGTCACCGGGCAGGCGCAGGCCGTCCACGGTGGACTTGATGATCGCCTCGCCTTCGCCGGTGCTCACGCCCGGCGCCAGGTTGTAGCTCAGGTCCATCGTGGTGTACTGGTTTTCGTGGGTGATCTGCGGCGGTGCCAGCCCGGGCACCTGATGCGCCACGGCGGTCAGCGGGATCATCTCGCCGTTGCCGGCACGCACGTAGATCTCATCCAGCGCACGCGGGGTGGCGGTCTGTTCGGGCAGTGCGTTGACCACCACGCTGTACTGGTTGATGTCCGAGTAGATGGTGGAGATCTGGCGTTGGCCGAACGCGCCGTACAGCGCGCCGTCGATCGCACCCACCGACACGCCCAGGCGTGCGGCCTTGGCACGGTCGATCACCACGTTCTGGCGCAGTCCAGCGGTGTCCACGTCGGTGCCCACGTCACGCAGCTTCGGGTTCTTCTTCAGCGCGGCCTGCACCTTGGGCAGCCATTCCTGCAGCTGGGCCAGGTCGTTGCCCTGCAGCGAGACCCGGTACTGCGCGCCCTGGCTGTTGCCGCCGCCGCCATCGCTGGGCAGATCCTGGATCGCGCGCAGGCGCAGCTGCAGGTCCGGGTAGCGGTCGGCCTTGGCGCTCAGCCGTGCCAGGGCCAGCGCGGTGGTTTCCTTGCGGCCTTCCTTGCGGGTCTTCAGCTGCACGTTGAACTGCGCGCTGGAGCCCTGGCGACCACTGCCCAGGCGCACGCCCACGGTCTTCACCGCCGGGTCGGCCATCAGCATGTCGGTGATGCGGCGCTGGCGGTTGACCATGTCCTCGAAGGACACCGTGGCGCTGGAGTTGGCGCGGCCCCAGATCAGGCCGGTGTCCTGGGCCGGGAACGAGCCCTTCTTGACCGCCCCGCCCAGCATCACCGTGGCCACGATCAGCAGGATCGGGGTAAGCGACAGCAGCAGGGCGTGGCGCAGCGAGAAGTCCAGGCAGACCGTGTACACGCGCAGCATGCGGTCGTGCGTGGCATCCAGGAAGCGGCCGATCCGCGAGGGCTTTTCCGGTTCGGTGTGCGCGCTCAGGAAGCGGCTGCACAGCGCCGGGGTGAGCGTGAGCGAGACGATCATCGACACCACGATCGCCGCCACCAGGGTGATGGTGAACTCGCGGAAGAACGCACCGACCATGCCGCTGGCGAACAGCAGCGGGATGAACACGGCCACCAGCGAGGCGGTGATCGAGACGATGGTGAAGCCGATCTCGCGCGCGCCGGTCAGCGCGGCCTGCATGCGGGGCATGCCTTCGTCGAGATGGCGCATGACGTTCTCGATCACCACGATCGCATCGTCGACCACGAACCCGATCGCGATCACCAGCGCGAGCAGGCTCAGGTTGTTCAGGGTGAAGCCGAACACGTACATCACCAGCGCCGCACCGGCCAGCGACAACGGCACGGTGACCGCCGCGATCAGGGTCGGTGCCAGCCGGCGCAGGAACAGCGCCATGGTCAGGATCACCATGGCCAGGCTGATCAGCAGGGTGATCTGCACTTCGTGCAGCGACGAGCGGATGGTCGGGGTGCGGTCGAAGTACGGGGTCATCACCGTGCCCGGCTGCAGGTAGTCGCGCAGCATCGGGATCTGCGCCTTGACCCGGTCCACGGTCTCCACGATGTTGGCGCCGGCGCGGGTGAACACATACATCACCACCGCCGGTTTGTGGTCGAACCACGCGGCCTGGTAGGCGTCCTGCTGGCCGTCGTAGACGTTGGCCACGTCCTTGAGGCGGATCACCCGGCCGTCGTCCTGGGTCTTGATGACCAGGTTGGCGAAGTCGGCCGCGCGCGCCACCGAGTCGTTGGCGATGATCGCGGTGGTGGTGTTGCCGTCGGTGAGGAAGCCGGTGGGCGAAGTCACGTTGGCCGCGCGCACCGCGTTGCGCAGGTCATCGGGGGTGAGGTTGAGCGCGTTGAGCAGGCGCAGGTTCACATCCACCCGCACCGCCGGCGTGGACGCACCGGCGATATCCACCGAGGACACGCCGCTGATCTGGCGGATGCGCTGGGCCAGCAGCGAGTCGGCCACGTTGTACAGCTCGTCGGCCGACTGCGTCTGCGAGGTGAGCGCGATGGCGATCACCGGGTCGTCGTTCGGGTTGGCCTTCTGGAACATCGGCGAACCGAGCCCGGACGGCAGGTCGGCCTGGGCCGAATTGATCGCGGTCTGCACGTCCAGCGCGGCCGAATCGATGTCGACCCCGCTCTGGAAGATCATGAAGACCAGCGAGCTGCCTTCGGAGCTGGACGAACGCATCTGGTCCACGCCGGGCAGCTGGCCCAGGTGGCGTTCCAGCGGCGCGGTGACCGTGGAGGCCATGGTGGTGGCGTCCGCGCCGGACTGACTGGCGTGCACGAAGATCACCGGAATCTGGATGTTCGGCAGCGCCGACACGCCCAGTTTCAGGTAGCAGAACAGGCCAACCACGAACAGGCCGATGGCCAGCAGCGCGGTGCCGATCGGGCGGCGGATGAAGGGCCCGGAAATATTCATGCCGCTGCCCCCGGGGCGCGCAGGTACGGCGTGTTCATGCGCGGTCCTGGGCGCTGGCGTGGCGCAGCGCGCGCTGCTCGCGGCGCTCGCGCATCCACTCGGAGAAGCGTTCCATGTACAGGTAGATCACCGGCGTGGTGTACAGGGTGACCAGCTGCGACAGCAGCAGGCCGCCGACGATGGCGATACCCAGCGGGCGGCGCAGCTCCGAGCCGATGCCGGTGCCCAGCGCCAGCGGCAGTGCGCCGAGCATGGCCGCGGCGGTGGTCATCATGATCGGGCGGAAGCGCAGCAGGCAGGCGCGGCGGATCGCGTCGTGCGCGTTGGCACCGGCGCGGCGCGCTTCGATGGCGAAGTCCACCATCATGATGCCGTTCTTCTTGACGATGCCGATCAGCAGCACGATGCCGACGATGCCGTCCACCGACAGCGGCAGTCCGCACACCATCAGCGCCAGCAGCGCACCCACGCCGGCCGGGGGCAGCGTCGAGATGATGGTGAAGGGGTGGATGTAACTTTCATACAGCACGCCCAGCACGATGTAGATCAGCACCAGCGAGGCCAGCAGCAGCCACACCACGTCGGTCTGGCTGCCGGTGAATTCGGCGGCCTTGCCGATGAACTGCGCATGCACCTGCGAGGGCATGTCCAGGCCGTCCTTGGTTTCTTCAATGGCCTTGACCGCATCGGACAGCGAATAGCCCGGGGCGATGTTGAACGACACCGTCACCGCCGGCAGCTGCTGCTGGTGGCTCACCACCAGCGGGGTGCTGGTGATCTTGCCCTCGGCCAGCGCCGCCAGCGGGATGATGTTGCCCGCGCCCACCGGAATGCCGGTGTTCTGCGCACCGATGCCGGTGGCGGTGGACGAGTTGGACGAGGTGACCTGGCCGAAGTTGGTGGCGTTGCTGCCGGTCAGTGCGCCGGCGCCGTTGGAGGCCACCGCCAGCTGGTTCATCAGCGCGGTGCTGGTGCGGAACTCCGGTGCCACTTCCAGCACCACGCGGTACTGGTTGAGTTCGGTGAAGATGGTCGAGATCTGGCGCTGGCCGAACGCGTCGTACAGGGTGTCGTCGATGGTCTGCATCGGCACGCCCAGCACGCTGGCCTTGTCGCGGTCGATGGTCAGCTCCAGTGCGCGCCCCTGGTTGGACAGGTTGTTGTCGACGTCGGCCAGTTCCGGGCGCTGGCGCAGCGCTTCGGTCAGGCGGGTGGCCTGCAGCGCGACCTGCGCGCTGTCCACGTCCGACAGCGAGTACTGGTACTCGGTGGCGGCCACGCGGGTGTCCAGGGTGACGTCCTGCACCGGCTTGAGGTACAGCGCCACGCCGGGAATGCCGGCCACGGCCTGCTGCAGCCGCGGCAGGATCTCATCCAGCCCGTCGCGGTCGCCGCGCTCCTTGAGCACGATCGACAGCTGGCCCTGGTTGAGGGTGGGGTTCATGCTGCCGGCGCCGATGAAGGCCGATACGCCGGTGACGGCCGGGTCCTTGCGCAGCGCTTCGGCAACCGCCTTGGTGCGCAGTTCCATCTGCGGGAAGGCGATGTTCTGGTCGGCCTGGACCACGCCGGTGATCAGGCCGGTGTCCTGCTCGGGCAGCAGGCCCTTGGGGATCACCACGTACAGCACCACGGTGAGCACCAACGCACCAGCGGCCACCGCCAGGGTCATGCGCTGGTGGTCCAGCACCCAGTCCAGGCTGCGCTCGTAGGCGCCCACGGTGCGCGTCCACAGGTTTTCCTTGCCGGCCGCCGCGGCGCGCTCGTGGGCGTCTTCGCCTTCGGGCAGCGCGTCGGGCTTGAGCAGGTAGGCGCACATCATCGGGGTGAGCGTCAGCGAGATCAGCATCGACAACGTCACCGCGATGCTCAGCACCCAGGCGAACTCGTGGAACAGGCGGCCGGTCACGCCGGGCATCAGCAGCAGCGGCAGGAACACCGCCACCAGCGAGATGGTCAGCGACAGCACGGTGAAGCCGATCTGGCGCGCACCGATCTCGGCCGCTTCCGGGCCGCTCTTGCCCTGCTCGATGTAGCGCACGATGTTTTCGATCATCACGATCGCATCGTCGACCACGAAGCCGGTGGCCACCACCAGCGCCATCAGCGACAGGTTGTCCAGCGACATCCCGGCAAAGGCCATCACCCCGAAGGTGCCGGCCAGCGACAGCGGCACCGCCACCGAGGGAATGATGGTGGCCCACAGCCGGCGCAGGAACACGAAGATCACCGCCACCACCAGGCAGATGGTGAGGATCAGGGTGAACTGCACTTCATGCACCGAAGCGCGGATGGTCTCGGTACGGTCGGAGAAGATCTCCAGGTGCACGTCGGCCGGCAGCACGTTCTGCAGCTGCGGGATCAGCGCGCGGATGCGCTCGACGGTCTGCACGATGTTGGCGCCGGGCTGGCGGCGCACTTCCAGCAGCACCGCCGGCTTGCCATCGGCCCACGCGGCCAGCTGGTCGTTCTCCACGCCATCGACCACGTTGGCCACGTCCGACAGCCGCACCGGGCGGCCGTTCTTGTAGCTGATGATGGTGTCGCGGTACTCGGCGGCGCTGGTCAGCTGGTCGTTGGTGCCGATCGAATAGGACTGGGTCTTGCCGTTGAGCGAGCCCTTGGGCGCGTTGACGTTGGCCTGGGTCAGCGCGCTGCGCAGTTCTTCCAGGGTCAGGCCCATGTTGGACAGCTGCGCCGGGTTGACCTGGATGCGCACGGCCGGGCGCACGTTGCCGGCGATGGACACCAGGCCCACGCCCTGCACCTGCGACAGGCGCTGGGCCAGGATCGAGTCGGCGTAGTTGTTGACCTCGCGCAGCGGGCGCGTGTCGGAGGTGAGCTTGAGGGTGACGATGGCCGCGTCGGCCGGGTTCACCCGGTTGTAGACCGGCTGGTAGGGCAGCGAGGAGGGCAGGGTGGCCTGGCGGATCGCGGCCTGCACGTCCTGGGCGGCGATATCGATATCGCGGTCCATCGAGAACTGCAGGATGATCGTGGACAGGCCGGCCGACGAATCGGAGGTCATGATCTCCAGCCCGGAGATCTGCCCGAACTGGCGTTCCAGCGGGGTGGTCACCAGCGAGGCCATGGTGGTGGCGTTGGCACCCGGGTACTGGGTGGTCACCACCAGACTGGGCGCGTCGATCTCCGGCAGCGCCGACACCGGCAGCTGGCGGTAGCCGAGGATGCCGAGCAGCAGCAGGCCCGCCATCAACAGCGAGGTGGCGATCGGGCGGCGGATGAAGATCGTCGAAAAGCCCACGGGCGGATCCTTGCTGTTACGTCATGCGGCGTTGAAGCGGGCAGACGCCGGCCAGCCGGCCGGCGTCGGGAACGTCAGGCAGGCGCGCTCAGCGCGGACCGCCACCGCGGCGGCCACCACCGCCCTTGTCCTGCTGGGCGGCGGCCTTGAGCTCGGCGTCGGTCGGCGGCGCCGGGGTTTCACCCGGCTTGAGCGCGGTGACCTTGCTGCCCGGCTTGAGCCGGAACTGGCCTTCGCTGACCACGCGCTCGCCGCCCTTGAGGCCCTCGGTGATCTGCACGTTGCTGTCGCCCACTTCCACGCCGCTCTTGACCGTCTGCATGGCCACGGTGCTGTCGGGCTTGACGATGTAGACGTACTCGCCGTCCGGGCCGCGCATCACTGCCTGGGTCGGAATGACCACGCCGCCGCCGATCGTGCGCAGCTGCATGCGCACGTTCACGAACTGGCCCGGCCACAGGCTGTTGTCGCTGTTGTTGAACAGCGCACGGGCGCGGAAGGTGCCGCTGTCGCTGCTGATCTGGTTGTCCACCACGTCCAGGGTGCCGCCGTCGGTGAGCACGTGGGAATCGTTGCGGTCGAGCGCGGCGATGGTGACCGGGCCGGCCTTCTGGGCCTGGCGCACGTCGGGCAGCTGGCGCTCGGGCAGGTTGAAGACCACGTGGATGGGGTGGATCTGGGTCAGGGTGACCAGCGCGGTGCCGGCGCTGACGATGTTGCCGGCGTCCACCGCGCGGATGCCGGCAATGCCGGAGATCGGGGCGGTGACCTTGGTGTACTGCAGCTGCACCTGGGCGGCGCGCATGCTGGCGTCGTTGGCGGCGACCGCGCTTTCAAACTGGGCCACCTGGTTGCGCTGGGTGTCCAGGTCGGTCTTGGCCACGTACTGGCGGTACTCCGGCGAATTGGAGCGCTGGTAGTTGGAGCGTGCGGTGGCCAGCTGCGCCTGGTTCTGGCGCTTGGCCGCGGCGGCTTCATCGAAGCTGGCCTGCAGGGTGCGCGGGTCGATCTGCGCGAGCAGGTCGCCCTTCTGCACTTCCTGGCCTTCCTTGAAGTTGATGCTGATGAGCTGGCCGCCCACCTGCGGGCTGACGGTGACGGTGTTCATCGCCGCCACGGTGCCCAGCGCGCTGGCATATACCGGCACGTCCTGGCGGGCTGCCTCGACCACGGTGACCGGCACGGGACCGGCGTTGCGCTCCTGCCCCTCCTGGCCGGCGCCCGCAGCCGCCGCGTCGCCCTTGGGCTTGCCACCGCCGAGCATGCGCACCCCGATGAACCCCACCACCAGCACTGCGACCACCAGCAGCACGATCTTCCAGAAACGCGACATTCAACTAACTCCTGAGGCTGGCGGAGGGCAGGGCCCAAATGGCTGGTGCAAAGCATACCCGTCGCCCGGGAGCTTTCATGCATGACGGATGGGACGGGCGATCAGACCGGATGTGACCGGCCGGGTTCCATGAATGAACGCCTGCGGGGGCAGAAAGTTACAGCAGCAAGTGCGCCGATGCCCTACATTCAGGTTCGACCGTCCTGTTCGTCCGTGGAGATGTGCAATGCCTCGTCTGTCGCTGCTGCTGTCCGCCCTGCTGCTTGCCTGCCCCGCGCTGGCCGCGGCTACCCCCGCCGAGCGCCCGGAAGTGACGGCGGCGGCCACCCGGCTGAAGGCCAAGGTGGTCGACTGGCGGCGCGATTTCCACCAGCACCCGGAGCTGTCCAACCGCGAGGAGCGCACGTCGGCCAAGGTGGCCGAGCAGTTGCGCGCGATGGGGCTGAAGCCCAAAACCGGGATTGCCCACCATGGCGTGGTGGCGATCATCAAGGGTGGCAAGCCGGGCCCGCGGATCGCGCTGCGCGCGGACATGGACGCCCTGCCGGTGACCGAGCAGACCGGGCTGCCGTTTGCGTCCAAGGCCACCAGTACCTACCGCGGCGAGCCGGTGGGGGTGATGCACGCCTGCGGGCACGATGCGCATACGGCCACGCTGCTGGGGGTGGCCGACGCGCTGGTGAAGATGCAGGCGAACCTGCCGGGCGAGGTGATGCTGATCTTCCAGCCCTCTGAAGAAGGGGCGCCGCCGCCAGAAGAGGGCGGTGCGGCGTTGATGCTGAAGGAGGGTCTGTTTGCCGACTTCAAGCCGGAGGCGGTGTTCGGGCTGCATGTGTTCTCGAGCGTGCCGGCCGGGCAGATCGCGGTGCGCGGGGGGCCGTTGATGGCCGCCTCGGACCGGTTCGGGATCAAGGTGATCGGGCGGCAGACGCATGGGTCGGCGCCGTGGAACGGGGTGGACCCGATCGTGGCGACGGCCGATCTGGTGGGGACGGCGCAGACGATCGTGAGCCGGCGGGCGAACCTGTCCAAGCAGCCGGCGGTGCTGACCTTCGGGGCGATCAAGGGCGGTATCCGCTACAACATCATTCCCGACGAGGTGGAGATGGTGGGGACGATCCGGACGTTCGACGAGGGGATGCGGCAGCAGATTTTCGCGGACCTGCGCAACGTGGCCGAGCACACGGCGGCGGCGCACGGGGCCAAGGCGGTGACGGAGATCTACGAGTCCGAGGGCAATCCGGCGACGGTGAACGATCCGGCGCTGACGGCGCGGATGCTGCCGAGCCTGCAGGCGGTGGTGGGCAAGGACAATGTGTACGAGCCGCCGCTGCAGATGGGGGCGGAGGACTTTTCGCTGTACGCCAAGGAGGTACCGGGGCTGTTCTTCTTCGTGGGGTCGACGAGCGAGGGGATCGATCCGGCCACGGCGCCGGCCAACCACTCGCCGAAGTTCCTGCTGGATGAGAAGGCGCTGGACGTGGGCCTGCGGGCGTTGCTGCAGGTGAGCCTGGACTATCTCAACGGGACGGCGGCGCCAGCGCCGGCGGCAGGGTAAAACGACGGTAGGTCCCGGCCGCTGGCCGGGGCGAAAACCAGCACGGGCGGGCGGGTTCCGGCCCTCCCGCCGCCTGGGGGCGCACTGCCCCCGGTCGCCATGGCCTTCCGCGTTCGTCGCCAGACGCCGCGCGCCTCCCGGCGTAAAATGGGGCGATGAATACCCCCCAGGACTCCAGCCTCGGTCGCGAGGTTGCTTACCCGTCGCAGTACGATTCCGCGCTGCTGTTTCCCATTCCGCGCCGTGGCGCGCGTGAAGAGATCGGTCTGGACGAGGCGGCGCTGCCGTTCGTCGGGCATGACCGTTGGCAGGCCTATGAGCTGAGCTGGCTGGACCGGCGCGGCAAACCGCGCGTGGCGGTGGCCACGGTCAGCGTGCCGTGCACGTCGCCCAATCTGATCGAATCCAAGTCGTTCAAGCTGTACCTCAATTCGCTCAACAGCACGCGCTTCGAGGATGACGAGGCGGCGCGGCTGCGGATCACCGCCGATCTGTCCGGGTGCGCCGGGGCGGTGGTGACGGTGCGGTTCGGGGTGCCGATGCTGGTCGAGGAGGCCGAGGGCGAGTCGCTGGACGAGCTGGATGTGGCGATCGAGCGTTACGGGCCGCCCGCGCCGGAATTCCTGTCGGCCGACGCCGCGCAGGTGGTGACCGAGACGTTGAGTTCGGCGCTGCTGAAGTCCAACTGCCCGGTAACGGGGCAGCCGGACTGGGCCAGTGTGAGCATCCGCTACCACGGGCCGCAGATCGACCGCGAGGGGCTGCTGAAGTACCTGGTCAGCTACCGCGAGCACGCTGAATTCCACGAGCAATGCGTGGAGCGGATCTTCAGCGAAATCACCCAGCGCTGTGCACCGCAGTGGCTGGAAGTGGAAGCGCGTTACACCCGCCGCGGCGGGCTGGACATCAACCCGTGGCGGGCCAGCCCGGGCATCGAACTGCCGGCCCGCACCGTCCGCGACCTACGCCAGTAGAGCGACCCCATGGGTCGCTGCCCGGGACCGCGCACCGCCCGGTAGAGCGACCCCACGGGTCGCTGCCCCGGAACCCGGCACCGCCTGGTAGAGCGACCCCACGGGTCGCTGCCCCGGAACCCGGCACCGCGCGCAGCCACCCATGGGGTGGCTCTACCCCCGGCAATGTGGCCGCCCGTCGCCGTTCCGCGCGTCTTCACATCCACGCCATGCCCTATTAACACCCGCTGTGACACCGTCCGTTCCATGTCGTCAATGAAGACGGGAGTGTGTGGATGAGTACCGATAAGAAGGCCGATTTCTCCGGTGTCACCTCCAGCGTGGACAGCACCGCGCAGAAGGTCGAAAAGGCGGATTTCTCCGGCGTTACCGCTTCGGTGGACAGCACCGCCGAAAAGGTAGGAGGCACCTACACCGTGCAGAAGGGCGACTCGCTGTCGAAGATCGCCAAGCAGGAACTGGGCGACGCCAACGCCTGGAAGAAGATCTTCGAGGCCAACCGTGACGTACTCGAGGACCCGGACAAGATTTTCCCCGGCCAGACCCTCAAGTTGCCGCCCAAAGCCTGAGTCACCCTTGCTTGTAGTCCACTGAATTCCCAGGGAGGAATTACATGAAGAAGACATCCATCAGTACTGCCGTTCTCGCTGCCCTGCTGGCCACCGTGGCATTGGCCGGCTGCAAGAAGAAAGAAGACACCGCCGACAACAACGCACAACCGGCGGCGATGACCCCGGCTGAACCGGCACCGATGACGCCTGCGGCGCCCGAGCCGATGGCCGCGGCAGCCGGCGTGAACGTGACCGCCGTGACGGTGGGCAAGACCGCTGCCGCCGACAAGAGCGTGGCAACGGTGGCGCTGTTCGCACCGAAGGACGACATCATCGTCTCGGTACGCACTGACGGCGCGGCCAACAACGCCAACGTGGCCGCCAAGCTGACGTTCCAGGACGGGCAGGTGGCCGGTGAGCAGAACCAGGCACTCAACACCACCGGTGCCGACACCACCAACGTCACCTTCAAGAATGCCAAGGGCTGGCCGGCGGGCAAGTACCGCGCGGAAGTCACGGTAGATGGTAAGGCGGCAGGAACGCCGCAAGAGTTCGAGGTCAAGTAAGCCGCCAGCCGACTCTCTCCCGGCAACAGGCTCACGATGGACGCAGCCGCGAGGCTGCGTCTTTTTTATGGGCTGGTTTCAGATGATACGAAGCTGGCCGCACCACAGTGTTCCAATACGTTCGCGTATGGCCCGGCTTTGCTCCGGGGGGCTTAAAACGCGACAATGCGGGAGTTTCCCGCAGCGCGCCCCACCCGGCGCGGTCACTCATCAGATCCGCAAGAGAGCCTCCGTCCCCCATGTCCAGTTCGCCCAAGATTCTCTACACGCTTACCGATGAAGCCCCGTTCCTGGCGACCCAGTCGCTGCTGCCGATCGTCGAGGCCTACACCGCCACCGCCGGCATTGCCGTTGAAACCCGTGATATCTCGTTGTCCGGCCGCATCCTGGCGCTGTTCCCGGATTACCTGAAGGACGCGCAGAAGGAAGTGGACCACCTGGCCGAACTGGGCCAGCTGGCGACCACCCCGGACGCCAACATCATCAAGCTGCCCAACATCAGCGCCTCGGTGCCGCAGCTGAAGGCGGCCATCAAGGAACTGCAGGACCAGGGCTTTGCCCTGCCGAACTACCCGGACGTGCCCACCGACGACGTCTCGCGCGACATCAAGGCGCGCTATGACAAGGTCAAGGGCAGCGCGGTGAACCCGGTGCTGCGCGAAGGCAACTCCGATCGCCGCGCGCCCCTGTCGGTGAAGAACTACGCGCGCAAGCACCCGCACCGCATGGGCAAGTGGTCCACCGAGTCCAAGTCGCACGTGTCGCACATGGACGGCGGCGATTTCTACGGCAGCGAAAAGTCGGCCACGCTGGCTACCGCCGGCAGCCTGAAGATCGAACTGCAGCAGGCCGATGGCACCACCGTCGTGCTGAAGGAAAAGACCGCGGTCAAGGCCGGTGAGATCGTCGATGCCGCCGTGATGAGCCGCAACGCGCTGGCCAGCTTCGTGCAGGCGCAGATCGCCGACGCCAAGGCAAAGGGCGTGCTGTTCTCGCTGCACCTCAAGGCCACCATGATGAAGGTCTCCGACCCGATCATGTTCGGCGTGGTCGTCGAAGAGTTCTACAAGGACGTGCTGGCCAAGCACGCCGACGTGCTCAAGCAGGCCGGCTTCGATCCCAACAACGGCATCGGCGATCTCTACGCGCGTCTGCCGCAGCTGCCTGAAGCGCTGCAGGAAACCATCAAGGCCGACCTCGCCGCCGAATACGGCAAGCGCCCGGGCCTGGCGATGGTCAACTCGGACAAGGGCATCACCAACCTGCACGTGCCCAGCGACGTCATCGTCGATGCGTCGATGCCGGCGATGATCCGCGATTCGGGTGGCATGTGGAATGCCGACGGCAAGCTGCAGGACACCAAGGCCGTCATCCCTGATCGTTGCTATGCCGGTGTGTACCAGGCCGTCATCGACGATTGCCGCACCCACGGCGCGTTCGATCCGGCCACCATGGGCTCGGTGCCCAACGTCGGCCTGATGGCGCAGAAGGCCGAGGAATACGGCTCGCACGACAAGACCTTCCAGATCCCGGCCGACGGCACCGTGCGCGTCACCGACGAGGCGGGCGCCGTGGTGTTCGAACACGCCGTGCAGACCGGTGACATCTGGCGCATGTGCCAGACCAAGGATGCGCCGATCCAGGACTGGGTGAAGCTGGCCGTCAACCGCGCCCGCCTGAGCAGCACCCCGGCGGTGTTCTGGCTGGATGCCGCACGTGCGCACGACGCGCAGGTGATCGCCAAGGTGGAAACCTACCTGAAGGACCACGACACGACCGGCCTGGACATCCGCATCCTGACCCCGGTGGAAGCGACGGCGTTCTCGCTGGACCGCATCCGCAAGGGCGAGGACACCATCTCGGTGACCGGCAACGTGCTGCGCGATTACCTCACCGACCTGTTCCCGATCATGGAGCTGGGCACCAGCGCCAAGATGCTGTCGATCGTGCCGCTGATGGCCGGTGGCGGCCTGTTCGAGACCGGTGCCGGCGGGTCGGCCCCCAAGCACGTGCAGCAGTTCGTGGAAGAGGACTACCTGCGCTGGGATTCGCTGGGCGAGTTCCTGGCCCTGGCCGCCTCGCTTGAACACCTCGGCAACCGCTACGACAACGCCGGCGCCACGGTGCTGGCCAAGACCCTGGACCAGGCCAACGGCCAGTTCCTGGACAACGACAAGTCGCCGTCGCGCAAGCTGGGTGGCATCGACAACCGCGGCAGCCACTTCTACATCGCGCTGTACTGGGCCCAGGCCCTGGCCGCGCAGGACGACGACGCTGCGCTGAAGGCCCGCTTTGCCCCGCTGGCCAAGGCGCTGGCTGACAACGAGCAGACGATCGTCGAAGAGCTGGCTGCGGTGCAGGGCAAGGCCGTCGACATCGGCGGCTACTACCGTCCGGACGTGGCCAAGGCCTCGGCTGCGATGCGCCCGAGCAGCACCTTCAACAGCGCGCTGGCTGCGCTGTAAGGTCTCGACGCCGCACCTGCGGTGATCGACAGAAACCCGCGCTTCGGCGCGGGTTTTTTGTTGGGCGCCCCTGTGCCTGGCCTGCACCGATGGCCACGCCAGACTGTGATGCTGGTCGAGATGTGCGGCCCGGGCATGAAGGCCGCGTCAACGCGAGTGGTACGGAACTTGCCTTGTCGCCACAACGTCTGGCCACCCACGGACTGTGCAGAAACGTCACTTCAATCTGTGCGATGCATCACTTAAGCCCTGGTATCGATGGCATAGCCTATCGACGATCTTTTCTGCAGTAAGTGTGATCTCTCACAACGCAGGGGAAGGCGATGGCCAGGGTGCTGGTGGTCGGATCGGATATCCAGGGGGAGCACGCCTTGTTGCAGCGCCTGCGCTCGGCCGCGGCCTTGACGGCCGACACCGTGCGCAGCTGCCGTGACCTGGATGACTGCGATCTGTTGGTGATCAAGGACACGCCCGCGTTACGCAACGCCGCGCTGCGGATGGTGCGTGAGCGGCCGAAGATCCAGTTCTGGATCGAAGACCAGGATGGCCACCTGCGTCATGGCCAGGGCGATGAGCACGCGGTGCTGGACGACCATGCCATCGAGCACGCACTGCGCCAGATGCCCGCCGCGCCGGCCGCCGTTTCGATCGAAGAGCCCTGCGCGGCGCGCGGCGCCAAGGCGATCACCCGCGCGCTGCGCGAAAGCCTGCAGTCCCGGCACGGGCATGCGGTGCTGGCCTTGAATGGGTTGCCGGTGCTGTTGCTGGATTTCGAGCAGGACCAGATGGTGGTGCCTGACGGCAGCGGCAATGCCGAGCTGGCGCAACTGCTCTCCGATGATTTCGAACAGCTGGCGCTGCATGGCATCGCCGCCAAGCGCTACCAGCAACTGGCCGGTGAGCTGCCGCGCCAGTCGCTGCGCCCGCTGTTGTGGCACTGGGGCCAGCACCCGGCGCATTGGCACGACCTGGATGTACGCCTGCAACAGCACGCACGGGTGCGCCTGCTGCGCTGGCCGGATTTCCGCGTGCTGGGCCACCAACACGACAGCTTCCGGCTGTGTTCGCTGCTGCTGAAACGGGCCTGCAGCGTGGACGAGTGTGCGTCGTTGCTGGACATTTCCGGCGCGGCGGTACGCGCCTTCGTACACCCGGCCTACCTGTGCGGCTACGCCGCGCTGGAGGCACCGGCAGG